>JBAWYN010000007.1:0-32607 GCA_037143535.1 Acidimicrobiaceae bacterium | reverse complement strand
TTTAGTAATGCTTCCGACGCAATTGCATTCCTTGAAAGAATGTCGGCACCGTTCGTCATCAAAACAGATGGGCTCGCAGCTGGAAAAGGTGTGCTCGTTACGAATGACTTCGAAGAGGCATGTCGTGATATTGAAGAAAAACTGAGTGGAGAAGCATTTGGAGATGCCGGCACAACAGTAATCATCGAAGAAGGTCTCGACGGAGAAGAGTGCTCGCTGATTGTTCTCTGCGACGGCACGAACGTGATGCCGCTCGTTCCTGCGCAAGATTTCAAACGTGTTGGTGACAACAATCAAGGAGCAAACACGGGTGGCATGGGTGCCTATGCGCCAATGGTTGCAATGAGTGACGATCTCGTAAGCGTTGTAATGAGAACAATCATTGCCCCGACCGTTGTAGAGCTTAAGAAACGCGGTATTGATTTTCGAGGTGTGCTGTACGCCGGGGTAATGCTCACCTCAAAAGGCCCGAAGTTGCTTGAGTACAACGTTCGATTTGGTGACCCTGAAACTGAAGTTCTCGTGCCGCTCTATGGAGACCGAATTTTTGAACTTCTAAAAAAGACCGGTGACGGAGAGCTCGCTGGAGTTGAAGAAAAGTCTGTTGGCAACGCAGTCACGGTGGTTCTCGCTGCCGAGGGCTATCCACAAAACCCTAGAAAAGGTGACGTTATAAGTGGGCTAGGGGATGACGGCCAGCTCACCTCACCTATTGAAGGGGTCACCGTATTTCACGCGGGAACCACCAGAAACGAATCAGGGGCATTTATGACCGCTGGCGGAAGAGTGCTTGCAGTAACCGGTGTAGGGCTTTCAATGAAAGAAGCACGAAGTCGTGCATACGAGGCCGCATCGCTCATAACCTTTAAGGGGAAAGTCATGCGAAATGACATTGCCCTTGCCGTGGTCTAAAGGAGACAAATGATTCCGAGGTACTCACCAAAGGATGTTGCGGCACTATTTAGTGACGAGAACCGCTTTGACACAATGCTCGAAGTTGAGCTCCTCGCAGCTGAGGGGCTCGCTGCAGAGGGCGTGCTTCCCAAAGACGAAGTCGCTACGTTACGCACACGTCGCCCGGTAATCGACGCTGCATTTGTGGCTGAAGTTGATGAACGTGAACTAATTACCAATCACGACACTGCAGCCTTTGTTGACCTTGTGCAGTCAAAAATTGGAATGCCTGAGGGTGCTTGGATTCACTATGGACTTACGTCTTCGGATGTTGTTGACACTGCGCTCTGTCACACAATCACTCGTGCCATGGACATTGTCATTACTGAAGCCACGGCGCTGCGCGATGCGCTAACTGCACGTGCCAAGGAATCAGTAGACATGCCAATCACTGGCCGCACACATGGCATGCATGCTGAGCCAACAACTTATGGTGCGAAGTTTGCTCTTTTCGCATTGCAAGTACAACGCGACATTGAGCGCGCCAAGAATGCGCGTACTGCAATCGCCGTTGGAAAACTCTCTGGAGCTGTTGGAACGTATTCAAACATCGATCCAAAAGTTGAAGCGTACGTCTGCGAAAAACTTGGGCTAACACCAGTGCCAGCGACACAGGTGATTGCGAGAGACCGTCACGCAGAAGTTCTCTACGCGTGCGCTGCACTTGGAACTTCAATGGAGCAGTTCGCCCTAGAAGTTCGCCACCTTGCGCGTACTGAAGTTGGAGAAGCGTCTGAGCCATTCGCGAAGGGACAAAAGGGTTCCTCTGCGATGCCACACAAGCGCAATCCTGTTCTGTCAGAGCGACTGTGTGGACTTGCCCGAGTACTTCGTGGCTACCTACAGGCAGGACTCGAAGACGTGGCTTTGTGGCATGAAAGAGACATTTCACATTCAAGTGTTGAGCGCATCATCATGCCAGACGCATTGCAGCTCACTGTGTACATGCTGCGTAAAGCAACAGGACTCGCAAGTGGCCTAGTACTTAATCCAGAACGCGCGTTAGAAAACCTAAACGTCAATTCACTCGGACTCGTGTTCTCCCAGTCAGTGCTACTTGCGCTCGTTGACTCGGGTATGTCTCGTGATGATGCGTACCGCATTGTTCAAGCCGCTGCGGGTAAAGCCGCTGAGACCAGAACAAACTTTCGTGATGTCATTGAAGCAGACCCTGCAGTGAAGTTGACCAAGGAAGTACTAGCTAATGCATTCGATGCACAACGTCTATTGGCGCATCGTGCGCGGTTCATTGACGCACTTACGTGGGCCAAGTGAGCGAAATAGGTCTTCAACATATTTATTCGGGCAAGGTCCGAGATCTCTACGAAGTTGACGCGCAGCATCTACTCATGGTTGCATCTGACCGGCTGAGTGCATTTGATGTTGTGATGAATGAGCCAATCGAAAATAAGGGTCGAGTACTCACTGGTTTGACGAATTACTGGTTGCGCGAGTTTTCTGGTTCAATTCCAATGGCGTTGATTTCGTGTGACCCAGAAGTTATTGATTCAGTCGTGCCTGGATTCAGTTCCAAAAAAGAGTGGCATGGGCGCACAATGCTTGTCCGTAAGGCCGAGATGCTCCCACTCGAATGCATTGTTCGTGGCAGGTTGGCTGGACAGGCCTACGACGAATACGTGAAATCAGGAACGGTTCACAACATGGCTGCACCCAAGGCCATGGCCCTAACTGACGCATTCCCAGCGCCGATGTTTACACCTTCGACGAAGGCTGAATCAGGGCATGACATCAACATCGACCTAGAGACTGCTGCGTCCATCGTTGGTGAAGAGTTACTCACGAAGGCCCAGACAATGTGTCTTGACCTCTTTGCCAAAGCCAGTGCCAAGCTCGCTGCTTCGGGCCTTACTTTGGCTGACACAAAATTCGAACTCGGATTCGTTGACGGCGAGCTTGTTGTTTGTGATGAGGTGCTCACGCCTGACTCGTCTCGAATTTGGCCCAGTGCTGAAGTCCGCTCTGGTGAGACTCCACCATCGTTCGACAAACAGCCGTTTAGAGACTGGCTCAGTGAACAGCCTTGGGATAGAACTCCACCTCCACCCACGATCCCGAGCGACATTTTGGACGTCACTTCTAAGAGATATGTTGCGGCGTATGAGAAAGTGACTGGAAGATCGCTCTCCGACTGGTACGGTGCGTAGCAATGAAATACGCAATCATCGTCGACGTCACTCTCCGCCAAGGAATCTCCGATCCTGAAGGCGCGACCATTGAACGCGCACTCCCAGCGCTGGGCTTTACCGGGGTAAGCGATGTTCGCGCTGGTAAATCATTTCGTCTCAATGTTGAAGCAGATAATGAAGCTGACGCTTTAGAAAAAGCAACTGCACTTGCGCAACGACTTCTCTCAAATCCTGTAATTGAAGATTCGCGCGCACGACTAAGCGCAGAAGGTTAAGCATGTCGCGCATTGGCGTTGTAGTTTTCCCAGGATCTAACTGTGAATACGACGCAGCATCTGCCGTAACGCAGCTTGGCGCTACTGCAGAATTCGTTTGGCATGGTCAAGACAATGTTGATGGCTTTGATGGCATTATTCTTCCCGGTGGTTTCGCACACGGTGACTACCTACGACCAGGAGCTCTCGCTCGATTTTCTCCAGTAATGAATGGGGTTGCATCCTTTGCTAACGCCGGTGGTGCGGTCCTTGGAATTTGTAATGGTTTTCAGGTATTGACTGAAGCTGGACTTCTGCCTGGAGCACTACAGAAGAACCGTGGCCTCACATTTTTGTGTCATCCGACAACGCTGATTGTTGAATCAACAAGGTCTGTTTTGACACTCAACGCAACAAAGGGTCAAGAGCTCAGTATTCCCATTAATCACTTCTCTGGTTCGTACACCTGTGATGACAAGACGTATGACGAACTTGTTGCAAATGATCAAATTGTTCTTCGCTACAAAGAGAACCCGAATGGATCTCGCGATGACATTGCAGGAGTTTCAAACCTAAACGGAAATGTTGTTGGCCTTATGCCTCACCCTGAGCGTGCAATGTCTCTGCTGCTGGGAAGTGCTGATGGCCAAGTACTGCTATCGAGTTTTATAAGTAAAACGCTTAGCGTTCGCTAGTAATTTGCGCGGCAAAACGAGGATTATTTTTTTGTGAAAAATATACCTTGGATTAAGTAAAATTAGTCAATGCTCACAATGTCTGGATGCAAATCTCGCATGTTTGCGTAAGACCATCTTCCCAAAGCCTCAAGCACCTTGCGTAGATCCTTCCCACTCTTGGTAAGTTGGAATGCATTATTTCGAGCACTTCGCTCAGCATCCACTCTTTCAATGATTCCCAAGGCCGTGAGTAATTTCAGCCGGTCAGCAAGAATATTTGTAGAAATTTTCTCGGGAGATTCGGAGAACTCAGAATAAGTGCGAGTTCCATGGGTAATCAGATCTCTAACTATGAGTAGAGACCACTTGTCCCCGAGGATATCTAGCCCGGAGCTAATTGGACATTCGGAGCGCCATTCGATTGGACTTTCCTTACTCCTTGCCACTTCGCCCCTTTACTTAGAGAAAGCTGCTGCCATCTCGGTAAAGGTTATCTCTAGAGGGGTCGGCTTCCAGTTAAGGATTTCAAATGTTTCGTGATTGTCGTAAGCAATCTTTACACCGAGATTAGGAACCATTCCCTTAGCTTCACGGTCGAAGAGAGCCATGAGTTTGATAGCGAAGTTAGGCGCCTTGCGAGATGGCACCTTTGAATATCCAGCCTTCTTCAGTGTTTCTGCCAGATAAGCCATAGCAATTGGTTGTGAACTGGCAGCAATAAATCTCTTCCCAGCGGCTTTAGGTGCATCAAGTGCTGCAACATGTAGACGCGCGATGTCTCTAACATCGACCATTCCCATAGCGACATCGGGAATTGCAGGCATCTTGCCGCCAATGAGGTTTGCAATCATCGCTTCACTCGTTCCATCACCGGTAGTTCCTAAAGATGGCCCAAGTACAAAACCAGGATTGATGGCAACCATCTCCATTGAGCCTCCTTTCACGGTCTCCCATGCTGCTCGCTCTGCCAGGGTCTTGCTCTTTGCGTAGGCACCGATGTTTTGATCTATGTCCGACCACGAATCTGGTCCGTAAGTTCCACTTGGTCGACCTGAAGTCATGGAGACAACAGATGAGGTAATGATGAATCTCTGAATACCAGCCTTCATTGCAGCTTTGATCACTCGTTTTGTTCCTTCAACAGCAGGAGTGATCATGACATTCTCATCTCTAGGCTCAGCTAAGAGGAACGGTGAAGCTAGGTGGATGACAAAATCACAGTCGCTCATTGCTTCAGACCAGCCAGAATCTGAGAGTACGTCTGCTTGTACATATTTCACATTTGATGCACCCGGCAGAGAAGAGAGAGCGGTCTTGGTATTTTCTGCCTTTGCCAAGGATCGAACTGTCCCTACTACCTCATATTTCTGGCGAAGAAGTTCAGCTGCGACGTGCTGTCCGATATATCCAGTGATTCCAGTAACCAAAACCTTTTTTGTCATTCGAGAACTCCTTCGATCTATCCGGGCATAAGGAAAACGTTTTAATCGTACACCATCACTTGCAAAATGCAAGTTAAATGGCTAGTGTGATCAAGACGCAGAAATTGCACCAATGGAGGTTTGTAAAATGAGTGAAGAAATTAAGCCCGCCTATGGCTTAGTACAAATAAACATAATCAACCAAGCAGAATTCATGGAGCGTTATGCCCAGCACGTATTTCCGATTCTCGAAAAATGGGGCATCGAAATGATTGCGGGATCGGACACCCCAGTCACCAAAGAAGGAAGTTTCGAGGGAAATTGGTCAGCAGTTCTTCGCTTTCCAAGTATGTCGGTGGCAGAGGAATGGTATAACTCAGATGACTACGCTCCTTACAAGAACATCAGATTGAACGAGCTCACCAATTCAGGCAGTCTCGTCTTTGTCCAAGGTATGTAGCCAAGCCTTAGTCTTGCTGAAGTAAAACGCTTAGCGTTCGCTAGTCCTTGGCGCGGCTGATGCCAGCGGCTTTAAGAACATCTGCACTTACTCCCATTTCACGAAACGCTGCATAGCTAATGCCGTTGCGCTTGGCGTAGGACTTAGCAATCTTGATGAAGTCCTTCTCGACTGATGCGAGGTCAACTCGAGCATTAAGTCGTTCTCTTTCGGCAACGAGGTCAAAACGCTTCTGCGTGAGCTCCAGTCGCTGCACGGCGCCAGCGCTAACGATTTCTTTATCGAGTCTGACAATCTGCATGCTTATTGATTCAGGGGTGCGCTTTCGTCCACGCTTTCCCTTGCCAGCGACTATTGCTTCCAAGTACCTATTAATTACTCGTGATTCATTTCTTCCAACCGCCAGCTTCTCTTTGTGTTCATCGGTCATTATTCGCTTCGAAGTTGATTTCTTCTGGGTAGGCATGGGGGGATCCTTTTGTAATAAGACACTTGTTTTTTCAACAACACAACTGTCGAGACAGAGGATGTTAGAGACATAAAACGATGAAAGAAGCGCAATAAATCACTTCAAATTGAATTGAATCATGTTGCAGATGTTTTTTGCTATCTAATTGAATGACATAAAGACTTATTTCTAAAGAATTAATTTCGTCACTATTTATCAAGTTGTTATCGAAAATAATTGTCATGACGCATCTAATGACGAGTAGTTTGGAGTCGTGAGTAGCGCACCTGAGTCCTTGCACCGAGCACTGGGACTTACCGACTCTGAGTTTGAAGACATAAAGTCTGTCCTCGGGCGTGAACCAAATCACCTTGAATTAGCTCTGTATGGCGTTATGTGGAGCGAGCACTGTTCGTATAAATCATCACGCATTCATTTGAAGCGACTTCCTTCAAAAGGCGACCATGTTCTTGTTGGCCCTGGCGAAGGAGCTGGTGTAATTGATGCTGGTGACGGTATTGGAGTCGCGATTCGAATCGAGAGCCACAATCACCCATCAGCGATTGAGCCGTATCAGGGTGCAGCAACTGGTGTTGGTGGCATTTTGCGTGACGTGTTTTCAATGGGCGCACGCCCGCTTGCAGTCATGGACCCACTCTTTTTTGGTGAACTCACCGATGCGCGTCAGCGCTGGTTAGTAGAAGGTGTTGTTTCTGGAGTTTCGGGGTATGGCAACTCAGTAGGCGTTCCAAACATTGGTGGAGAGCTCACCTTCGATGATTGCTACGCATCGAACCCACTCGTCAATGTTCTCTGTGTTGGTGCACTGCCAAAGGACCGACTCGTTCTTGGCATTGCATCTGGTGTTGGCAACTACGCAGTGCTGCTTGGATCATCAACTGGTCGTGACGGCATTGGCGGCGTATCAGTGCTTGCATCCGCTGGATTTCAAGGCGACGACGGCGCTGCATCGCTTGATGACGCCAAGCGTCCAAGTGTTCAAGTCGGCGACCCCTATGAAGAGAAGCGACTCATTGAAGCCTGTCTAGAGTTACTCGATCAAAAACTCGTTGTCGGAATTCAAGACTTGGGTGGAGCGGGACTCGTTTGCGCAACGAGTGAGACGGCCGCCAAGGGTGGCGTCGGACTTGATGTAAACATCAACGCTGTTCCCCAGCGCGAAGCGGGAATGGTTTCATGGGAAATCATGACTTCTGAAAGTCAAGAGCGCATGCTCGCAATTGTGACTCCTGAAGACTGGCCAGCAGTTGAAGCGCTTTGCAAGAAGTGGGAAGTCAGAGCGAACGTTGTTGCACATGTTGTTGAACCGTCGAAAGATAAGGACGGAAACCTTGTCGGAATGCTTCGCATTCGTGACGGCTTTGACGGCGAAATTCTTGGTGAAGTTCCTGCGAAGTCGCTCGCAGATCAAGCTCCTCTCTACAACCGACCAATGAGCCGACCTGCAAACCTGGACGCGATTCAAAAAGACGACCCGACACTTGATGAACCAGTTGGATCTCCAAACGAAGACTTGCTCGATCTTCTAATTGACCCAGCCTGGGTGTATCGCCAGTACGACTCACAGCTCTTCTTGAACACTGTTGTGGGACCAGGACGAGACGCAGCGCTTCTTCGTCTCGCTGGACCAGGGCTACCTTCATCAAACCGAGGCATTGCACTTTCGACTGATTCGAATCCTCGCTGGTGTGCACTCGACCCTCGCAAAGGAACACTGCTCACCGTTGCTGAAAGTGTTTCAAACCTCGCCTGCGTTGGAGCAACGGCAAAAGCTCTCGTGAACTGTCTTAACTTTGGTAACCCTGAACACCCAGAGGTGATGTGGCAACTTTCTGAGTCCGTTGATGGCATGGCTGAAGCCTGTAACGCAATGGGCATCCCAGTCGTTGGTGGCAATGTTTCTCTCTACAACGAGAGTGGCGGCAACGACATTGATCCAACACCAGTCGTTGGACTTCTTGGCGTTGTTGACTCACTTGTGGCACCTCCACCTGGATGGAACTGGAAGTTCGGTGACAGCGTGGTCCTCGTTGGAAAACGTGAAGCACACGACGGTCCTGCATTCCCACTTGGTGGAACACGTTGGGCCACACGACGTGGCCGACGTGGAGGAGTTGTTCCTTCTCTAGATGTCAACGCTTTTAACGCAACTATCAAGTTCGTGGCTGGTGAAATTGCTTGGATTTGCAAGGGTGAACAAAGTGACGTCACTGCGGTGCACGACGTGGGTAGTGGCGGCCTTAGTGCGGCACTGGCTGAAATTGTCGCAACGACTGGCTTAGGGCTAAATGCAGATGAACTCACTTCGCATGGCGAACTCTTTAGTGAGTTCCCAGGTCGTTTTGTAATGGCGACGAGTGATGTATCCCAGTTCGCTCAGCGTGCAAAAGATGCTGGCGTTGACATTGCAGTTCTTGGAACTGTTGGTGGCGACTCACTTCGCATTGGCTCATCAATCAACGTGAGTGTTCGAGAGATTGAAAGCCGTCGAAGCAACGCACTCACCAGTGCGCTTGCATCAGTTGACTAACGAGCTGCCTTTAACTCGTCGAGAACTTCATTAGGGACTCGAAGATCACCAGTTCTACCGAGACCTAATTTCACATCTTCTTTATAAGAGCCGTGATAATCAGATCCACCAGTGGGAATCATTCCTGCGTTTCGAGTTAGCTTCACCATTTGTCCACGAATCTTCTCGTTCACTCCGCCGTAGTAGGCCTCAGCTCCAGCGAAACCGCGATCGCGAAGTGAATTAAGAACCTTAGGCATGGTCTCTTCAATCTCAGTTGGCGATAGCGAGCTCACGTAGTTAACCAGTGGGTGCGCTACCGAGAACACGGTCCCAGAACCCTTCGCAGCATCGAGGAATGACTCAACAGACATGCTCTTTCGACCCACGTGGGCCTTGCCGCTTTCACCCAACCAGTCAATAAAAACCTTGTTCCAATTCTCAGGGTCCTTGACACCAACTATTTCAGGGTGGAGCTCAAACATTGCCTGCGCGAAGTGAGGCCGGCCAATGTTGTCTGCATTGCCAACAAGATTGGTCAGATAGTCAAGGTTGATTTTCTCGAATCCATTTTCACGTAAAAGTCGCACGAGAGTTTCGTTGCGCTCGTTTCGGTCGCGACGCATTTCGGCCAATTTTTGTTGAACGGGGTGATCCTCGTTGAGGGGCAAGAAATAGGCGAGAACGTGAATGTTTCGAGGTGATGAGGGGCCACCAGAGCGCTGTTTTGGGAACTCGCCATCGCGTAATGAAACCTCGGTGCCAGGTATGAGTTCAATGCCGAACTGGGCACATGAGGCGGCCATGCGCTCATGGCTAGCGGTGGTGTCGTGGTCGGTGAGTGAGATTGCCGAAATACCGATTTTGCTGGCGTTTTCTGCCAACTGTTCTGGGGTATCAGAACCATCAGAAAACGTCGAGTGGGTATGGAGGTCAATCATTATCTAAGCGTACCGATGCCCTGAGTCATGTGCCAAGATTACACAGTGCTTTCGCAAATAAATACTCATAAGGTGGAAGCTCAATGAAAGAAGCGTGTGGAGTCGTAGGGATTATCGCCCCCGGACGAAACGTGGCACACCTTTGCTACGACGCTATGTACGCACTCCAGCACCGCGGTCAAGAATCTGCCGGAATGGCGACTTTTGATAACAAGCAAATTACTGTCGTAAAAGATAACGGACTCGTCAGTCACGTTTTTAGTGACACCACACTTCGCGCATTGAGTGGATCACACGTCATTGGACACACTCGATATTCAACATCAGGTTCTGCGAACTGGACTGCTGCGCAACCGGTGTACCGCAGTGCTGGGGCATCGGGCTTTGCACTTGGTCACAATGGCAACCTCACTAATACGGGTGAACTTGCTGAAGTTGCAGGTATTCAAGTGACCACAATGCTTTCGGACTCTGACCTCGTTGCAGAACTGCTGGCACGTGAAATCGAAAGTGGCGCAGCAATGGCGCACGCTTTGAGGTCTGTTCTGTCTAAAGCGCAGGGCGCATTCTCAATGGTGATCCTTGAATCAGACACCATTTACGCAGTACGAGACCCACACGGTTTTAGACCACTCTGCTTAGGTCGACTCGGAACAGAAGATGCACCCGAAGGTTGGATTGTTGCTTCAGAGTCACCAGCGCTTGACGTAATTGGTGCAGCGTTCGTTCGTGAAATCAAACCTGGTGAGATGGTGACCATTACCGAAGAAGGCGTTTCATTTGTGCAGTTGTTAGAACCAGCTGGCGAAAAAGAGATGCTGTGCATTTTTGAATTCGTTTACTTTGCTCGCCCTGATACCTACCTCATGGGTCACCAAGTTCACACGGCACGTCGTCGCATGGGAGAGCTACTCGCGAAACAGTCGCACGTTGATGCTGACATTGTTATGGGTGTTCCCGACTCGGGTATCCCTGCGGCAGAGGGATTCGCGAAAGCTTCAGGCATTCCATTTGGCTACGGCCTAGTGAAGAATCGCTACATCGGTCGTACATTTATCTCGCCAGATCAAAACAAGCGCGAAGCCAGCGTCCGTCGAAAGTTAAATCCACTTCGTGAAAACATTGAGGGTCAACGTCTCGTTGTTATTGATGATTCCATTGTCAGAGGAACTACTACGAAGGCTCTCGTCGCGATGTTGCGTGACGCCGGTGCCAAGGAAATTCACCTCCGCATTTCGTCACCACCTTTCTCGTGGCCTTGCTACTACGGCATTGATACTCCAACGCGTGAAGATCTTCTTGCTGCGAACAACACCATTGAAGAAATGCGTGAATTCATTGGATGTGACTCACTTGAATTCATTTCACTTGAAAATCTTCGAGCTGCAATTCAACTAGACGGCGAATGCTGTGACGCGTGTCTGACTGGTAACTACTCAGCTCCAACGCCAGTCGCACTGGGCAAGGGAGCTCGCTGGTGAGTCGATTACTCGACCAAGCACCTGGTGGAATGACCTACGCACAGTCGGGCGTGTCAATTGTCGCAGGCGATGATGCAGTTAAGAGAATTAAGGAAGTTGTTGCGAGCACTAAGCGTCCAGAAGTACTCGGTGGCATTGGTGGATTTGGTGGGCTCTTCAAACTAGACACCTCAAAATTCAAAGAACCGGTGCTCGTTGCGTCCGCCGACGGTGTTGGTACCAAGCTTGAAGTGGCACGACAAGTTGGCCGCTACGACTCAGTCGGAATTGACCTTGTGGCAATGCTCGTAGATGACCTTGCATGCATTGGTGCAGAACCGTTGTTTCTTCTTGACTACGTGGCTGTTGGTGCACTTGATCCAGCGCGCTTAGAAGAACTAGTGACTGGTATTGCTGCGGGTTGCCGTCAGGCCAACACCGCGTTACTCGGTGGCGAAACGGCAGAGCACGGCGGTGTGATGAAACCAGACGATCTCGACGTTGCGGGATTTGCCGTAGGCGTTGTGGAGCGTGGCAGTGAAATGGGACCGGAGCGAGTGCGTAGTGGTGACGTACTTATTGGACTCGGTTCTCCAGGGCTGCGCTCTAATGGTTACTCACTTGCTCGCAGTGTTCTAGTGAAGCATCAAAGCGATTTAGCTAAGCCAGCCTTTGAAGGCTCGGCTCGCTCGCTGGGTGATGAGTTGCTTGTCCCTTCGGTAATTTATGCACCGACAATTACTGCAATGCGCGCAGAACTGGGTTCATCGGTTCATGCAGCTGCTCACATAACGGGTGGCGGAATTCTTGGCAACGTAGTTCGCATTTTGCCAGAAGGACTTAACGCAAACATTGAGATGGATTCGTTCGAGACTCCAGAAATTTTCTTCGAAATTCAAAGACGCGGTCAGGTAAGCGCTGACGAAATGGTTCGAGTGTTTAACTGCGGCCTCGGGATGGTTGTGAGTGTGGACCCTTCGAGCGCCTCAGCCGCCCTTACAATTGCCAGAGCACAAGGAATTGTCGCAACGATTGTTGGCAATGTTTCAGCCGGATCACAAAAGGTCGTACTCTCATGACAGATGCACGCGAACGAGTTCTGCAGCATCTCTTGGAACACTCAGTTCGAAGGGGAGACTTCACTCTAAAGTCAGGCCGCAAATCTTCGTGGTTTATTGATTCAAAGCAAACAATTTGCGCACCTGAAGTAATGGTTGACGTCGCAAATCTCATCCTTGAGAGAATTCCAGCTGATGCCTCAGCAATTGGTGGTCTCACGATGGGAGCCGACGGCGCAACGTTTATCACCGCTGGAGTTGCAGGAACCAAGGGTCGTGCGCTTCGCGCGTTCAGCGTTCGAAAAGAAGTGAAAGATCACGGTGCTGGCGGTCGCATTGCTGGTTCACTACAGCCTGGCGACCGCGTGGTTATTACTGAAGACACCGTTACCCGTGGAACAAGTCTTATGGAAGCAGCCAGAGTGGTTAGAGACTTTGGTGCTGAAGTGGTTCTTTTGCTCGCCGTAGTTGACCGTGGCGGCACTGCGGCTGCAATGGCGAACGAAGAGGGCTGGAAGTTCGAAGCAATCTTCAGCGCACCAGATCTTGGATTTGAGTACGAAGGCGCCTAACTAGCGGCGAGTACGTCTAGTACTCGTGTTCGCCACGCTCTGATGTCTGGGTAGAACTCGTCGGTTGTGTGGCCAAAGCGAAGCACTAAAGCATCGAGTGCTGGAACAACACTGATCATCTGACCTTCATATCCATTGGCCCAGTACGTGCCGTACTTGTCGCCAGTCACCCACCACTGCCATGAGTAGTACGTGCCATTTTCATCTTGGCTGTGGGGAATCTGCGCCGTTGAAGCCCAGTCTTCGCTAATGAGTTGCTCGCCATCCCATTCGCCACCGCGTAAATACAAAAGTCCAAATTTTGCAAAGTCGAGTGCAGTTGCGTGCACAAAACTTGACGCAACCCACACGCCCTTGTCGTCATACGCGGCAACTGCGCTATTCATACCAAGTGGGCTAAAGAGCCTCTTGGTTAGATACTCGTTGTATTTTTCTCCGTAGCCGACGTTGTCAGCAACAATTCGACTCAGGACATTGGTGGTTCCACTCGAGTAGTTGTAGAACGTTCCCGGCTCGTGAGCGAGGGGCTTGGAAGCAACAAAACTAGCCATGTCGGCCTTCGCGTCTCCGTACAGCATTGCAATGACGTCGCTTGGATTGTCAACGTCATAATCTTCGACGAACTTAAGACCGTCACGCATCGCCAAGAGATCTTTGACCTTGATGTTGTGGCGAGGATCGCTCGGCTCAGTCCATTCAGGGACTGGTGCATTTTGTTCAGGGTCAATCAGTCCCTGCGCGTTCAGCGTTCCAATAATCATGTGCAACATTGATTTAGCCACTGACCACGAGATCAGCTGGCTCGAAGCAGTAATGGGCTCAGCTGGTTTGTCGAAGTAAAACGTTTCGCCGCCGTAACGTTCGGCAACTACTTTTCCACCCTTTACAACAACAACTGCATTGGTCTCTTTAAGATTTTCACTCGTGAACATCTCGTCGACAACTTTGTCTAGTGCCTCTTGATTAGAGACTTCGCCTCGCGGCCAGCTCGTTGTTGGCCATGCAACACCTGAGGGCTGCTTGCAAGAAGAAGGAGTGATATTTGGTAGTGAACTCATAGAACTTTATTGTTGCACGGATTCGTGTCACAGTCGTTACCTACATTCAAAGCATGAAGATTCACGAAGAAACGACTGAGCAATTTCTGTATAGGACAGTGCACCCGACTAGGAGGCATCGATACCGGGTGAGTGCGTATTTAGTTAAAAGACTTAAGGGTTCAAATGTGGTTGCTCGGATTGAGCCGCTCGGATTTATAAACGAGGCGCTTGCTCGTCATGAAATTGCAATGGTGGGGCTACAAAAGAATCTCGTTGCACGCGGCGGATGGGAAGAAACGAAAAGCAGAAACCATGTTCGAATTCAGGTTGGTTCGAAAAATTCTGGCCTGGAAAATAAAAAGGTTGTCCCACGGAAATAAATAAATTCCCGTGGAACAACCGAATGGTGGTCGAGACCGGCGTCGATCCGGTGACCTCACGCTTTTCAGGCGCGCGCTCTACCAACTGAGCTACTCGACCAAACCTCCACACCCTTACGGGTGTCGAGCGGACCTGACGGGATTTGAACCCGCGACCTCCGCCTTGACAGGGCGGCGTGCACTCCGAGCTGCACCACAGGTCCTCGGTGTTCCCAGAGCCAAGGCCCTGAGACGCGAATAGTAAGTCTATACGGTGTGGGTAGGTCGCTACTTGGGCGACAAATAAAGAGATTTGGTTCTACCTACAGACTAAGGAGAACTACAAACCCAGTTTCTGAGCGAGCTGATCATTCGATGGCTCAACAAGAATGTCCCCATCTTCAAAAATGATTGTAGGCACGACTCGCTGGCCACCGTTGAGTTCAACGCATTCAGCAAGGGCTTCTTGATCTACATCAACATCAACCCAGTCGTAGGCAATGTTGTTTTCAGCAAAAAATGCCTTTGCTCTGGTGCAGTCGCCGCACCATTCCGTGCCAAGTACGCGAATTGAATTCATTACTACTTTTTAATTCAAGAAGTCTTACTTTGCAAGTTCATTTCGAATCCCCTACACAAGAGGCGTATGAACGTTTTGTCCAGGTTTGAACTCAATACTTCCATCGGCTTTCAGCAACCAAACTGATCTGAGGCCATCAACTGTCCAGTATTCAGGACCACCAACGAGAGCAGTGTCTTCGTCAATACCTAGTAGTGAAATTGATGAATCAACATTCTCTAAGAATTTTGTTTCTAGGTCTGGTACGTAGTTTTTGAATCGATCAAAGTGTGGAATTACTCGAAGGTGTGGAAGGAGACTCAGCCCTTGCACTTCGCCACGGTTTGTCATGCGAGAAGAAATTGGTGGAACTGAAGTGCTCATCACCATTGCACCCGCGCTACATCCCGCAACCGCAGCACCATTTTCCCATTCGTTAACAATTGCTTCCCATACCAATGTTCCTCTGAGCGTGTCAGCTAAAAATGCGGGATTTCCACCAGAGAGATAAATAAGACCAGCGCCGTGAATCATGGCTGCGTTTTCTAGATCATCTGCATCATCTCTTGTAGAGACATGTAGAACAACCTGTTCAACGCCTATGGCGTCGGCCTGCTTCTTTCCAAGGTCGTGCCAGTACTCAAGAACCTTCGGCCCGTCAGGTACTGCAGCCGTTGCAATTTGAACGTACTTAGCTGGGCGGCCCTTGAGGAGAGAAGCTTCGATTTCGCGCATTTGCGGCAAGTATTCGCCAGAGCCAACGAGCGCTATTGGGCCAGATAACTTCACTTCGTAATCGTACTTACTAAGAGCAATCTATTGCTGGGAGCTGCCACGAGAAATAATGCCGTCGCGCTGTGACTCAAAGGCTGCAGCATCAAAACGCTCCTTCATCCAGCGCCGGCTCCACTTCGCCTCTTCAAGGTAGGCATCGTCATCAGAGCGGTTGCCAAGAGTTTCGTACATCGTCCTTATTTCTTTTACTGAAAGTGGATCGATCTCTGCAATGGTCTTGGCTTGCTCCATGACTCTGGTCATCAAGCTGTCGTGTTCGCAGACTTCATTAACAAGTCCCCACTGGTAGGCAGTCTCGGCATCGATGAAATTGCCAGTGAATGACATTTGGCGAGCGCGGTTGATGCCCACTAGTTGAGGAAGGCGAATAGTCATTCCTCCACCAGGCATGACTCCGACTCTTGCGTGGGTATCAGCGAATGAAGCTTTCTCTGATGCGATCAGCCAGTCACAACCAAGCGCAACCTCAAGCCCACCAGTTACTGCTGCACCATTGATGGCACCAATGATGGGCTTGCTTGTCCTAGGAAGGAGTCCATGTTGCTGGGTGCTGCCTTCAGCACTGAGGCGAATGTCTTTATACGTGGTGGCTAGATCTTTTAGGTCAAGCCCGGCACAAAATGCCGGGTCCTGTCCGGTGACGACAATTACATTGACATCGCTACTGGCGTCCAGCTCTTGGACGCTTCTGAAAAGATCATGCATCATCTGAGCGGTGAGTGCGTTTCTTGCAGCTGGCCGAGCAAGAGTGACCACGCCAACTTTGCCGTTTTGTTCAACTTCAATCATTTTGGCCCCCAGTGTTCTTGGTTAAAACCTACTTGTAGAGAAGGTCAGCGTGCTTAGGTGAGCAATTCGTAGCGATGTTGTTGTCTTTACAGTTCTCACAGAGCAGGATTAGTTTGCGACAAGCGAGATTTGCACAGTTATAGAACTTGCTCGTTGGTGCGCTGCAGTGGTCGCATTCACCAAGAGTTTTCGGATCCTTACCGAATTCTTGGTTCATTCGCTTGTCGAATATGTAGAGCGATCCCTCCCAGAGACCATCGCTTCCAAATTCTTCGGCGTAACGAACAATGCCACCATCTATTTGATACACCTCTTTGAATCCACGATTCTTCATAACGCTTGAAAGCACTTCACAGCGAATCCCACCAGTGCAGTAGCTAACGATGGGGCGGTCCTTTAGGTGGTCGTATTTTCCACTTTCGAGTTCTGCGACAAATTCACGAGTTGTAGCAACTTCTGGAACAATTGCGTTCTTGAATTTTCCAATACGTGCTTCGAACTGGTTGCGTCCATCAAAGAAGACAACCTCATCGCCACGTTCTTCAACCAGTTGATTAACTTGTTTTGGTTTCAAATGGACCCCACCACCGACGACACCGTTTTCATCGACAATGAGTTCATCAGGGGCACCGAATGAAACGACTTCATCTCGAACTTTGATCATGAGTCGCGGGAAATCGTCGCCAGTTCCTTCAGACCACTTGAAATCAATCTTCTTGAAGGGAAGATATTTGCGAGTTTGCTTGACGTAGGCAATGACATTCGACATGTCACCACCAACGGTGCCATTAATTCCATGTTTTGAGATGAGAATACGACCCTTGAGATTTAGGTTTTCGCATAGTTCTTTTTGCCAGAGACGAATCGCGTCGGGGTCACTCAGCGGGGTGAAACAGTAATAAAGAATGACTTTTGAGGGCTCCACATAATCATTTTAGAACAGTTAGCAATGCTTAAAAATTCAGGCATGATGATGTGAATTTACGTAGTGTGTCTGTATGAATCCACTTGAGCTATCAACAGTCGTAATCGATTCAGGAGTTGCAACTGAACCTGTCAATCGAGTCACGAACGAAATCACTGAGCTGCGTGAAGGACTTGCCATTGTGGAGAGTTTTAGCCACTGTGTCGTCCTCGATGTTGGTGACGGCCTCATGTGTTTTGACGCTTCTGGTTCAGGAAGTGGCCAAGGAGTAGTTGAGGCGATTCGTACTTGGAGCGACAAGCCAATTACGACGCTTGTTTACACTCACGGACACGCAGACCACGTTGGGGGCAGCGTTGCATTCAAGAAAGATGCTGAGTCTCGTGGAGAAAAACGCCCTCATGTCATCGCTCACGAAAATGTTGCGAAGCGACTCGCTCGTTACGAGGAAACAAATCTCTGGAACGTGGCGATTAATAAGCGCCAATTCGGTGGCATCAGAAGTGACATGACTGTTGAAATTAATCAAGATGCCGAACGTTTTCTTTCTCGCTCAACACTTGTCCCTGATGAAACGTTCACGGAGCAATTAACCCTTAACGCTGGGGGAACAACTATTGAACTGCACCATGCTCGGGGTGAAACCGATGATCACTTGTGGGCATGGCTACCAGAAAAGAAGTGGATGTTCACCGGTGACTTCATCATCTGGAACTATCCAAATGCTGGTAACCCACAAAAGGTTCAGCGCTATGCACTCGAATGGGCGCAAGCACTTCGAAAGATGATTGAACAGGGGCCTGAACTCCTTGTTCCCGCACATGGGCTCCCTATTGAAGGCAAAGAGCGCATCGCTCGAGTGCTTGATGACATTGCATCGTCACTCGAGTCGCTCGTAGTTGAAGTAGTTGCCATGATGAATGCTGGCGAGACACTCGACACAATCATCCACAAAGTCAAAGTTCCGAAGGATGTTCTCGAGAAGCCCTACCTTCGTCCGCTCTATGACGAACCGGAGTTTGTGGTTAGAAACATCTGGCGCCTCAATGGAGGTTGGTGGGACGGGGTGGCTTCTCACTTGAAACCAGCGCCGAATGCTGCCCTCGGCGCCGAAATTGCTTCACTCGCTGGGGGACCTGACGTCCTTATGCGTAGAGCAATGGAGCTACTTGACTCTGACATTCGCCTGGCGTGTCACTTGGCTGACCTTGCGGGCTGGGCTGCTCCAGATGACCCTGCGATTCATGCAGACCGCGAAGCTATTTATGAGCAACGCAGAAACGTTGAATCATCATTAATGAGTAAGGGAATCTTTAAAGCAGCGGCACGTGAATCACGTGAAGTTGTAAAGAAGTTTCAGTAGTGCTTATTTAAACCAGCGGATCATTCCAATGATCCCTGCGGTGGCATAGAAAAACTGAAGAAAAAGAATCCCACGGTGCTTGCCCATGCGCGCCCAGATGCCAATAAAGATCGATGAGAGAAGCAGAAGGGTGAATCCAATGAATTCACCGCCAATGTTCATGGCAATGAGGAGTGAATAAAAAATTGCAGTCCCTACGCCCAGCCATTCAAAGATTTTTGCTTTAGTCATTTTTCTATGCTCTCACTAATTCTCGAAAACGAGTGTTCCATCTTCGAAACCTATTTTTGGAAGGGATTCGCGCTCATCCCAGTAGTCAATGTTCATCATCCATGGCTCTCGGTCGCCAGACCTTGGCTGTGATCCACGAGCTCGCTGTACGTAACCAGGAGAAAATTTAGGGTCGCCAAATGGGAGGAGCTCCATCCCTTGGTCTTCTGGGCGAAGGGTTGGCGTAACAACTTTTGATCCACGGTTGTCCATGAAAGTCAGCATTCGTGAAATGTAGTCACTAATGACTTCAATACGAGTGGTCCAACTAAGTCGAAGTGCACCAAAACTCCAGGCATAGTTCGGAACGCCACTGAACATAACGCCACGGTGCGTTATTCGCTCAGCCACATCAATTGGCACATCATCGATGCTCATGGCAATGTCACCGAGCACAGAAAGTTCAAATCCAGTAGCGGTGATTACCACGTCAACGTCGATAACTGTTCCATCTTTGGTGATGACGCCACTTGATGTGAATGTACTGATTTCATCAGTGACCATTGAAACCTGTCCAGAACTGATGACTTTAAAGAAATCGCCATCCAGGATCCGAGCGACTCGTTGTTCGGATGGAAGGTAACGAGGCGTGAAGTGTTTGGCAATGTCGAAACCCTCAGGCAGCTGACTCGTCACCATTTGAATCATGCCGTTTCTAGAAATTTCAGCATTCTCCGCAATAAAGTTCGTGAGCCCTTGCATTTCGAGAATTGCTTTCTCACGAACTGTCGCGTGCACTTCTTCGTCGCCAACTCCATCTGTGCGGAGTTGATCGGCGAGATCATCTTTATTTGGACTCTGAAAGAAGTAAGCAGGGGATCGTTGTAAGACAGTGACGTGTCCGCAATCATTTGCGATGGCGGGAACAAGTGTTGCTGCAGTTGCTCCTGAGCCAATAACAACAACGTGCTTATCTTTGAAGTTCGTGCTTTCTGGCCATGACTGAGGGTGAATTATTTCTCCCTCGAAAGCTTTCATGCCTGGCCACGTTGGTGTGTAGCCCTTTTCTTGTCGGTAGTAACCATGGCACGACCAAATGAATTCTGCGCTTAGTGAAAACTGCTCTTTAGTTTCTTTGTTGATTCCATCAACAGTCCACTTCTTACTTGCAGTATTCCAATTAAGTCTCTCGACTCGTTGGTTGTATCGAATGTGCTTGCCTATGCCATGTTCTGCAATCACTTCGCCCAGGTATGAATGAATTTCTGCACCGCCGGCGTAAGGGGCTCCCTTCCAGGGCTTGTAGCTGTAGCCGAGGGTATAGAGCTCAGTGTCTGAACGTACTCCTGGGTACGTGTGGGTTAGCCACGTGCCTCCGTAATTGCTTAGAGCATCGAGGATGACAAAACTCTTACCAGGGTGCTTCGTGATGAGTTCGTGTGCGGCGTTTATGCCAGAAATTCCTGCACCAATAATTACAACATCAAAATGACTAGCTTCAGTTGAATTTGTCAAGCGATCTCCTAGGTGGTGCCTAGAGATTACTAGTAACTGTTATGCGTCTAGGCGAAAGCCCACACCACGGATTGTAAGCAGGTGCTTAGGTTCAGCTGGTTCGTCTTCAATCTTCTGGCGAAGTCGCTTTACGTGTGTGTCAAGTGTGCGAGTGTCTGACAGTTCTAGTCCCCACCAGAGTGTGTCGAGACAAACTTCACGAGTGACAACCTGTCCTAGCCGAGTTGCAAACAACGTCAGTAAGTCAAACTCTTTGCGGCTGAGTTCAATGGTGACGTCATTCTTTAATACTGTTCGCCTCGTTAGATCAAGTCGGATGTCCCCAAAAGAAATTATTTCGTCGTTAGTTTCAACAGTTGGACGGCGAAGGACAACACGCATGCGTGCGATTAATTCACGAAGTCGGTAAGGCTTTGTGACGTAGTCAGCTGCACCAATTTCGAGTCCAAGAACAATGTCGAGTTCCTCAGTCCGTGCAGAAACCATGATTACTGGAATTTTTTTGGTTTCACAAATTTCGCGGCACAGGTCTAGTCCTGATCCGTCTGGAAGCATTACGTCGAGCAACACGAGATCCGGTCGCGTCGAATCTATTAGTGATCTCGCTTCAGCGAGGTTCATTGCTGAAACAACAACAAATCCTTCAACAGTGAGTCCAACCTTGAGCGCTTCTTGATAGCTCTCTTCGTCCTCAACTACAAGGACGACACTGCGACCCTCGGGATCAACCATTGCGACCAAAACTTATCCAGTCTGAAGGAACTACGCGAAGTGCGGCACGGCTCACTGTCAGGGGGATTGACGGAGTCCGAGCGAGTGCCACGCATATATAAGGTAATGACCAAGAGTTATCCCAATGTGAAAGAAACGTAATCAGATGGGAGATATTGAATGAACCTTTAAATCTAGTTATTCGGAACTTTCACGAATTGTTGCAACGATCCGAAGCGCCTCTGCCATTCCCTGCGCAAATCCGTTCTCATATTCATCTTCACGTGCTTGCGAGAGTTTGATGTGATGTTGGGCCTCACTTTGAAGTTTGTAGAAAGCTTCATCAATTTTTTTACTCATTGCGTCCTCGCTCTATTTATAAGGTGTTCTATTTGGAAATCTGGAACAAACAACACGTATGTAACTTACGCAATAGTTAACAAATAGTTTCAGAAAGACCAAAAATTCAAATAAGTCCTTATTTCTATTGGTTTTACTAGTGCAAGTTCGTTCACAGAATTCTCTAAAAGTTCACCTGAATACATCTGGCGCTTCACATTGTGTTTACTTGGCACCCATAGGTTTGTCATTGGTTTGTTGCAAAAGTTATGACATATATTTCTTTGCCTCATCCACTAACCAAGTTCTTTTCTTTAGGAGGAAAGCAAAAAAATGATTAAGACACTTAAGTCTTCAGTAGCACTTCTTGTTGCAACTGCAGGCCTCATGACAGTAATGTCGCTTCCAGCGACTGCAGCAACGAAGAAAATCAGTTGTTACCAGTTCAGCTCAACAGACCTTAAGTTGACAACGAAGAGTGTTACTACTGCTACCTGCCCAAAGGGTTTCACTAAGGGAACACCAACACAGGCTCAGCTTCAGGGAACTAACAACACTGGAGACATCGACCTTTCAGTTCCATCAAGCGCTGACACATTGAACATCAATGGATCATCATTTGACACTTTGCTCGTTAATGCCACAACAAGTGGTTCAACAGCATTCCCTGCTGCCAAGTTCAGCTCATACGCAGCTGCTGGTTCAGGTACTGGACGCTCAGGAATTTCTGGTGGAACACTAAACATTGGTTTCTCTGACCAGCCAATCTCGGCTACTGCTGGAACTTTGATTTCAACATCATCAAATGCTTCTACAACAGCACAGGTGAATGACAACTTCGTACAAGTTCCATACCTTCTTGGTGGCGCAGTTGTTGCGTACAACATTGGTGCAGGATTTGACGGCGTAAAGCTAACTGCTGCGCAAGTTGCAAAGATCTACGACGGAACAATCACACTGTGGTCTGACTCATCAATCGTCGCAACTAACGGTGGCGCAACATCTGGCCTTGGTAAGAAGCTAACTGGACTTGTTGGACAGGCTCGTAACACAATCAAGGTTTCATACCGCAACGCATCTTCAGGAACTACCTACGCATTCACTGACTGGCTCAACGCTGCAGGTGGAGCAACACAAACTGCAAGTGGTTCAGTAATGGAAGGAACCGGTAACAAGTGGGGTGCAACAAATGTTGTTGGTGCTTCTAACAACGCTGCAATGGCTCAGAACATTGTGAACACACTTGGTTCAATCGGTTACCTCGAGTACAGCTACCTTCTTCTCCCAAGCAACGACGCAGTTCAGGCTGCACTGCTACAGGACAAGAACGGTGAATGGCTTGACCCAAACTCGAAGGACATGCTCACATACGTGAAGAATGCTGCTTCAGCTGCGGGATCAAACATCACAGCTGAGTCATTCTCAATCGTGAACCAGGCTGGTAAGGATGTATGGCCACTCGCTACTTACTCATGGGCAATTGTTGCGAAGTCACAGTCTTCAAATGCAACAGGTCAAGCAGTAGTTAAGTATCTTGACTGGGCAACGCACTACGCACAGGCAACACTTGCTGCACCAAACGGATACGTTGCTCTACCAGCAGCTGCGCAGGCATTCGCTCGTGCGAAGTTGTTGGATGTAAAAGCTAACGGTGTAGTCCTTCTTTCAGTGAAGAACTAACAAGAATTAATTAGAGGGAAGAAAGTACTGGACTAAATGTCAACTTCTACTTCTGAAATTGCTTCACAACGCGAAGAACTGGCGGAGAAATCCGCCAGTTCTTCGCGTGGTTGGTACCAATGGTTACTCATTGGTGTAAGTGTGCTTTTTGCCGTAGTCAGCATTTCGTTTGTTGGATCAATCATCATTTATTCAATTCCAGCGTGGGCGCACCCGGGAACTCTTCTCACTGGAAAAGGTTGGCAATCGCCAACCGGGCCATTCGGTGGTTTCGCGATGATCATCGGAACTTTTGAAACGTCATTAATTGCTCTCGTGGTTGCTGGAATAGTGGGGCTTGGAACATCGCTTTCAATCGTTTTCTTAGTTCCAGGTAAATTTCGAAACATTATTGCGACACTCGTAGAACTACTCGCTGCGATTCCTTCAATCGTTTATGGTCTCTGGGGTTTCCTAGTCCTGGCGCCTTGGATGTTAAAAACATTCGACCCATTTGTTAATAAGTTTCCTTTCGCTTCAACAATCTTTGGAAGCCCGGGTCAGCAGTTTGGACCATCATTGATGCTTGCATCAATTGTGCTTTCAGTAATGATTCTTCCAACCTTCGTGGCAATTAGCCGTGAAGTTATTTCAGCGGTGCCTTCAGAAATTATTGAGGCAAGCTATTCGCTTGGTGCTACTCGTTGGCAGGTTATTAAAGATGTTGTTTTGCCTACCGCCAAAATTGGTCTCTTTGGCGCAACATTTCTCGCACTCGCACGCGCTACGGGTGAAACAGTCGCCGTTGCACTAGTTGCGGGTGGTGTTGCAAACGCCCAGTTCCACCTCCTGTATCCAGGCACATCAATTGCTGCGTGGATTGCCACACAGTTTGGTGAGGCGCAAGGAACTGAAGTTTCAGCGTTAATGGCTCTAGGTGTACTGCTGATGTTGATCAACTTCAGTCTGTCTCTCATTAGTCGCTCACTCGTGAATCGTCAACGAAAGGTGTTGGCTCGCGTATGACAATGATTGATGAACTAGTACCGCAACCTGAAAACGCAAGTACTCGAGACGCAATTCGTCGCACCGCGCATGCTCACCGCGCTCGTCGAGTGGCTATTTCACGAGTGATGATGATCCTCTGTGGCATTGCCTTAGTACTCACGTCTATTCCACTCGTACTGTTGCTTATCCAATTAATCGTGCGTGGCTCTTCACAGCTCAACGCAACATTCTTTACCAAACTCCCACAGTCACCTTCGCTAGTTGATCCAAATGCGATTGGTGGGGTATTGAATTCAATCATTGGAACACTTGCCTTAACGATCTACGCGTCAATTATGGCAATCCCTGTTGGGGTGCTCACAGGTGTTTACCTTGCAGAGTCTCGCTCTAAGTTGGCTGCGACACTTCGCGTGATTGCTCAGACAATGGCTGGGGCACCGTCAATTTTGATGGGGCTCTTTGGCTTTACTCTCATCGTCAAGTATCTGCAGATTGGATTCACTGCAATTGCTGGTTCATTCGCGCTTGCAGTCCTCATGCTGCCCGTGATTGCTATTTCGACTGAGATCTCGGTCAGAAATGTTCCTGACACTCTTCGTGAAGCGGGACTCGCACTTGGCGCAAAACCTCACAAAGTTTCGCTGAAGGTTGTTATCCCATCAGCTCTTTCTGGCATTGTGACCGGATGTCTTCTTGCTGTTGCGCGTGCAATTGGTGAAACTGCTCCAGTGCTTCTCACAATTGGTGGTGGGTACTTGAACGAGTGGAGACCACTTAACCCGGTATCAGCGCTTCCGCTGAGTATTTACATGAACGCAAAATCTGAATGGCCATCACAACGCGCCCAGGTATGGGGAATTGCTCTCGTCCTTGTGGCATTTGTTTTTGTATTGAGTTTGACAGCCCGCATCTGGGCTTCTAGAAAGCAGAAAAGGAACAGCTAATGGAGAAAATTATGTCTGACGCAACTTCAGCGGTCAATGTAGGCTCAGAGTCTGTGAAGACTCAGAACCAAATCGCGATGAGTCTCAAGGACGTTGCAGTTTCGTTTAACGGCAAGGTTGCCGTTCGTGACGCGACATTTGATGTCACCAAGAACAAAGTGACGAGTCTTATTGGTCCATCTGGATCAGGAAAGACCACACTCCTTCGTGGCCTCAACCGTCTGCACGATCTAACACCTGGCGCGAAAGTGACTGGTCAGATTTTGCTTGAGGGAACTGACATCTACCGCGGCGACATCACTGTTACTGAACTTCGTACACGCGTTGGAATGGTCTTTCAGCGTCCGAACCCATTCCCAACAATGAGCATCTACGACAATGTTGTATCTGGTCTTCGCTTCAACGGAATCAAGAAGAAGTCAATCCTCGACGAAGTTGCAGAAAAGTCACTACGCGATGCTGCTCTTTGGGAAAGTGTTGAATCTCGTTTGAAGGTAAGTGCTGGAAACCTTTCTGGTGGAGAACAGCAACGTCTCTGCATTGCTCGTGCGCTGGCGCTTGACCCAGAAGTTCTCCTCATGGACGAGCCAACATCTGCGCTTGACCCAATCGCCACGCTTCGTATTGAAGAGCTAATGGTGACACTTAAAGAGCGTGTGACGATCATTATTGTGACTCACAACATGCAGCAGGCAGCTCGTATTTCAGACGACTGTGCGTTCTTGTTGATGGGTGAAGACCGTGCCGGTGAACTTATTGAGTTCGACGCCACAGAAAAAATCTTCAACAACCCTAAGGACAGTCGCACACTTGACTACACCCTTGGACGCTTCGGTTGATCCAGCTCTAAACAATTTGCCTGTGTTCACTAAATCGGAACACAGTGAACATGTTGTGCTCACAGTCTTTTAACCAGCCTCCTCTACTTTGTGGGTAGTTCTTAGCCACGTAGGAGGAAACATGGTTACTGCATACTTCATCGGGATTCTCTTCACACTCGCCGCTACGGCTGTGGTGCTGCCACTGCTTTTGGCAGGTCACCTTGGTCACGAAGATCACAAGAAGCAGATCCATCACTTTCACTTCAAGGATAAGTTGCGCATTGCTGATGCAAAATTAGAGCAACCAGTCGAAACAGTAATAAAGTGCGGAGACTGTGGTAGCCACTCTGCAACGCTGGAACTTATTCCAGAAAGCGTTGTGTAACTAACTACTTTGTATTTGCTCTAACAGGGCAAGTACTCGTTTTTCAATTTCGTCGCGAATAGGTCGAACCGAGTCAACCCCTTTACCCGCGGGGTCTTCAAGCGCCCAGTCAAGATAGGAAACTCCAGGAAAGAATGGGCACTCGTCGCCACATCCCATAGTGATTACGTAATCTGATCCCTTTACGATTTCACTTTCAAGAATCTTTGGCTTCGCACCCATTGCCAGAAGGTCTATTCCCTTTTCTTGCATGGCTTCAATCACCGCTGGGTTGATACTGTCAGCGGGGGCTGTGCCTGCCGAGCGGACGCTTACAGCCCCATTTGAGTGGTGAATAAGGAAGGCTGCAGCCATCTGACTGCGACCAGCGTTGTGGACACAGACAAAGAGAACTTCGGGCTTAGGCACTGATTGATTCTTCTGGGAACAAAAACTTGACAAAAAGTACTGCTAGCACTCCACCAACAATTTGAGCCAAAACAAACGCCGGTACTGATGATGGGGCGATGCCAGCGAATGAGTTTGAGAGCATTCGACCAACAGAAATAGCTGGATTAGCGAAACTTGTGGAGCTGGTGAAGAAGTATGCAGCACCGATGTAACTAGCAACTGATCCAGCAATCTTTTGCTCACCGCCATTTTTCGAGAGAGCAAAAATAACGAGGATCAAGCCTGCGGTGGCAATTGTTTCAGAAAGTAGATGTGGAGTTGTCGCGCGGTGGTGGGTTGATAACTGAAAAAGGGGAAGAGCAAACATTGCATTCGCGGTTAGTGCACCGAGTGCACAACCCGCGACCTGCGCTGGCAGGTAGGCGAGAGCACGGTTAAGAGTGTTCTTGCCTAAGACAACATCAGCGAACGAAACAATTGGGTTGAAATGGGCCCCAGAGATTGGGCCGAAGACATTAATGAGCACGTAAAGCCCCGCAACTGTCGCAGCGGTGTTCTCAAGAAGCTCTAGTCCGATTTGATTTGGTGAGAGCTGCTGTGCAGCGATGCCAGAGCCAATAACTATGGCGCTGAGAAGTGCACTTCCAATGAATTCAGCACTTAGTTCACGTAGCCTGTTCACCAAATCAGTCTACTCAGTCACTCAATTACTAAATGAGAAAAAATTAGGAAGCTTGCTGAGAGGCAAACTTTTCCTTGCACCCATCACAACAGAAGTAGTACGTTTCGTCGCCAAGTTCCAATACAGCTGAAGCGGTACTCACCGCAACTTGCATCCCGCAGATGGGATCCTTGGCGAATGCTTTTGATGCAGGGCGACGTTGTCCCACTTTGTAAGTAACGTACACAGCAATTAGAACCAGAAGCGCCACTGCGTTCAGCCAAGTCGTTCTGTTATTCGCAAAATGATCCTGCATGTGCCCCATTGACATTCTGACCGGAAAAGCATTAAGCGCATTAAATAATGCTTGAGTAATCAGTCCACTCAAACTCATAACAAACCAGAAAACCAGTACAAGGCGTACGGTGATTTTGGTGCCAAAGAACTTCTTGTAGATAAGTATCAATGGGATGGTGAGCAGGTCAGCGAAAATAAATGAAATTGTGCCACCAAATGAAATGCCTTTGTTCCAGAGTGCTGCTGCGAGAGGAATGTTTCCAACCGAGCAAACAAAACTGAATGCAGAAATTATCGGACCAATCAATGCGTTCTCTATCGCAGCTAGTACTCCACTTTTTGCAATAAAGAAAGCGTTCCAAAAACTGACCGGAATGAGTTTGTCGAAGAATCCCGCCACCAAGAAACCACCAACGAGCTCAAAGCGCAGCATCATCAAGTCACCCATGGTGAAGCCTGCGGCGTCGAACAATGTTGGTTTTGAAGTGCTGCTCACGACCGATTTCTTAGCGGTGTTTCGTAGCTCAAGCGTCTTAGAAGTAGGCACTGCCAGGGGAAGGAAAATGGCAAGAAGAACAATCATCACTACGCCACCAAAAAGCTCGGCAACAGCGAACTCCCATCCGAGTAGCGCCCAGATGGCGAGTCCTAGATCGAAGACCAGATTGGTGCTGGCGAACATGAAGACGATTGAAGTGGTGAAGTCAGCACCCTTGTCGAAAAGACTCTTGGCAATTGAGCTCGCTGCGTACGAACAGCTTGAGCTGATGGCACCAAGAAAACCTGCTCTAGAGACAGACGAAGGATTGTGCTTTCCGAGTTTTTCCACAATGAGCAAGCTTGACCCGAAGGCTTGAATCAACCCTGAGATTGAGAAACCAATAACTAAAGCCCAGAACGTTGCGTAGAACATCCACCAACTGTCAAGTAGCGATGATTGCAGGGAATGCATTTTTGCTGGCTAGCCCTTTAGCGCTGAAAAAGGGACTCCCCAGTACGTCACTGGCCAGAGACCTTCACGGTCGGCAAGCTTGCCCGGATCACCGAAGCAGTCGACTTTGATGAACTTGCATGTTTCAAAAAGTGGAATGCCGATCTCGGTGAATACCGGTCCCTTGGCATGGGCAATGACTGCATCTACTGATTCATACGCCTCGTAGAGACGTGCAGTCTTGGCCTCTTCGTCGATGTACCAGTCATAGAGCAATGTGCCTGGTTCAGTCCGACTGAATTCCACACACTTTGTTGCGATCTCTTTAAATCGCTCAATGTCGGTTACTTCAATTTCAATTACAAAGCGGAGCTGTTCATTGTCACGTGTCATGATTCAAACCTTATCTTTTATGCATCTCCATGTCATTTCAGGCCTCTGGCTTAAGAACACCAAGCGGGAGCCTGCTTGCTACCTTTAGAACATGGTGAGGCTCGAAGGCAAAGTCGCAATTGTCACAGGGGCGGGCAGAGGGCTCGGTAGAGCGCATGCCGTCGCGCTTTCGCGGGCTGGCGCAAAAGTAATCGTTAATGACTTCAGCGCAGGGCTTGATGGCCTACCTGATGGATCAAATCAAGCAGACAATGTTGTAAATGAACTGCGCGCAACTGGTGCAGAAGCATTTGCAAATTACGCAAGTGTTGCTGACTGGCATGGCGCGAAGAGCATGGTTGATGATGCACTCGCTCATTTTGGTCAACTTGACATTGTGGTGAACAATGCGGGCATCAACAGATCAAAGCGACTGGCTGATTTGAGTGAGCAAGACGTTGACGCAGAAATTGGTGTGCACTTAAAAGGCACGATTGCGCTCAGCCACTTCGCCGCAGCACATTGGACACAAGTAGGTCCACGAGCTGGAAGAGCAATCGTTAATACATCCTCATCGGCGGGACTGCATCCAGCTCAAGGTGGAGGAGTATACGGAGCAGCGAAATCTGGCATCGCTGCAATCACCGTGAGCCACGCCCAAGATCTCTCAGAACTTGGAGTTCGAGTTAATGCCATTGTCCCTTGCGCACGCACAAGGATGGTTGAAGCTTCTCCGGGAGTTCTTCGCATGATGCCTGAGTCAGACACTGACTTTGATCGTCATTCACCAGAACACGTCTCACCGTTAGTTGTTTATCTAGCGAGCAATGACAACCGATTTACTGGTCGTGTATTTGGGATTGAAGGACCAGACCTCGTCCTTTACACACCTTTCAGTGCTGACCAACAGTTCCAAGTTGAAGAGGCCTGGAGCGCCGAGGAAATTGCGTTGCAACTTTCTGAAGTCGAACAAAGAGTGCCAGTCCGAGCTTTCATCCCAAATGGTGTGATTGATCAATACGTACCCTCAGGGCGAACCCTGAAGGACTTAGGACAAATCGAAAGTTAGTGTTTTTCTTTAAACAGACTTCCTAAATGTGTGTGCTTGAAGTCTGAATCGTACTTAAGTCCGTATCCAGCCATACGGTCAAAGCCAACGTGGCCAAGCCAAATAAGTCCAATCGCCAAGCAGAGTGTGTGATGCCACCCATAAAGGCAGAGAAGTGACGGCAGAAAATAACTGTGCCCAGCGTTGTAGAAGAAAGCGCCAAGCTTTGTACTTCGGATATAGCCAATCATAAAAATGTCTGGCACAAAGAGAAGAGCTGGGTAAATCCACCAGTGCTGGTTGGTGAGGCTGAAAAGAATGATGGATGCAATGAAGAGAACTGCTCCATCAACCCGGAGCCAAATCTTTGGCCGGCCCTCAACGAACCCTTCTTGCATCACTTCACCAAATTATTTGAGACTAAATAATCTGCTGTCTCAAGCACCGACTGCTTTGCTGGAATGAAATTAATTCCAAGAACCGATTGTGCTTTAGCCGAGCTGACTTGGGTCGTGTCACCAAGTGAAGGTAGGGCAGCCTTTATCTCCTTATCAAAAAGTGCAAGTATCCGTACCAGAAAGTTTGGTGCCTGAAGAGTCTTTATTTTTCGCTCAGGGTGTGCAGCCTTCAATGTCTTAGCTATCTCTACAAATGACATGCTTCCAGAGTTACCAATGAATCGCTCTCCCTTGGCAGCGTCCATGTCGATTGCTTTGACATGCATGCGTGCAATGTCTTTCACGTCGACAATTTGCATGTGAAGGTCAGGCAACATCGGATCCTTGGCCTTAAGAACACGTTCAATCAATGAGACTGACGATGCAAAATTTGAGTCAAGTGGTGCACCTAGAACTAAAACTGGATTGATTGTGGTGAGTTCAATCTCTGGTGCCTCTGTCTTGATGTAGTGCCAAGCGGCCTGCTCTGCGAGTGTCTTTGATTTTGTGTAAGCCACGCTTCCAGCTGGGTGATTGACGTCAGACCAGACAGTCTCATCAAAGGCTGTTTTGCCAGCGGGCAGATCAGTTCCCGCGACAGCGGCAGTTGAAGAAGTGAGAACCACACGCTTTACGCCCATTTCATGCGCAGCCTTCAGCGCACGTAGCGTTCCACCAACTGCTGGCTTAATCAGGTCGTTTTCATCTTTTGGTGACGCAATGGGAAATGGAGAGGCAGTGTGCATAAGAACGTCCATGCCACGTAGTGCGTCTTGCCATCCAGCATCGCTTTCAAGGTCGAGCACGACGAATGACAATTGCGCACTTAGATCAACGTCACTCTTTACGTGGGCCGCAATTGCTTTTCGGACCTCTTCGGCTTTCTTGTCACTTCGAACTGAAGCGCGAACCGTGTATCCACTGTTTAATAAGTCGAGTGTGATGTGCTTGCCTATGTAGCCACTTGCACCTGTAATTAGAACTTTTTTCATTACTCAATTGTAATGGAATTGTCTAGTTTTTCCGTGCCTGGAGGGTGTAAGAAACCGGGAGTCTTTCTGGGTTTTCGCGGAGTCGAAATTCACCTTGACCAATGTCTTCCATTGCCTCGCCCAGCGCTCGGTACGGCACGCTGTCGTGCTCTTCAAAGGCAGTGATGGTCATGCCTTCATTGATGAGTGCCGTAATAATCTCGCCGAGTCCGTGGTTGAAGCTGATTGACTCAGGTGAAGAGACCGCGCCTTCATGGTCAACGTAAGACTTTTCTTCTACAGAACTTAAACCCTCTGATTCGAAGTAGTTGTATTCGAGTGACAACAATCCATCTGTTCGTTCATAACTGAGCGCCCATAGAACAGGATGGCCTTCACGAATAAATAGTCGTCCACCTGGTCGCAACAGTGATGACACGACCTTGGCCCAATTCTTAATGTCCGGCAACCAACACAGTGCTCCAATGCCGGTATAGACCATGTCGTATTTTCTGTTGTCTAGGGCACTCACAGTGTCATCAACTGTTGATTCCACAAACGTAGCTTCAATGCCGAGTTCGCTAGCTAGATTCTTTGCTGCTGATAGAGCGTTGGGAGAAAAGTCAATTCCGGTTACTGACTTCGCTCCTAATCGAGCAAGCGAAAGTGTGTCGGTTCCGATGTGGCATTGCAAATGAACAATGTCCAGACCTTCGATATTTCCAAGACGCTGTTTATCGAACTGAACTACATAGGAAACAAAAGCTGGATCACTACGAAATTTGTCAAGGTCATAGCCACTGAGGTGATGCTCAACTCGACTGTCCCAGTTCGCACGATTAATTTCTAAGTAGTTGTCCATTTAGAAATCACGAAAGAATTATTTAGGCATGGTGGCTGCTAGTGCGCCAGAGAATATTTGCCACGCGAGTGCAGACTTTGCAGCAAAGGAGAGGATGATGTAGACCCTCTCGCCGTAGAGGTAGTTCTTCCACTTACCAATCTGCTTGTACTGAAGCCACTGGTTGAGTGCGAAGCAGTTGAAGAAGAGGAAGAGGCTCACCACAATTCCGTAAACGAATCCTGGAGGGGATGCTGTTCCAACCCTGTTTGGAGAGATGAGTAGGAACAAAACAATTAACCATGGCGCAATTCC
>JBAWYN010000006.1:0-41541 GCA_037143535.1 Acidimicrobiaceae bacterium | reverse complement strand
CGGCAGTGGTTTTAGGTTTTTGGACATGGTGTGCTGGATTCGGTTTTGGTTGGGTGCAGAATTTATTGTCAAACGGGACCGTGCGTTCGTGGGCAGCTCCAATGACTGCACTCGGAATGGCTACGGGAAATCTTTTGCATGCAGTTGGTCTAACTGGAATAAGCGTCACGTCAACAATTTCTGTTTGGAGATTTATCGGACTCGTTAGTGCTGTTGCTTTTATGGTGTGGCTACTACTGCACGGTGAAAAGCGTGGATGGGTTCGTTCACTAGCGCTCGTGCTCGTTCTGTTTGTAGAACTTGGACCAGTTGTTCAGCCGTGGTATTTAGTGTGGGGACTTGTGATCATGGCGGCAAGCTACAAAGGACGCGAACACTTTTGGCTTTTGTTTCTCTCCATCACCGGACCATTCATTGGACTCCCCGGTGGAAGACAACTACTTGCAGACCTTGTGCACAGCAATCCGCTCGTCATCGCAGTTGCGGTGCTCTTTGTTGCTGGGATGCTGGTAGTTCCAATGGGACGCTGGACACAGTGGTCGTGGCCAGAAAAGAAAATTGGACTAGACGCTTAACGTCGTTCGGGCACGATGTATTGATACTCAACAACGTCAAGCCACAAACCATGCTTGCGACCAACTTCGATTTCAGTGCCAACGAGTTTGAATCCACACTTCTCGTGAAGTTTGATTGACCCACTGTTCTCACCAACAATGCGTGCGATCAACGTATGGAAGCCAGAATCTTTTGCGCCTTCGATCAAATCTCTGAGAAGTTTCTCGCCGACCCCACGTCCTCGTGCGGCTCTGAGAACGTAAACAGAGTTCTCAACCGTTGTTAAATAGGCTGGTCGCTCCCTAAAAGGTGAAACAACGGCAAAACCTAGGATTTTCTCCCCACGAGCTCCAATTTCGCCGAGGTCATCCTCTTCGTTAATGGCAACAATGCAGGGATGGATGCTCAAGTGAGCCTGGATCCACTCTTCTTGCTCTTGCAAAGTACGAGCTACAAGGTCGAAAGTTACGGTCGTTTCAACGACTTCGGGGTTGTAGATGTTCATTAACGCCTGGGCATCGGCGAGTTCAACCAAGCGAGTTCTCATGACTCCTAAGGGTACTCCTAGGTCGGTTGGAAATTTCGGCCTTTTTCGGAGTAACATCTCTTCTCGCGTGTTTTTTAACGTGTTGCCCTCTTAGCTCAGTGGTAGAGCACTTCCATGGTAAGGAAGGGGTCGTCAGTTCAATTCTGACAGAGGGCTCGCCAAGCGGCGTAGCTCAGGTGGTTAGAGCACACGGCTCATAATCGTGGTGTCGCGGGTTCGACTCCCGCCGCCGCTACTAGGCAGGGCTTCGGTCCAGGCATTACATGCAGTACTTAAAGAGGAGAGAACGATGGCAAAGAACGAAAAGCGCATCCAGGTCACATTGGCCTGCGAAGAGTGCAAACGCCGTAATTACATAACAATGAAGAACAAGGTCAATGACCGTGAACGCATTGAAATGAACAAATATTGCCAATGGGAGCGCAAGCACACCGTCCACAAGGAAACTCGCTAAAAAGGGTCCCTCCACAGGGTGTTAAGATTTATCTTCCTTACGGCCTGACCCAAGCTTTGGGTCTAGTCGCAAAGGGCAGTGGCTCAATTGGTAGAGCATCGGTCTCCAAAACCGAGGGTTGGGGGTTCGAGTCCCTCCTGCCCTGCTCGAAGATTTCTTCGATAGCAGTAACAAGTTAAGTAACGAGAGTTGTGAGATGAACCGCGAACAAAAGCGCATGATGCAGCGACAAGGACAGGTAGACGCCGATGGCGCTGCTTCGTCACGCCGCACTTCAGTGCAAGATGTTCAGCGCCGTCGTCGTGAGCGCACTAAGCCCGCACAATTCATTCGTGAGATACGTGAAGAAATGCGCCAAGTCGCATGGCCAACGCGTCCAGAACTTATTAACTACACCACGATTGTTTTATTCGTGCTGATTTTTATGGCAACACTTATTTTCGGCCTCGGCTACGGATTCTCAAAATTCGTCAATTTCCTCTTTACGAAGTAAGGCACTCACATGAGCGACATCGAAATCAACCACATTGAAGAAGTAGAGATCGAAGAAGAGATTCTTGACGTCACCATTCTTGAAGACGGCCTCGACGAAGATCCAATCGCCGAGAGTGCTTTTGACCGTCCTGGTCGCTGGTACATCGTGCACACCTTTGCTGGTCACGAACAAAAAGTGATTGGCGCTCTTAACAACATTGTTAAGTCTCGTGAGCTCACCGACAGCATTTACGAGATCTACCTGCCTGAAGAAGATGTCACCGAATTCAAGGCTGGCAAAAAGGTAACTGTTTCAAAGCGAATGTTCCCTAGCTACTTGCTTATTCGTTGCGAACCAGATCCAGAAATTTTCTACGTGATTGGCTCAACCCCTGGTGTTACTGGATTCGTTGGTGCTGAGAAGACTCGCCCAACCGCACTAACTCGCCGTGAAGTTGACAACATCATTCGACCAATTGTCGAAGGTGTTGAGCAGCCAACCGCAAAGCGTCGCGCACCGACGCACGAATTCGAAGTAAACGACACAGTGCAGATCAAGACTGGTCCTTTCGCAACGTTCTCTGGCCACGTCGCCGAGATCAACGAAGACCAGCTCAAGGTCAAAGTGCTTGTTGACATCTTCGGTCGTGAAACACCAGTTGAACTTGACTTCACTCAAGTTACGAAGCTCTAAAGATCGCATAAGGAGAAATAGCTCATGGCTAAAAAAGTTGTTGCAGTAGTAAAGATCCAGCTGGAAGCAGGCGGAGCAACGCCTGCGCCGCCAGTTGGTACAGCCCTAGGACCCCACGGTATTCAGACCATGGAGTTCTGCAAGCAGTACAACGCTGCTACGGAAGCAATGAAGGGCACGGTTATCCCGGTTGACATTTCAATCTACGACGACCGTTCTTTCTCATTCGTACTTAAGACTCCTCCAACACCGGTGCTTCTTCGCCAAGCTGCAGGAATCGCTAAGGGCGCACACACCGCAGGTCGTGAGACTGTCGCAAGTGTGACCATGGCACAAGTTGAAGAAATCGCGAAGACCAAGCTCAAGGACCTCAACACTGATGACCTCGAGCAGGCCAAGCTACAAGTCGCTGGAACTGCTCGCTCTATGGGCATCTCAGTAGGGCAATAGGAGAAATAATGAAGCACGGTAAGAAATACATCAACGCTCTTTCACAGGTAAACCGCGAAGAGCTCATCACTATTGCTGAAGCTGTTGCGAAGGTAAAGGCAGTTGCGACTGCCAAGTTTGACGAAACAGTTGAAGTTGCAGTCCGTCTTGGTGTTGACCCACGTAAGGCTGAGCAGCTCGTTCGCGGAACACTTTCACTTCCTTCAGGAACTGGAAAGACCAACCGAGTAGCTGTATTCGCCGCTGGTGAATACGCACAGGCTGCACGTGACGCAGGCGCTGACTTCGTTGGTGCTGACGACCTTGTTGCCAAGGTTGCTGGTGGATTCCTCGACTTTGACATTGCGATCGCTACTCCTGACCTCATGGGTCAAGTTGGTGGACTTGGACGAGTACTTGGACCACGTGGACTTATGCCAAACCCTAAGACTGGAACCGTAACCATGGACGTCGCTAAAGCAGTTGGCGAATTCAAGGGTGGACGTGTTGAGTACCGCTGTGACAAGGTTGGAAACGTTCAACTACGCGTTGGAAAGGTCAGCTTCTCGAAGGATGACCTCGTCGCTAACGTGCAAGCTGTCGTCGACGAGTTGACTCGTGTGAAGCCAGCTAGCGCCAAGGGCCGTTACATCATGAGCATCACTGTTTCTTCAACTATGGGACCTGGCGTCAAGATTGACCCAACTCGTACGAAGGAACAAGAAGAAGTTTTGGCTAACGCCTAATAACGTTTTGACGGGGCACCCGCCCCGTCACTACGATGTTGTACCTGCATGAGGTTTGTGCAAAAAGTTTTTTAAGAACGCCAGAGACATCCGGTGTGGGAAACCACTTAAAGAATCGAAAGATTCGCCCGACGAGGAGTTCGAGTTGTTGCCCTCGGGTACGACTTGTTCGCTTGGATGTTGAGGCCCGTACCGGGCGGCATCCGGTGAAGGAGTCAGTATGAGCAAGATTCGCCCCGAGAAGGTCGAAACAGTCGACGAAGTAAAGGCCCGCGTTGAAACAACATCAACTGCTGTCGTTACTGAATACCGCGGTCTAACCGTTACCGAGATCCAGCAGTTGCGCAAGCAGCTTCGTGGACTTGGCGCTGACTACAAAGTTTTCAAGAACTCACTCGTTCGTCGTGCAATCACTGGAACATCAGTTGAGCCAATGACTGAGTTCCTCGTTGGACCAACAGCAATTGCTTTCGTTGACGGTGACGTCTCGGCAGTCGCAAAGGCTCTTAAGGACTTCGCAAAGGAATCACCAAAGCTCGTTATTAAGGGTGGTGTTCTTGACGGAAAGGCACTTTCACTTAGTGACCTTGTTGCTCTTGCGGACCTTCCAAGTCGCGATGTTCTTCTTGCACAACTTGCAGGACTCATCGCTTCACCACTTCGCACCATGGCCGGCCTTATCAAGGCTGTGCCGCAAAACTTCGCCTACGGCCTCTCGGCCCTCATCGACTCCAAGGGTGGCGCTGCTGCGCCAGCTCCAGTAGTCGAAGAGGTTGTTGAGGCTGCCGAGACTCCGGCCGGGGTCGAGGAAGCTGCTCCGGCAGCGAGCGACGACGCCGCGGCAGAGGTCGCGGAGGTCGCAGTTGAAGAAACGGCTGTAGAAGCTGTTGCTGAAGCTGAAACCACCGAGGCTCCTTCCGAGGAAGTCGCGAGCGAACCGGCCGAATAACAAATCAACGCAGTAACAAAACGTAACGAAGAAAGGAATCACCATGGCTGGAACATTGACTAAGGATCAGATCCTCGACGGAATTGCAGAACTTTCTGTAATCGAATTGAGCGAACTACTCAAGGAATTCGAAGAGAAGTTCGGCGTATCTGCTGCTGCACCTGCTGCAGCTGCTGCACCTGCTGCTGCTGGCGGCGGAGCTGCTGCTGGCGGAGCTGCTGAAGAGAAGAGTGACTACGACGTCATCTTGACTAGCGGCGGCGAAAAGAAGATTGCTGTTATTAAGGAAGTTCGTACCCTTACTAACCTCGGTCTTAAGGAAGCTAAGGACCTCGTGGACGGCGCTCCAAAGCCTGTACTCGAAAAGGTTTCTAAGGCTGACGCCGACAAGGCAAAGGCTGCTCTTGAAGCTGCTGGCGCAACGGTTGAAGTTAAGTAACCCAACGTTTTCAAGCAAAAAGCCCCGACTGGTTCGCCAGTCGGGGCTTTTTCTTTGCCCAGGGTGCTTGACCTCAGGCCCCAGGGTGCTTATGGTTTAGTCATCCGCCCGGCGGAAGCGTCTCCTAAGGAGCGCCACTTGCGCATTGACCTCTTGCGCCAGTAGCATTGAAAGACCTCTCCTTCTGTCTATTTCGTCAACCCCTGACGCGAATCGTCATTTGGTCATGGTCACGCCACCCACTTACATGGAGGATTTTCTGTTGACGTCTCGGTCCCTTAGCCCAGTACGTTTTAACTTCTCAGCGTTGGGTGAGGCATATCCTCTACCTAACCTGCTCGAGATTCAGCGCGATAGCTTCGACCTATTTATGAAGCAAGGATTGCGTGAAGCTTTTGAAGCTATCTCACCAATCAGTGACTTCACAGGTCGCTTGTCGCTAGAACTCGAGTTCGATCCAGATGACATGGATCTGAAGAGCCCACCGAAGTTCACTGTTGAAGAGTGTCGCCAACGCGCAACTACTTACTCACAGCCAATTTTCGTTCACGCACGTTTCTTGAACTCTGAAACTGGAGAAATTAAAGAGCAGACCGTGTTCATGGGTGACTTCCCAATCATGACCGAACAAGGAACGTTCATCATTAACGGAACAGAGCGTGTGGTTGTTTCACAGCTCGTTCGTTCACCTGGTGTTTTGTTCCAGCCTGGCAAGGACGAGAAGGTTGCTTTTGAAGGAACCATCCACCCGGGCCGTGGTGAATGGTTGCAGGTTGACCTTGAAGAAAAGAAGAACAAGTCTGCGAACGCTGGAGCACGTATTGCACGTAAGCGTCGTATTTCGATCTTCACACTTCTTCGTGCACTCGACACTTCAATGGACGAAGCATTCTTCAATAAGTTCGTTGAACACTTCGACTTCCTCGAAGACCAGTTCCACACTGACTGGAAAAAGGCGCACACCGAAATCGCCAAGCACATGGACAAGTACAACATGGAGGACTCACCTGAGAACTTCCTCAAGGCCAGCCAGGAAACTGCATGGCTTGAGATCTACCGTCGTGCTCGTCCAGGTGAAGTGCAAACTATCGAAGCTGCTCGTCAGTACTTCGAAGGTGCATTCTTCTCTGAAAAGCGTTACGACCTTTCACGCGTAGGTCGCTACAAGCTCGACATCAAGCTTGGTGCAGAAGTTGCAAAGAACGTTGAACTCTTCGGTGACCTTCTTGAGAAGCCAAACCCAGAGCTGCACGTTCTATCAAAGGCCGAAGTACTTGCAACTGCAACGTACCTCCTAAACCTTGCTCGTGACCGCACTGCAAAAGAAACTACGTACCACATTGACGACCAGGACCACTTCGCGAACCGTCGTATCCGTTCAGTCGGTGAACTAATCCAGAACGCACTGCGCACTGGACTTTCACGTATGGAGCGCGTTGTACGTGAGCGTATGAACACACAAGACGTTGAGTCAATTGCACCTCAGACATTGATCAACATCCGCCCAGTGATGTCAGCGATTAAGGAATTCTTCGCAACGTCACAGCTCAGTCAGTTCATGGACCAGAACAACCCACTGTCGGGACTAACGCACAAGCGTCGTCTTTCAGCGCTGGGACCTGGTGGACTTTCTCGTGAGCGTGCGGGTCTTGAAGTTCGAGACGTTCACTCCTCTCACTACGGACGTATGTGTCCTATTGAAACTCCAGAAGGTCCGAACGTAGGACTTATTGGTTACCTCGCTAACTATGCACGTATTAACGAATACGGATTCATTGAGACTCCGTACCGCATTGTTAAGGACGGAAAAGTAACGGGTGATGTTGAATACTTCACCGCTGACGCTGAAGAGCGTTTCGTTATTGCTCAGGCGAACACTGAAGTAGACGCATCTGGAAAGATTTTGGCCGACCGCGTACTTGTACGTCGTGGACCAATTGGAACCGGACTCCGCGTTGGTTCATCAAACAAGTCTTCTTCTACAACGTCAGAAATTGACTTTGTGAAGCCAGATGAAGTTGAACTGATGGACGTTTCAACACGTCAGGTTATTTCTGTTGCTACTGCACTTATTCCATTCGTAGAACACGACGACGCCCAGCGCGCGTTGATGGGTGCGAACATGCAAAAGCAGGCTGTGCCGCTCATCATGCCAGAAGCTCCATTCGTTGGAACTGGAATGGAAGCTCGCGCTGCTCTTGACTCTGGTGACGTGCTCATCGCTGAAGGAGACGGAACTGTTGCTTCTGTTTCTGGTGACCGCATTGTTGTTCAGTACGAAAAGGGTGTTGTTGACCGTTACGGTAAGGAACTCGGTAAGAAGCAGTACAACCTAAACAAGTTCCGTCGTTCGAACCAGGACACTTCTATTAACCAGAAGCCACTCGTGTTCGGAAATGAAACTGTGAAGTTGGGTGACCTTCTTGCAGACGGAACATCTACCTACAACGGTGAACTCGCACTTGGTAAGAACTTGCTCGTGGCGTACATGCCATGGGAAGGGTACAACTACGAAGACGCGATCATTCTTAACGAACGTCTAGTTCGTGACGATGTTCTTACTTCTATCCACGTTAAGGAATACGAAATTGACGCTCGCGACACCAAGCTTGGTGCCGAAGAAATCACTCGAGACATTCCTAACTTGCCAGACGACATCTTGGCTGACCTCGACGACCGTGGAATTGTTCGCATCGGTGCTGAAGTTCAGCCTGGCGACATCCTCGTAGGTAAGGTCACTCCAAAGGGTGAAACTGAGCAGAGCCCAGAAGAGCGTCTGCTTCGTGCAATCTTCGGTGAAAAGGCTCGTGAAGTACGAGACACATCACTTAAGGTTCCCCACGGTGAATCTGGAAAAGTTATCGACGTCAAGGTGTACAGCCGCGACGAAGACCACGAAATGCAGCCTGGTGTTAACCAGCTTGTAAAGGTTTATGTTGCTCAGAAGCGAAAGATCTCTGAAGGTGACAAGCTCGCCGGACGCCACGGTAACAAGGGTGTTATCTCAAAGATCCTTCCTGAAGAAGACATGCCGTACATGGAAGACGGAACACCAGTTGACATCATCTTGTCACCACTCGGTGTACCAAGTCGTATGAACGTTGGTCAGGTTCTTGAATCTCACCTCGGTTACGCGGCTCGTCACGGTTGGGAAGGCATCACTGTCAACCCAGCAGTAGGAACATCAGGTCAGACAGACCAGAACAACCCTGCAAGTCGTCCATTCCGTAAGACTCGTCCACGCACAGAGCCTGCGATCTACGTTTCAACGCCATCGTTTGACGGTGCGCACTGGGACGAGACCGAGCGTGCGAAGGACAAGCCAACGATCCAAAAGACATTCCAGACTCTTAACGTCGACGGTCGAAACGGTAAGCGCTTGCTTGCCGGCGACAATGACGGCAAAGTCACATTGTTTAACGGACGTACTGGTGAGTCATACGACAATCCAATCTCAGTTGGTTACGCCTACATCTTGAAGCTCGCTCACATGGTCGACGACAAGATTCACGCACGTTCAACTGGTCCATACTCAATGATCACTGCCCAGCCACTCGGTGGTAAGGCGCAGTTCGGTGGTCAGCGTTTCGGAGAAATGGAAGTTTGGGCTCTCGAAGCATACGGAGCTGCTTACGCACTTCAAGAACTCTTGACTGTGAAGTCAGACGACATGAAGGGCCGCGAGCGCGCTTACGAAGCAATCGTTAAGGGGCAGAACTTGCCAGAGCCTGGAATCCCAGAATCCTTCAAGGTTCTTATCAAGGAAATGCAATCACTTTGTCTAAACGTAGAAGTACGTGACAAGAACAAGCAGCACGTTGATCTTGCAGACACTGAAGAAGACTTCTTCTCAGTTACTCGCGAACTCGGAATCGACATCAGTCGACCTGAGCGTGGTTCTGACGAAGAAGATGCCCGCCGCGCTGCCGAAAGGAAGTTGTCATGAGTCCGCTCGACGTCAACCAGTTTGAAGAACTAAGCATTGGCCTCGCCACTGCATCAAACATCCGTAGTTGGTCTTCAGGAGAAGTTAAGAAGCCTGAGACAATCAACTACCGCACACTGCGCCCTGAGAAGGATGGTCTTTTCTGCGAAAAGATCTTCGGACCCCAGAAGGCTTGGGAATGTGCATGTGGAAAGTACAAGCGAGTTCGTTTTAAGGGAATCGTTTGTGAGCGCTGTGGTGTTGAAGTTACGAGCGACAAAGTTCGTCGTGACCGCATGGGACACATTGCTCTTTCTGCACCAGTAGTTCACATTTGGTACTTGCGTGGAACACGCTCATGGCTTGCCTACCTTCTTATGGGAACACTTCCAAAGGAAGAACTCAAGGCTAAGCAGCTCGAGAAGGTTATTTACTTCGCCGCGCACATGGTTACCCACGTTGAAATTGATCGTCGTCACGAAGACCTCAGCGATCTTCGCCAAGGTCTCTCAGACGAATTGATTGAAATTGCAGAGCGCGAAGTTAAGGCACTTGACACCAAGTTGAAGGACATCGAAGCTCGTGCCGCAAAGCTTGAGTCAGAAGGAGCGAAGGAAACTGAACTTCGCGCACTTCAACGTGGAACTGAGAAGGAACTGGACGCTGTTCGTTCACGTTTCGCCGAAGAACGCGAACTTGCTAAGCAAGCATTCGACACATTCGAAGGTCTGCACTCACGTCAGATCATTGAAGACGAAGTTCTCTACCGTGAAATGGAATTCCGTTACGGGGAATACTTCGAAGGTGGCATGGGAGCTAACGCAATCTTGCAACTAATCGACCGCATGGACCTCGACGAAGAAGAAAAGGTAATGCGCGAGATGATTGACGCTAAGGATGGCCGCAAGCCACTTAGTGCTCAGCGTCACGCCAAGTTCCTTAAGCGCCTCGCCATTGTTCAGTCGTTCAACCGTCGTGATGACCAGGGCCGTCGTCTTAATGACCCACGTGCCATGATCCTCGAAGCAGTGCCAGTTATTCCGCCAGACCTTCGCCCAATGGTGCAGCTCGACGGTGGACGCTTCGCGACATCAGACCTCAACGACCTTTACCGTCGTGTGATCAACCGCAACAACCGACTCAAGCGCTTGCTCGACCTCGGTGCTCCAGACATCATTGTTAACAACGAAAAGCGAATGCTCCAAGAAGCAGTCGACGCGTTGTTCGACAACGGTCGTCGTGGACGCCCAGTTGCTGGCCAGTCAGGTCGACCACTGAAGTCACTTTCAGACATGTTGAAGGGTAAGCAGGGACGTTTCCGTCAGAACTTGCTCGGAAAGCGCGTTGACTACTCAGGTCGTTCAGTAATTGTTGTTGGACCTCAGCTCAAACTGCACCAGTGTGGTCTGCCAAAGATGATGGCGCTTGAACTCTTCAAGCCTTTCGTTATGAAGCGACTCATTGAAACGCAGATGGCTCAGAACATCAAGAGCGCTAAGCGCATGGTTGAACGCCGTAAGGCAGTTGTATGGGACGTTCTCGAAGAAGTTATTCGTGAGCACCCAGTACTTCTTAACCGTGCACCGACTCTTCACCGACTTGGTATCCAGGCTTTCGAGCCAGTACTTGTAGACGGTAAGGCCATTCAGATTCACCCACTCGTATGTAAGGCGTTCAACGCTGACTTCGACGGTGACCAGATGGCGGTACACGTACCGCTCTCTGCTGAAGCACAGGCTGAAGCACGCATCTTGATGTTGTCTACAAACAACATCTTCACACCGGCAACCGGTCGTCCTATTACTGAGCCTGCTCAGGACATGGTCTTTGGTGCCTACTACCTAACACTTCCAGCTGACGCTGAAGTGGAGAACCCACCAGTGTTCCGTCACGTCTTCGAGATCGAAAATGCTCTCGCCGACAAGGTCATTGGTCTTCGTTCACCAATTCAGATTCGTCCACTCGAAGGATCATCACTTGCGATGCGCCTCGAGCTTGCAGGAATTGAAACAAAGGGCGTTAACCGTCAACTTGTTACAACACCTGGACGTGTTTTCTTTAACGAAGCGCTGCCATTTGGCTTCCGTTTCGTTAACGAGCTCATTGGAAAGAACGCCACACCAATTGGAACGATTGTTGAAGAAATTTCAGGAAACTTCGGACGTCACGAAGTTGCTGAAGCTCTTGACGCAATTAAGTCACTTGGTTTCCGTTACGCCACTAAGTCAGGTCTCACCATCTCAATTGATGACGTTGTTACAACGCCAGAGAAGGCCGAGATTCTTAACAAGTATGAAGAGCAGGCCGCCAAGGTTGAAACTAACTACAAGCGTGGTGTGATTGTGGACGACGAACGTCGTCAACAGGAAATCGAGATTTGGACTAACGCGAACAAGGAGGTCGGTGACGCCACTGACCGTGCCATGAACGCAAAGTTCGACAACCCAATTCGCATGATGGTTGACTCTGGTGCTCGTGGTAACTCACAGCAGATTCGCCAGATCGCCGCTATGAAGGGTCTCGTATCTAACCCACGTGGTGAAATGATTCCTCGCCCGATTAAGTCTTCATTCCGTGAAGGCCTTTCGGTTCTTGAGTACTTCATCTCAACGCACGGTACCCGTAAGGGACTGGGTGACACCGCTCTACGTACTGCTGACTCTGGTTACCTAACACGTCGACTCGTTGACGTTGCTCAGGAACTCATTGTTAAGGAATTTGACTGTGCAACAACTCGCGGAATGTGGATCGAGCATGTTGCTGCTGACACACGCGGACAGCGTGCTCACCTCGAAACCAAGCTATGGGGTCGTGTTGTTTCAGAACCTGTGACACTTTCAGACGGCACCACTATTGAAGCTGGTGTGATGTTGATGGCTGATGATGTTGAGCGTCTTCGTGACGACTCAGCCGTGACGCGTGTTCGTGTTCGTACAACACTTACGTGTGACGCACTTCAGGGTGTCTGTGCAGCGTGCTACGGACTTTCACTTGCTACTCACCAACTCGTTGAGCTTGGTGAAGCAGTTGGTGTGATCGCAGCCCAGTCAATTGGTGAACCTGGAACTCAGCTCACCATGCGTACATTCCACTCCGGTGGTGTTACTGGCTCAGACATCACCCACGGTCTTCCACGCGTTGTTGAGCTCTTCGAAGCACGTACCCCGAAGGGTGCTGCGATTGTTGCAGAACACTCTGGTGTTGTGCGCGTTGAACTCATTGGTCGTGAGAACAAGGTGACTGTTGTATCGAACGATGGCGAAATTCAGGAATCATCGATTTCTATTGCTCGCCACCTTCTCGTACAAGATGGTCAAGAAGTTGAAGTTGGAACGCCACTCTGTGACGGACCACTCGACCCTAAGCTCATGATGAAATTCCGTGGTACTCGCGAAACTCAGCAGTACTTAACTGAAGAGGTTCAGAACGTTTACCGTGACCAAGGTGTATCGATTCACGACAAGCACATCGAACTTATTGTTCGTCAAATGACTCGTCGTGTACAGATTGTTGACGCAGGTGACTCACACTGGCTCCCAGGAGCAATGGTGGACGTCAAGTTGTTCAACGACACTAACGATGGCCTCGAATCAGAAGCTAAGGAAGTTGCCGACGGTCGTGCCCAGTTGATGGGTATTACTAAGGCTTCACTGGCAACTGACTCATGGCTCTCAGCGGCTTCCTTCCAGGAAACCACTCGAGTGCTTACAGAAGCTGCCATTGAAGGAAAGCGTGACCACCTTGTAGGTCTGAAGGAAAACATCATTATTGGTAAGTTGATTCCTGCCGGATCGGGCCTTGAGTACTACAACAAGCGCGAACTCCGTCTCGACATGCCAGATGCTGAACTTCTGCCTGCTTGGGCTCAGGTTTCTGACGATGACCTCGACTTGGCCAGCCTTTTGGGCGAAATCCAGGGCGATGACAGCTTTAAGGACGAATTTGCCGATGTTTTCTCACGAGGAACCGCTACGTATGACGAATCAGCGGCCCTTCTTGAAGATGAGGCCCCAAAGCCTGAAGATGAAGGCGGCATAGCTCTCTAACGACAAGATCTTGCCACCGGCCCCAGGGTCGGTGGCGGGCTTGCCGTTCTAAGGGGTTTTGTCGTAAGATAGAAAGTCCGCGCGCCGGAATCATCCGGTTCGCCTAAGTACGAATAAAAAGAAGAGGTTCCGCGTGCCCACAATTGCACAGTTGGTCCGAAAGGGTCGACAGGACAAGAAAACCAAGACCAAGACACCGGCGCTTAAGGGCGCCCCTCAACGTCGTGGTGTGTGCACCCGTGTTCACACGGTTACACCAAAGAAGCCGAACTCAGCACTTCGTAAGGTTGCACGTGTGCGCCTTACATCAGGTGTTGAAGTCACTGCCTACATCCCAGGTGTAGGACACAACCTCCAAGAGCACTCAATCGTGCTCGTGCGTGGTGGACGTGTGAAGGACCTTCCAGGTGTTCGTTACAAGATCATTCGCGGTGCACTTGACACATCAGGTGTTCGTGACCGCAAGCAGGCCCGTAGTCGCTACGGTGCCAAGAGGGAGAAATAATGCCTCGTAAAGGCCCCGCCGTACGTCGTGAAGTTCCACTTGACCCGATTTACAAGTCGGTTCTCGTAACGCAAATTACGAACAAGATTCTTGAGCGCGGTAAGCGCACAATCGCTGAGCGCATTGTCTACTCAGCACTTGAGCAGGTTGAAGCAAAGACTGGTACTGACCCAGTCGCAACGCTGAAGCGTGCACTCGAAAACGTTCGCCCAGAGCTTGAAGTACGTAGCCGCCGCGTTGGTGGAACTACCTACCAAGTTCCTGTTGAAGTTCGCCCACGTCGTTCAACGACACTCGGTATTCGCTGGTTGACTGACTACGCGAAGAACCGTCGTGAAAAGACAATGGCTGACCGCCTCGCTGCAGAAATCATCGACGCCTCTAATGGTGTTGGTGCTGCTGTTAAGCGTCGTGAAGACATGGCCAAGATGGCCGAATCCAACAAAGCCTTCGCGCACTACCGCTGGTAATCAAAGAGAGTTATTGAAATGACCGATCGCGAGATCTCACTAGACAAGGTGCGCAACATTGGCATCATGGCGCACATTGACGCCGGTAAGACCACGACCACAGAGCGCATTCTTTACTACACCGGTAAGAACTACAAAATTGGTGAAGTTCACGAAGGCGCAGCAACCATGGACTGGATGGTCCAGGAGCAAGAGCGTGGAATCACCATTACTTCTGCTGCCACCACCTGTATGTGGAACGGTCACCGAATCAACATCATTGACACCCCGGGACACGTTGACTTCACTGTTGAAGTAGAGCGTTCACTTCGTGTTCTTGACGGTGCTGTTGCAGTATTTGACGCCGTTGCCGGTGTTGAACCACAGACCGAAACCGTATGGCGTCAAGCGAACAAGTACAACGTTCCACGTATTTGCTTCGTTAACAAGATGGACCGTACCGGAGCTGACTTCTTTCGCTGTGTAGAAATGATCGAAGACCGCCTTGACTGCGTTCCTGCAGTTATTCAGCTACCTATTGGTGCTGAAGGTGACTACCTCGGAATCATCGACATCTGCTCAATGACTGCAACGATCTACCACGACGACAAGGGCGAGAAGCTCGAAGTTGTTGAGATCCCTGCAGAGTACAAGGACCAGGCCGACGAGTACCGCGCCAAGTTGCTTGACATCCTCACCACATTCGATGACGAGCTCATGGAAAAAATGCTCGAAGAAAAAGAAATCACTACAGCTGATGTGCGTCGTGCACTTCGCGTAGGAACTCTTGACGGTCACTGTGTTCCAATCCTTAACGGAACTGCATTTAAGAACAAGGGTGTTCAGCCAATGCTTGACGCTGTTGTTGACTTCCTCCCATCTCCTGTTGACCTTCCACCTACTGAAGGAACAAAGCCAGGTAAGGAAGACGTCCTTCTTCGTAAAGCCGACGACTCAGAGCCGTTCTCTGCACTCGCATTCAAGATCATGACTGACCCATACGTTGGAAAGTTGATTTACCTTCGCGTTTACTCAGGAACACTCCAAAAGGGTGACACTGTAATTAACACGACTAAGGGAATGAAGAAAGAGCGACTCGGTCGTCTCTTGTTGATGCACGCTAACGAGCGTCAAGACATCGACACCATCCGCACCGGTGACATCATCGCTGCTGTTGGTCTTAAGCAAGTAACTACTGGTGACACCCTCAGTGACATGGACAATCCGATTCAGCTCGAAACACTCGTGTTCCCTGAGCCAGTTATCCACGTTGCTGTTGAACCTAAGACTAAGGCTGACCAAGAAAAGCTTGGTAAGGCTCTGTACTCACTTTCAGAAGAAGACCCAACGTTCCGTGTTCGCACCGACGAAGAAACTGGTCAGACAGTTATCTCGGGAATGGGTGAACTCCACTTGGAAGTTCTTGTTGACCGAATGCTTCGTGAATTCGCAGTGGATGCCAACGTTGGTAAGCCACAAGTTGCGTACCGTGAAACAATTCGCAAGACCGTAACCAAGGTTGAAGAGAAGTATGTTCGCCAGACCGGTGGTAAGGGTCAGTATGGTCACGTTGTTATCACCATGGAGCCAACTGGTCCTGGTGGCGGTTACGAATTCGTTGATGAAATTTCCGGTGGTGTTATTCCGAAGGAATACATTGGACCGGTTAACCAGGGAATTACTGAAGCACTAACTTCAGGTGTTCTTGCTGGCTACCCAGTTGTAGACGTACGTGTACGTCTTACCTTTGGTAGCTACCACGACGTTGACTCTTCAGAAATGGCATTCAAAATCGCGGGATCAATCGCGGTGAAGAAGGCCGCTCGCTTGGCTAGTCCAGTGCTCCTTGAGCCTGTTATGGCCGTAGAAGTGGTAACGCCAGAGGACTACATGGGTGACGTTATTGGAGACCTCTCCAGTCGCCGAGGCCGTGTAGAAGGTATGGAGCAGAAGGGCAATAGCCAAGCAATCAGGGCACTTGTGCCACTAGCTGATATGTTCGGCTACGCTACTGACCTGCGTTCTCGCACCCAAGGGCGCGCGACGTACAGCATGCAGTTCCATTCGTACGCAGAAGTGCCCGAGTCGATCGCTAAGGAGATCGTCGCCAAGGCTACAGGCGCGTAAGTAATTCCGGGAAACCGGAGAAATGGTCCAAACCGTAGTCGGGGAGGACCGAAACCAACCCGACTGATTCGCGGGAATCAGTCACTAGAGAGAAAGTTAGTCCCCGACAATGGCAAAGCAAAAGTTCGAGCGCAATAAGCCTCACGTAAATATTGGAACAATGGGTCACATTGACCACGGTAAGACCACTCTTACTGCGGCAATCACCAAGGTTCTTTCAGACCGCGTACCAGGTTCAGCCTTTACGCCTTTCGACCAGATCGACAAGGCCCCTGAAGAGAAGGCCCGTGGTATCACTATTTCTATTGCTCACGTTGAGTACGAGACGGAAAAGCGTCACTACGCACACGTTGACATGCCAGGCCACGCTGACTATGTGAAGAACATGATCACTGGTGCTGCACAGGTCGACGGAGCAATCCTTGTAGTTTCAGCAACAGATGGTCCTATGCCACAGACTCGTGAGCACGTGTTGCTTGCTCGTCAGGTTGGTGTTCCATTCATCGTTGTTGCACTTAACAAGTCAGACGTTGTTGAAGACGAAGAGCTCCTTGAGCTCGTTGAGATGGAAGTTCGTGAACTTCTTTCTAGCTACGACTTCCCAGGCGACGACACACCAATCGTTCGTGTTTCAGCGCTTAAGGCACTTGAAGGCGACACTGCATGGGGCGACAAGATCATGGAGCTCATGGCTGCAGTCGACGAGTACATTCCAGAGCCAGTTCGCGCTACTGACAAGCCATTCCTTATGTCGATTGAAGACGTTATGTCAATCACAGGACGTGGAACTGTTGTAACCGGAAAGGTTGAGCAGGGAATCGTTAAGGTTGGAGACGAAGTAGAAATCGTTGGACTTCGTGACACCACTAAGACAACTGTTACTGGAATCGAAATGTTCCGTAAGCTTCTCGACGAAGGCCAGGCTGGAGACAACCTTGGTGCACTTCTTCGTGGAACTAAGAAGGAAGAAGTTGAGCGCGGGCAGGTTCTTTGCAAGCCAGGTTCAATTACTCCTCACACAGTGTTCGAAGCATCTGTTTATGTTCTTACCAAGGAAGAAGGAGGACGTCACAAGCCGTTCTTCGCTAACTACCGTCCACAGTTCTACTTCCGTACAACTGACGTAACCGGTACCGTTGAGCTTCCTGCAGGCACAGAAATGGTTATGCCTGGAGACAACACTGAAATGACCGTAACTTTGGGTAAGCCAATCGCGATGGAAGAGGGTCTTACCTTCTCAATCCGCGAAGGTGGCCGTACCGTTGGTTCTGGTCGTGTCGTAAAGATCCTGAAGTAGTCCGGTCATGGCCGAACCACGTCAAATGATCAGAATTCGGCTTAAGGCCTTCGACCACGGTGTCCTAGACCAGTCCACCGCGAAAATCGTGCAAACGGTTGAGCGTACGAACGCACGTGTGCAGGGCCCAGTGCCACTGCCCACCGAAAAGCACCGTTACACGGTGGTTCGTGGACCTCACAAGCACAAAGACTCACGTGAACACTTCGAAATGCGTGTTCACAAGCGTCTTTTGGACATTGTTGACCAGACCCCTAAGACGGTAGATGCGCTTCAGCGCCTAGACCTTCCAGCGGGTGTGGACATCGAAATCAAGATCCGCACAAACTAAGTACTTTTCGAGAGACCCCGCCGGCGCCTTTGCGCTGGCGGGGTCTTTTGATGTATTGTAAGTATCCCTGTCATTCGTGGTGGGGAGCAGAATTTAGGTTCTGCTGCACAACAGAAGTGTTTGATCGCCTCAGCAATGAGGGACGTCAAACCAAACAAGTCGAGCGCTCCGTTCGGGTTTTATGGCCCGGCGGAGCGTCTGTGTGTCGGGTGACCGACGTACAGATATTAGAAAGAGGGAATTACCGTGACGGCCAAAGCGATCGTCGGCGAGAAGGTGGGCATGACCCAGGTTTGGGATGACCAAAACCGGGCCATACCAGTGACAGTTGTTCGTGTCAGCCCAGCTCGAGTCGTCCAAGTAAAGACTCCCGAGAAGGAGGGCTACTCAGCTCTTCAAGTGACGTGGGGAACCCGTCGCGCATCAACAGTTACGAAGCCTGAACAAGGTCACTTCGAAAAAGCTGGTGTTGCTCCAGGTAAGAAGCTCGTAGAGCTTCGCCTCGACGACGTAACTGGTTACGAAGTGGGTCAAGAGATTCTTGTTGACACCTTTGAAAAGGGCGAAATGATTGACGCCACTGCAGTGAGCAAGGGTAAGGGTTTTGCCGGTGGAATGAAGCGTCACAACTTCGGTGGTCAGGGTGCATCGCACGGTAACCACAAGCACCACCGTGCTCCTGGTTCAATCGGTGCATGTTCAACACCAGGTCGTGTGTTTAAGGGTCAGAAGATGGCCGGACGCATGGGTGGCGGACAAGTTACAACTACCAACCTCGAAGTAATTGGTGTTGACGTTGAGCGCAGCCTCGTTCTCGTGAAGGGTGCAGTTCCTGGCCCACGCGGTGGCGTTGTTGTACTTCGCACATCAGTGAAGAATCCTATGAAGGCTGGAGGCAAGCGATGAGCGATGTCTTTACTCTCCGTGGTCCTGTAAAGAAGGATCGTCCAGAGCCGGCGAAGCGTTCAGTTGAGCGTAAGTCGATTGATGGAAAAGCACTCGGCAAGGTTGCCCTAGAGCCAACAATGTTCGGCATTGAACCAAACATGGCGGTACTGCACCAAGTCATCAAGGCGCAGCTTGCTGCAAAGCGCGCTGGAACACAGTCAACAAAGACTCGTAAAGAAGTTCGTGGTGGTGGAAAGAAGCCATTCAACCAAAAGGGAACTGGTGGCGCACGTCAGGGAACAATCCGTGCGCCTCACTACCCAGGTGGTGGAATTGCTCTTGGACCTAAGCCTCGTAAGTACGACCAAAAGACTCCTAAGAAGATGATCCGTCTGGCTCTCTACTCAGCTCTTTCAGACCGTGCACAACTCGAGCGCGTTGCTCTTATTGACAACTTCGAAAAGTGGGCACTGCCTAAGACAAAGGATGCCGTTTCAGCTCTGAGCGCTCTAGGACTTGAAGGCAAGGTCTTGGTTGTTCTCAGTCGCGATGACGCAGTGGCATTCCACTCGTTCAAGAACTTGCCACACGTCAAGACTGTTGACGCTGGCGAACTGAACGCTTACGACATTCTCGAAAACGACTGGATCCTCTTTACGGACTCCACTCTTCCAGTTGCTAAGGAGACCAACTAATGCGCGATGCAATGAGCGTTCTCATCCGTCCTGTCGTGTCTGAAAAGACATACGCATTGATGGAAAACCACACGTACGTTTTCATCGTGGACCCTAAGGCCACGAAGGTAGACGTTCGCAATGCCGTTGAGCAGGCTTTCAATGTGAAGGTCACCAACGTCAACACACTCAACCGCAAGGGTAAGACAACTAAGAATCGTCGTACCGGTGTTACTGGATCTCGTCCAGCAACTAAGCGGGCCATTGTCACCCTCAAACAGGGCGACTCGATCAACCTCTTTGAGAACTAAGGACAGCTATGGCCCTTCGTAACCGCAAACCAACTAGCCCGGGACGTCGCTTCCAGTCGGTTTCAGACTTTGCTGAAATCACTACGTCGACTCCTGAAAAGTCACTACTTGCTCCTAAGCCCAAGTCTGGTGGACGTAACAACTACGGTCGCAAGACCTCACGTCACCGTGGTGGTGGACACAAGCAGCAGTACCGCATCATTGACTTCAAGCGCAACAAGGACGCAATTCCTGCAAAAGTTGCTTCAATTGAATACGACCCGAACCGTACATGTCGCATTGCACTCTTGCACTACGCAGACGGTGAAAAGCGTTACATCCTCGCTCCTAACGGACTAAAGGTTGGCGACGTTGTGGAGTCTGGTCCAAAGGCCGACATCCGCACCGGAAACGCACTTCCAATGCGCTTCATCCCAACTGGTTCAACAGTTCACAACGTCGAGCTTCGTCCCGGCGGTGGTGGAAAGATGGGCCGTAGTGCCGGCATGAGCGTTCAGCTTGTTGCGAAGGACGGTGGCTTTGCCACTCTTCGTCTTCCATCAACTGAAATGCGCCGTGTGCCAATTGACTGCCGCGCAACACTCGGCATCATTGGAAACTCTGAGCACGAACTCATCAAGATTGGTAAGGCCGGTCGTAACCGTTGGAAGGGTATTCGCCCTCAGACACGTGGTGTTGCGATGAACCCGGTAGACCACCCACTTGGTGGTGGTGAAGGAAAGACTTCCGGAGGACGTCACCCTGTGTCGCCTTGGGGTCAGCCAGAAGGTCGTACGCGTCTTCCGAAGCAGTCGGATGCGCTAATTATTCGTCGTCGCCGTGGACGCGGCGCGCGTAGGTAGGTAAATACATGTCACGTAGTCTCAAAAAAGGTCCTTTCATCGACGCACACCTTCTTAAGAAGGTTGAAGCGATGACCGCCGCAAACGAGAAGAAGGTCATCAAGACTTGGAGTCGTCGTTCAACGATCATTCCAACAATGGTTGGCCACACCTTCGCTGTGCACGATGGACGTCGTCACGTTCCAGTGTTCGTAAACGAATCAATGGTTGGCCACAAGCTTGGAGAGTTCTCACCAACTCGTACTTTCAAGTTCCACGCCGGCCAGGAAAAGACAGGTAAGCGCTAATGACCGGTCCAAAGCTAAACGAACGTCCAGGAACCCGCGCTTCACTCAAGGGCTATCAAATGTCTGCGAGCAAGGCTCGTGTTGTTCTTAACCTCATCCGTGGCGAAGACGTAAACACTGCACGTGAAATTCTCGCCGGTACAACTCGCGAAGCTGCTGACGTAATTGGCAAGGTGCTCGCATCTGCTGTTGCTAACGCAGTGAACAATGACGGTATGAACGCTGACGAACTCTTCGTATCAGCTGCATACGCTGACGAAGGCATCACCATGAAGCGCTTCACACCACGTGCTCGTGGTCGTGCTGGTGCAATCTTGAAGCGTGCTTGTCACATCACCGTGATTGTTTCTCGCCTTGACGACGAGCGTCTCGAACTTCTTCGCACTGCTCGTAGTGCTCAGGCATCTGCATCACGTTCACGCCGCGTAGCAACATCACGCCGTCGTGCTGACCAGACCGCCAGCGTTAACAAGCGCGAAACTGCTGCAGAACTCGCAGCAAACGAAGCCGAGAACGAAGTGATTGAGACTGACGTGATCGAAACACCAATTGTTGATCAGGTGACTGAAACAACAACTGACGAAACTACTGAGGAGAAGAACTAATGGGTCAGAAGGTAAATCCATACGGTTTCCGTCTCGGTATCACGACGGACTGGAAGTCACGCTGGTTTAAAGAGCGCGGTTACAAGGAACTCGTTATCGAGGACTGGAAAATCCGTGACTACCTCACCAAGCAGCTCGAAAGTGCCGCTGTGAGTCGTATCGAAATCGAGCGCAGCTCAGACCGCGTACGCGTTGACATTCACACTGCTCGTCCGGGCATTGTTATTGGTCGCCGTGGTGCTGAAGCTGAGCGTCTAAAGAAGGACCTTGAGAAGATCACTGGTCAAAAGAACAAGATCTCTCTCAACATCCAAGAAATCAAGCAACCTGAACTTGACGCTGCACTTATTGCGCAGGGTATCTGTGACCAGCTTCTTCGCCGCGTGGCATTTCGCCGTGCAATGAAGCGTGGTATTCAGACTGTTCAAAAGGCTGGCGCTATGGGTGTGAAGATCCAGGCATCTGGTCGTCTCGGTGGAGCAGAAATGTCACGCCGTGAGTCATACCGTGAAGGTCGTGTGCCACTGCACACACTGCGCGCTGACATTGACTACGGATTCCGCGAAGCTCGCACTTCAACCGGTCGCATTGGTGTGAAGGTTTGGATCTACAAGGGTGACATTCTTCCTTACCAACTTACGAACGACGAAAAGATTGTTCGCGAAGCAGCTATGGCTGCGGGCGATGCAGTGCCAGTCGGTTCAGCACCAGCTGCACCTAAGGGTGTTGTTCGTGCCGGTGGCGGACGTCGTCGTGTCGAAACAGTCGAAGTTACTGACGTTGAAGTAGCTGACATTGCACCAGTGGACATCATTGCTGCGGATGCTGAAGTCGAAAAGCTACTGAGTGTTGAAGAAGAGATTGAGCGTCGTACTGCTCAAGATCACACCGACACGCCACACTTTCGAAAGGACGCTGAGTAATTATGTTGATGCCTCGCAAAGTAAAGCACCGTAAGCAGCAGCGTGGTCGTATGACCGGTATGGCTAAGGGTGGAGTAGAACTCAACTTTGGTGACTTCGGAATCCAAGCTCTCGAAGCTGGTTGGATCACTGCACGTCAAATTGAAGCTGCTCGTATTGCAATGACTCGTCACGTTAAGCGTGGTGGAAAAGTTTGGATCCGTGTTTTCCCGGACAAGCCAGTAACACAGAAGCCTGCTGAAACTCGTATGGGTTCAGGTAAGGGTAACCCTGAGTTCTGGGTTGCCGTTGTGAAGCCGGGTCGCATCATGTTCGAACTCGGTGGTGTTGATGAGACACTCGCTCGCCAGGCTATGGAGCGCGCAATTCAGAAGCTACCGATTAAGGCGAAGTTCGTTATCCGCCCTGGAACACACGGCGCACCGGAGGTAACCATCTAATGGCAAACACTAAAGAACGCGTAGCGGAGCTTCGACTCCTCGGCGACAAGGAAATGATCGAGCGTCTTAGCGAAGCTCGTCGCGAGTTGTTTAACTTGCGTTTCCAACTCGCTACAGGTCAGCTCGACAACACATCACGTCTAGGAGAGGTTCGTCGCGACATTGCGCGTCTTGCCACTTTTCTTCGTGAGCGCGAAATCGAAGCTGCTGAAGCTTTGGGAGAAGGTAACTAATCATGACTGAAGAAATCAACACCAGTCGCGAAAACCCACGCAAGATCCGTGAGGGAATTGTTGTGTCGGACAAGATGAACTCAACGTTGGTTGTTGCGGTTAACGAGCGTGTTTCACACCCTCGTTACTCCAAGACAGTTCAGCGCACAAAGAAGCTCTATGTCCACGACGAAAAGAACGAAGCCAAGGTTGGCGACAAAGTACGCGTCCAAGAGACACGTCCACTTTCGAAGCTCAAGCGTTGGCGCCTAACTGAAATTGTGGAGCGTGCACGATGATTCAACAAGAGTCCCGTCTAAAGGTTGCCGACAACTCAGGTGCGAAGGAAGTTCTTTGCATCCGTGTGCTCGGTGGAACACGCCGTCGCTACGCATCAATTGGTGACGTATTTATTGCAACTGTTAAGGATGCAATTCCTGGTGCTGCAGTGAAGAAGGGTGACGTAGTTCGCTGCGTTGTTGTTCGCACTGCTAAGGAATGCCGCCGTCCTGACGGTTCATACATCAAGTTCGACGAAAACGCTGCAGTACTGATCAACGATCAGTTGCAGCCTCGTGGAACACGTATTTTTGGCCCAGTTGGCCGTGAACTACGTGACAAGAAGTTCATGCGAATCATTTCGCTGGCTCCGGAGGTTTTGTAATGAAAATTGTAAAGGGTGACAACGTGCTTGTTCTCAGCGGAAAGTTCCGTGGAGAGCGTGCCGACGTTATTGAAGCTTTGCCAGGGAGCAACAAAGTTGTTCTTGACGGCATCAACGTTTCAAAGCGTCACACTAAGCAGACGGGCGCAACAATGCAGGCTGGAATCATCGACAAGATGATGCCGCTGCACGTTTCGAACGTTGCTATCTGGTGCGCCGGACACAAGGGCCCAGCCAAGGTTGGATTTAAGGTTGCAGACGGTGCTAAGTCACGTGTTTGCCGTAAGTGTGGAGCAGGACTATGAGCACAACAACTCGTCCACGTCTAAAGGTTGTTTACGACCAACAGATCCGTCAGGCTCTGAAGGAAGAACTCGGCCTTGCAAACATCATGCAGGTTCCACGTCTCACAAAGATCGTGCTGAACTCTGGTGTTGGTCGTGCTACCCAGCAGGCATCACTACTTGAAGGTGCACAAAAAGACCTCGAGCTCATTACTGGTCAAAAGCCAATCGTGACTCGCGCCAAGAAGTCAATCGCGAGCTTCAAGCTTCGTGAAGAGCAGGCCATTGGAACCAAGGTGACACTTCGCGGTGACCGCGCTTGGGAATTCCTTGACCGTCTCATCAGCATCTCAATCCCTCGTATCCGTGACTTCCGTGGCCTTAGCCCTAAGTCATTCGATGGCAAGGGTAACTACACCTTTGGTGTAAATGACCAGTTGATCTTCCCCGAGATTGACTACGACAAAATCGACGCGCCACGTGGTTTCGACATCACGATTGTTACAACGGCCGCGAACGACGAGCAGGGGCGTGCATTCTTGCGCGCTTACGGCTTCCCCTTCAAGCAGGAGAATCGATAGACATGGCTAAGAAAGCCCTTGTAATCAAGCAGAAGAAGACACCTAAGTTTTCGACACGTGCTTACACACGTTGCGAACGCTGTGGTCGTCCTCGTTCGGTGTACCGCAAGTTCGGTCTATGCCGTATTTGTCTACGAGTAATGGTCCACGCTGGCGAAATTCCTGGCGTAACAAAGGCAAGTTGGTAAATCATGACAATGACTGACCCAATAGCCGACATGCTCACGCGCATTCGTAACGCGAATGCCGCAATGTTCGACAGCGTAAAGATGCCATCTTCTAAGTTGAAGGAAAGCCTCGCAAAGGTCCTCTTCAAGGAAGGCTTCATTGCGAGCTACACCGTTACACAAGAAGCGGGCAAGGCTGGCAACACGCTAGAGATCGTCCTTAAGTATTCAGAAGACCGTAAGAAGACCATTGTTGGTTTGAAGCGCGTCTCGAAGCCTGGACTCCGTATTTACAAGAAGTCAGACCAGATGCCAAAGGTTCTTGGTGGTGTGGGCGTGGCCGTTGTTTCAACGAGTCACGGTCTCATGACCGACCGCGAAGCCCGAAAGGCCAAGCTCGGTGGCGAGGTGCTTTGTTATGTCTGGTAACACGCAAATTTTGAAAGTTGAGGTTCGCTGATGTCACGTATTGGTAATAACCCAATCACCGTTCCATCATCGGTAACAGTCACCGTTTCTGGTGAGCAAGTAACAGTCAAGGGACCAAACGCGTCCATGACTCGCACCATTCCTTCATGCATCACTGTGAAGCAAGATGGCGACCAGCTCATCATTGGACGTGTTGATGAAGAAACAGCTTCGAAGTCACTTCACGGTCTTTCACGCACACTTATTTCCAACATGGTTGTTGGTGTGACTGATGGCTGGGCGAAGGAACTCGAAATCATTGGTGTTGGTTACCGTGCTGCTGCAGCCGGTCCTAGCGCTCTTGACATTGCACTTGGTTTTTCTCACCCAGTTAAGTTCACCGCTCCTGAGGGCATCACTTTTGAAGTGCCTGCTCCTACGCGCGTGATCGTTAAGGGTGCGGACAAAGAAGTTGTTGGCCAAGTCGCCGCATCAATCCGCAAACTACGTAAGCCTGAGCCCTACAAGGGTAAGGGTGTGCGCTACCTCGGTGAAAAGGTTGCTCGCAAGGCTGGAAAGGCTGCTAAATAATGGCACGCACAACACTCGAACTACGTAAGCGTCGTCACCGTCGAATTCGCAAGAACCTTTCAGGTACTGCAGCTCGTCCACGTGTCGCCGTGAACCGTACGAACAAGCACATCTCGGCACAGATCATTGATGACGTTGCAGGAGTAACACTCTGCGCATCGTCTTCAGTTGAAGCTGCCTTGAAGTCAACTAGCGGTGGCAACATCGACGGTGCCAAGGCCGTAGCTCAGCTTCTTGCTGACCGCGCCAAGGCTGCCGGTATCACCACAGTGGTCTTTGACCGCGGTGGATTCGACTATCACGGTCGCGTTGCTGCATTCGCAGACACTCTTCGCGCTGCAGGACTGGAGTTCTAATGACCGACGAACAGCAATACGAAGAACGTACGATCAAAGTAAACCGCGTTTCCAAAGTTGTGAAGGGTGGACGTCGTTTCTCATTCACCGCCCTCATGGTTATTGGTGACGGTAAGGGACACGTTGGACTCGGTTACGGTAAGGCCAAGGAAGCTGGTCTTGCGGTACAAAAGGGAATCGAAGAAGCTCGCAAGAACCTCTTCGAAGTGCCACTCGCTGGTTCAACAATTGTCTACCCAGTACTTGGTGAAGCCGGTGCTGGTCGAGTGCTCATGAAGCCTGCAGCTCCAGGAACTGGTGTTATCGCCGGTGGTGCTGCTCGTGCCATTCTTGAAATGGCTGGCGTTAAGGACATCATTGCGAAGTCACTTGGCTCTTCAAACGGCATCAACGTGGCACACGCAACTATCGAAGGACTGAAGCAGTTGCGTCGTCCTGAAGAAATTGCTGCGTCACGTGACAAAACTGCTGACCACGTCATTCCATCTGGCACACTTCGCGCTTACCGCGAACGCCAGCGTGACAATGACCTGTTTAAGACGGAGGCGTAAATAATGGCGCAACTAAAAGTCACCCAGATTCGTTCATCGATCGCCACAAAGCCAAAGCACCGCGGAACACTTCGCGCGCTTGGACTACGTGGCATCAGCCAGACCAACACGCTGCCTGATCGTCCAGAAATTCGTGGAATGATCGCACGCGTGCCACACCTTGTAAAAGTAGAAGAGGTCAACTAATGAAGTTGCACGATCTCAAATCACCTGAAGGCTCAACACACCGCAAGCGTATTGTCGGACGTGGTATCGCTGGTAAGGGTGGAAAGACCGCCGGACGTGGAACCAAGGGACAAAAGGCTCGTCGCCAGATTCCTGCAGGTTTCGAAGGTGGACAGCTTCCATTGCTCCAGCGCATTCCTAAGTTGAAGGGTTTTACAAACCCCTTCCGCGTTGAGTACACACCAGTAAACCTTGACACCCTCACCGTGCTTGGCATCAGCGACGTCACCTTCGAGGTGCTCGTAGCTAACGGCCTTTGCAAGAAGAAGGACTTCGTCAAGATTCTTGGACGTGGAACTCTCGGAACCAAGATGAACGTTTCTGCACACGCTTTCTCAAAGTCAGCCCAGGCTGCAATTGAAGCAAGTGGTGGAACTGCAACAGTGATTGCACTTCCATTCGCAGTTCGTCCACCAGCCGCGGGCAACCAGCACCAGAACCGCTAAGGCGAAATCGTGTTTAGACGACTCGGGAATATTTTTAGGGTTCCAGACCTTCGCAATAAGGTCTTGTTCACCATTGCCATCATCAGCCTTTACCAATTGGGAGCAAACCTCCCAATTCCTGGTGTTAGCTGGACGCAAGTTCAACTACTCCAGTCAAAGGCTGGAGCGAGCGGTGTTCTTGGATTCCTAAACCTTTTCTCGGGTGGTGCACTTACTCGTCTGGCTGTTTTCGGACTTGGAATTATGCCTTACATTACGAGCTCAATTGTTGTGCAGCTTCTGACAACTGTTATTCCCAAGCTCGGTGAATGGCGTGACGAAGGCGCACTTGGTCAAAAGAAAATTACGCAAGCAACTAGGTATCTAACTATTGGACTGGCACTTCTTCAGTCGACCGGTCTTATCTACGCATTCCACGGTCACGACCAGGCTCTGCTCGGATTCACCATTGACCTCATTCCTAAGTTCAACTTGGCCCTAGGCCTCTTCATGGTTGCGATCATGACCGCAGGAACTGCATTCGTTATGTGGCTGGCTGAACTTATTACTCAGCGCGGTATTGGCCAGGGAATGTCACTGCTCATTTTCGCAAACGTTGTAGCGGGTCTGCCATCAGGTGGCGTTGCCGTGTGGAACGAAGGCGGACCAATCAAGTTCTTCACGATCCTGGCGATTTCAATCATCTTGCTCGTGATCATTGTCTACGTGGACCAAGGTCAACGTCGCATTCCAGTGACGTTTGCTCGTCGCGTAGTTGGTCGAAAGGAAATGGGTGGAAACTCTACCTACATTCCTCTTAAGGTCAACCAATCGGGTGTTATTCCAATCATTTTCGCTTCTTCGGTGCTCTACATTCCAGTGTTGCTGTCAAACATTGTTCCTTGGGGCGGCTTCCAGAGATTCGTAACGAACTCGCTCAACCCAACGAGCTTCACCTACATTTTTGCTGACTTCATCTTGATTCTCGGATTCACGTTCTTCTACGTGTACATTGCGTTCGAACCTCACCAGCAGGCTGAAATGCTTCGCCAGCAAGGTGGCTTCGTTCCAGGAATCCGTCCAGGTCTTCCAACTGAGAAGTACTTCGCCAAGATGCTTTCACGCATCACGGTTGTTGGTGCACTCTTCTTGGCATCAGTTGCAGTTGTTCCAAGCATCTTGATGGCTATGTGGAACATCAACAAGTTCCCTTACTACGGAACCACCCTTCTTATTGCAGTGGGAGTTGCACTCCAGACAATGCAGCAGATTGACTCACAACTCATGATGCGCAACTACGAAGGCTTCTTGAAGAAGTAGCCATGTCGGCACGTTTAAATCTTGTAGTACTTGGCAAGCAAGGCGCGGGTAAGGGCACCCAGTGCAAGCGTCTCGTTGACGACTACGTCATTCCACAGATCTCTACTGGTGACATTCTTCGCGCTGCAGTAAAGGCCGGAACGCCACTTGGAAAAGAAGTTGCTGGTGTTCTTGAATCTGGTGGACTTGTTTCAGATGAACTTGTAAACAAGCTCGTGCTTGACCGCATGAACCAAGACGACGCTAAGCGCGGAGCCCTCTTTGACGGCTTCCCACGCACACTTAACCAGGCTGAAGCACTCGATGCGCTACTTGGTGAAGATGGCGTAAAGCTCGTTCTCAACCTTGACGTTTCCACCGAGCTCGTAACCGAGCGTCTTAGTTCACGTCGAGTGTGCCAAGAATGCGGCACTATCTACAAAGACTCTGACATTGAAGCAATTTCTGGCACCTGCGAAAAGTGTGGCGGCGACGTTATCCAACGCGCAGATGACCGTCCTGAAGCCATTCGCAAGCGCCTTGACATCTACGAGCAAGACACCGCGCCGCTGCTTTCGTTCTACGAAAAGCGCGGGTTACTCGTTACAGTTAATGGCGATCAAACTCCGGACGAAGTAACGGCCGCTATTAAGAAAGTTGTCGCTGAGCGAGGACTCGCGTGAGACGTTCAGCTGACGAGCTGAACAAAATGCGTAAGGCTGGCAAAGTTGTCGCCGAAATGCACGAAGCAACAAGAGCCGCAGTAAAGCCCGGCGTTACTTTGTTGCAATTGAATGAAATTGCGGCTGAAGTTATTGCCAAGCGCGGAGCTCGTTCAAACTTTCTCAACTATCACGGTTTTCCTGCAGTCATTTGCACGAGTCCGAACAACATGATTGTTCACGGTATTCCTGACGACACCAAACTTCGTGAAGGCGACATCATCTCTATTGACTGTGGCGCAATCATTGAGGGCTACCACGGTGATGCCGCGTACACAATGGGTGTTGGAGAAATTAGTCCTGTGGCAAAGAAACTGATTGACATTACTGAGCGTTCAATGTGGGCTGGTATCGAGCAACTTAAAGCTGGTAACCGACTTCACGAAGTTGGTCGCGCGGTACAGAACGTGGCTGAAGCTGCTGGGTTCTCGGTTGTACGCGAATACGTCGGTCACGCAATTGGAACTGCGATGCACGAACAACCTCAGGTTCCTAACTACTGGCCGGGCTCAGGTGGACCAACACTGAAGACCGGCATGGTGTTTGCAATTGAGCCAATGATCAACGTTGGCTCAGCTGATACCTATGTGCTCGATGACGGTTGGGGAGTAATGACCCAAGATGGTGAACTCTCAGCGCACTTCGAGCACACCATTGCCGTTACCGACAATGGCCCAGAAGTCTTTACCGTTCTCTAGAGTTCGTCACTGCGGCGCTGGCTAACGAGCGCAATTTCAGTCCGGTTCGATAGCCCTAACTTGTCCAGAATCATAGAGACATAATTTCTGATTGTGTTCTGGGACAAATTGATCGTTTGCGCTATTTCCTTGTTGCTCATTCCCTCGGCCAGTAGTGCAAAAACTCGGAGTTCTTGAGCGTTCAGTTGCTGGACCCGCATGTTCTCCTGGGCCCGTCGACTTTCTCGGATTTGTAGGTGTTCGAGGTCCTGCTGGGATAAAACATGGGGAGTGAGACTGTTTATTACCGCCGTGAGCTCTAGGTCAGCAGTTTTTAACTGGTCCTTGGTGAGGTTCGAGGCCACATTTTCACAGGCAATGTCTAGTGCTGCACGGGCTTTTGCCAGGTGGCTCAACACAGAATCCAGGTATTCACGCTCGGCTCTTTCTGGCGAATGTGGGTTGAGAAGTGGCATACCTCCACCCTCTCACGCCGCTGCCCTAGTAGGTGGGCAGGGCAAAACCCAGGAAATCAGGCCCGCTTTTGCGTTTTTCTGAAAATTCGGTAGAATAGTCAGCCGACCTCTTAAGAAGTACATGAGGTCAAACACGAGGAAGTTTTTGCTTCTTCGTGCCCCCGTAGTCACGTAACAAGGAGAAAGAACCTGAGTAAGCCAAAGGAAGATGCGTTCACCGTTGAGGGAACTGTCGTCGAGCCTCTACCAAATGCAATGTTTCGAGTTGAACTCGAGAATGGTTACACCGTCCTCGCTCACAGCTCAGGAAAAATGCGCATGCACCGCATCCGTATTCTCCCAGGAGACAAAGTACAAGTTGAGATCACTCCATACGACATGACACGCGGCCGTATTACCTACCGCTACAAATAACTCAAGTTCTTAGAGATCGAGAAAGAAAAACATGAAAGTTCGCGCGAGCGTAAAGCCCATGTGTGAGAAGTGCAAAGTCATTCGACGAGAAGGTCACGTCCGCGTGATCTGCGATAACCCACGCCACAAGCAGCGTCAGGGCTAGGAGAAAAAAGATGGCCCGTATTGCAGGAGTAGACATCCCACGCGACAAGCGCACGGTGATCTCACTTACATATATCTATGGTGTTGGACCGACAAAGGCTAAGCAGGCCTGCGAGGCAACCGGCATTGACGAGTCTGTTCGCGTGAAGGACCTCACCGAGGCTGACGTTAACAAGCTTCGTGCGTACATTGACCAGAACATCACTGTTGAAGGTGACCTTCGTCGTGACGTCGCACAAGACATCAAGCGCAAGATGGAAATTAACTGCCTGCAAGGAGTCCGTCACCGCAAGGGTCTGCCTGTTCGTGGACAGCGCACCCGCACAAATGCTCGTACCCGTAAGGGACCAAAGCGCACAGTCGCTGGTAAGAAGAAGGTCGTTAAGTAATGGCAACCGCTAAGCCGTCAGCAGCTCGTAAGACTCGTAAGAAGGAACGCAAGAACGTTGCCTTCGGCGTGGCTCACATCAAGAGTTCGTTCAACAACACAATCGTGTCAATCACTGACCCAGAAGGAAACGTCCTTTCATGGGCTTCATCTGGTCAGGTCGGCTTTAAGGGTTCACGTAAGTCAACCCCTTACGCCGCCCAGCTCGCTGCTGAAAAGTGCGCGCGTGCTGCAATTGAACACGGCATCAAGAAGGTTGACGTACTGGTTCGTGGTCCTGGCTCGGGCCGTGAGACTGCAATTCGATCACTCGCTGCTGCGGGTATTGAAGTTGTCAAGATCCAAGACGTAACACCACTAGCTCACAATGGTTGCCGCCCTAAGAAGCGCAAGCGAGGTTAAGGAAAAATGGCTCGTTATACAGGACCAGTTTGTCGACTCTGTCGTCGCGAACGTACAAAGTTGTACTTGAAGGGTGAGCGTTGCTTCACTTTGAAGTGCCCAGTCTCAGAAAACTCTGACCGTCAGAAGCGCGCATTCCCACCAGGCATGCACGGCGCTAACCGTCAGCGTCAAGGCTCTGAATACCTTGGCCAGCTTCGTGAGAAGCAGAAGGCTCGTCGTATCTACGGTCTTCTTGAAAAGCAGTTCCGCAACCTCTACGAAGAGGCAAGCCGCCGCCCTGGCATCACTGGAACGAACTTGCTTCAGTTCCTTGAGCTTCGTCTTGACAATGTTGCGTACCGCGCAGGTTGGGGTGCATCACGCGCTCAGGCCCGCCAGCTCGTTCGTCACGGTCACGTGACAATCAATGGCAAGCGCGTAACTATTCCTTCGTACCGTGTGCGTCCTGGCGAAGTGATTGCTCTTAAGGCAGTTACTCGCGAGAACTTCAACGTCAAGCGCAACGCTGACGTACTTGAGCGCAACGTACCAGGCTGGTTGGAAACTTCTGAGAACGGCTTTGCAGTTACCGTTCGCGTTGTTCCAGCTCGCGAGCAAATCACCGAAACCATCCAAGAGCAACTCATCGTTGAGTTGTACTCCAAGTAACCGAAAGACTTAAGGAGTCCCCATGCTTATTATCCAACGTCCAACAATCGAAGCCCTTGGCGACGAAATCAACAACACCCAATCATTTGGCATCGGACCACTCGACCCAGGATTCGGTCACACGCTTGGTAACTCATTGCGTCGCACCCTTCTTTCATCGATCCCAGGTGCTGCTGCAACACGCGTGAAGTTCGACGCTGTCTTACACGAATTTGGTGTCATCGAAGGCGTTAAGGAAGACGTTCAAGACATCTGCCTTAACTTGAAGGACCTCCTTCTTATTGTTCACTCAGACGAGCCAGTAACACTTCGTCTCGACAAGAAGACTGAAGGACCTGTCACTGCACGTGACCTTTCAACTACTGCTGATGTTGAGATTCTCAACCCAGACCTTCACCTTGCTTACATCACATCTGCAAAGTCATCACTTAGCTTCGAGCTCACAGTAGAGCGCGGCAAGGGATACGTAGGAGCTGAAGGCAACAAGGGTTCTTCAACCATTGGTGTTATTCCACTCGACGCAATCTTCACACCTGTTCGTCGTGTGAGCTTCGAAATCTTCCCAGTTCGTGTTGAGCAGTCAAAGGACTTCGACCGTCTCGTTATCGAAATCGAAACTGACGGAACCGTAAGCCCACAAGAATCACTTGCTTCAGCCGGAAAGACACTCGGTTCACTTGTTGAACTGATTGGTGACTTTGACAACGAAGCACCAGCTCTTGAGCTTGGTGACGTTGGATCAGCACAAGCTGCAGCTTCTGAGCTTGACATTCGAATTGAAGAACTCGGCCTTACCGAGCGTTCACGTAACTGCCTTAAGCGCGCTGGCATCAACACAATTGCTCAGCTCGTTAACGCAACAGAGCGTGACCTTACATCCATCACAAACTTCGGTGCTACGTCGCTGAAGGACGTGAATGACCGCCTCGAAGAGCGTGGTCTTTCACTTCGACTAGAGGACTAATTATGTTAGGTGCACCAAAGAAGGGCCCACGTTTCGGTGGAAGCTCATCACACCAGAAGGCAATGTACGCAAACCTAGTTTCGTCACTTATTGCTGCTGAAGGAATCGTTACAACAGAAGCTAAGGCCAAGGCTCTTCGTCCCATCGTGGAGAAGGTCGTAACCGCAGCCAAGAACTCCCCAGAGGGTTCAGTGCACGCTCAGCGTCGTGTCGTTGCGTTCATTCGCGACAAGGACATGGCTCACAAGTTGTTCACTGAAATTGCTCCTCGTTACAAGGAGCGTCCTGGTGGTTACACCCGCATCTTGAAGCTTGGGCCGCGTCAGGGTGACAATGCCCCTATGGCGCGCATTGAGTTCGTTTGATCCATCAGTAGTCGCTACCGAAAGGTGGCGTCTTGACCTCGCCTATGACGGCAGAGGTTTTAGTGGATTTGCCTATCAGCCAGAAGTCACAACAGTTGTTGGAGTCCTTCGCGTCGCACTTGCAACGACCCTTCGTCTAAAAGAAGAGCCAGACATTATTGGTGCGGGTCGCACTGACGCTGGCGTGCACGCCTTCGCACAAGTTGTCCACGTTGATCTACCCGTTCAGTTCTTTCCTGACGAGCGCGGAGAACCGGTACAGCGTCTTCTTAACTCTCTCAACATGCAACTTCGTGGACAGATCCGTGTTCTGAAAGCACAGCGCGTTAGTGCTGACTTTGATGCACGCCACTCTGCACTGTGGCGTGAATACCGCTACCTAGTTTTTGAATCAGATCCTCCAGCGCTAGCGCTTACGAACAGCTTCGCGTGGAGCGTTGAAGGACCTCTCGACATTGACGCCATGAATAGAGCTGGCCAACAGTGCATTGGAACGTATGACTTTCGCTCATTTTGTCGTCGCCCCACGAACGCTGGGCCGGAGGATCCGCTGCTTCGCCGCGTCATTTCAGTGAGCTGGGAAAGGGTCCCTGACGAGTGGGCCATGAGCCCCACCGGAGAGCCAGTGCTTCGCCTCAACATCAGGGCCCAGTCCTTTTGCCACAACATGGTCCGCAATTTGGTCTCCACCATGGTCGCCGTAGGGCGAGGGGACATCCCCGAAAACACCATTAAAGACCGCCTGGAGACCCCTCAGAGGGATCATTTGCCATCGGCGGCCCCACCCGAGGGTCTGAGCCTTGTCGGGGTCGGATACGAGGAATTTGCTGGCGGACCCTCTGGTTTCGTAAGATAGAGAGTCCCTTAGGAGTCCCACGCTGGTGACCCCCTAAAGATCGCTGAAAGAAGAATTGTGAAGACCTTTACTCCAAAAACAGCCGAGATTTCTCGCGACTGGTTAGTCATCGACGCAGAAGGACTTGTCCTTGGCCGCGTGGCAACAGTTGCTGCTTCACTACTTCGTGGAAAGCACCGCGTCACCTTTGCTTCACACATGGACATGGGCGACAACGTCATCATCATCAACGCAGACAAAGTAGTCATTACTTCTAACAAGGCAACGCAGAACTTCCGTTACCGTCACTCTGGTTACCCAGGTGGAATTCGTTCAACATCATGGGGAACACTTCTTGCCGATGACCCAGAAAAGTTCGTGTACGACGCAGTTAAGGGAATGATTCCTAAGAACCGTCTTGGTCGTCAAGTAATGGCGAAGCTTCACGTTTACAAGGGCGCAGAGCACCCACACATTGCTCAAGCACCAAAGATGTACGACACCTCGGCAATCCGCCGCGGTTAAGGAGAAAATTCGTGTCAACAATTCCACTCACACAAACAACTGGCCGCCGCAAGGAAGCAGTTGCTCGCGTACGTCTTCGTCCAGGAACTGGAACGATCACTATTAACTCACGCGCATTCGACAACTACTTCACATCAGCAACACACCGCCAGATGGTGATGGAACCACTTCGTCTTACTGACCAGCAGCAGACCTACGACATCGACGTAACAATCGAAGGTGGCGGAACTGCAGGACAGGCCGGAGCACTTCGCCTCGGAATCGCACGTTCACTTCTTGAGCTCGACGAAGCAACTCGTCCAGCCCTTAAGAAGGCCGGACTCCTTACTCGCGACTCTCGCAAGAAGGAATCGAAGAAGTACGGTCTCAAGAAGGCCCGTAAGGCGCCTCAGTACTCGAAGCGTTAATGGCCATGGCCGTGCAATTTGGCACGGACGGCATTCGGGGCAGAGCCTACGAAGAGATAACTACCGACCTTGCCTACAAGCTTGGTCGCGCAGTTGCTTCAGTATTCAACGCTCCAGTGTTCGTTGGTTACGACACCAGAGAAAGCTCACCCGCACTCGCTGCAGCAGTGCTGTGTGGTCTAAAAGATGGTGGCGCCAGCGCTTTTAATCTCGGCTACTTCACAACCCCTGGTGTTGCGGTAATTGCCCAGCAACGCAGTGGCGTTGGCGTTGTGGTTTCTGCGTCACATAACCCATACTTTGACAACGGCTTAAAGGTTCTTGGACTCGGTGGATCAAAGCTCGACGTTGCCACAGAACAAGCGGTCACTGACGCACTGAACGCAGCACCAAGCGCAGCGAGTGACGAATTCGCTGAAACACCAATTGATGCTTCAGCCGAGCACGACTATGCCCAGCACATTGCCAGTTTGGTCCCCGGAGATATTTCAGCGCTGTCGATTGTTCTGGACTGCGCCAATGGAGCAGCATCACATGTAGCGCACGAACTCTTTGAAGCAACTGGTGTTTCGCTGACGACCATTAATGATGCTCCTGATGGAAAGAACATCAACGAGAACTGTGGATCAACGCACGTTGAAGCTCTCATTGCAAAAGTCACTGAACTAGGGGCAGATCTAGGTCTCGCATTTGATGGTGACGCTGACCGACTTATTGCAGTTGACAAGAACGGCGATGTAAGAGACGGCGATGACCTCATGATTCTTTTCGCACTCGACTTCGCTGAGCGCAACAAACTCGGTGGCGGACTCGTTGTTACTTCGATGAGCAACCTTGGACTTCACCGCGCCATGAGAATTGCAAAGACAAAAGTTGTAGAAACTGATGTTGGTGACCGCAACGTGTTGTTGGCTCTCGAAGAAAATTCTTGGAACTTTGGTGGCGAGCAGTCTGGTCACCTCATTTTTCGAGACCTCGCACCAACTGGCGATGGACTTCTAACCGGACTCATGTTGTGTGACCTTGTTGCTCGACGCGGAGCACTTGACGAATTAGCGAGTGCTGCATGGACACGTGTGCCCCAGCGTTTGATCAACATTGCAAACGACCTCTATAAAGATGACGTGGTGCAGACATTGTTCCAAGAACTCGTTGCGAGCCACAATGTGGACTTGAGCGATGTTCGACTACTGGTTCGACCTTCTGGCACCGAGCCAGTTGTTCGAGTGATGATTGAGGCGCTGGACGCTTCATTCGTTGATGAGTTCTCATCTCGCTTGGAAAGTTCTTTTTCCTGAAATTAACTGGGCCGGGGTGGAGAAACCCCTGCGAGTAGGCTTGTATTCATGTGCGGCATCATTGGGGTCGTTGGATCCTCCGACACGCTCTCGACACTTCTTGAGGGCCTACAACGCTTGGAATATCGCGGCTACGACTCAGCGGGAGTTGCCCTGGTGCGCCCAGGCAAAACCTGGCGCGCGCGTACTGCTGACGGAACACAGTCAGTAGCGGCACTACGCCTCGAATGCGAACACGCTCCTTCTGGATTTAGCTCAGGCATTGGACACACTCGCTGGGCCACGCACGGTGCCCCAGAAGCAGTGAACGCTCACCCTCACCTTGACTGCTCAGGCAACATCGCCATTATTCACAACGGCATTATTGAAAACCACTCAGAGCTTCAAGAACAACTCGAATCACGCGGGCACGTCTTTACTTCAGTCACTGACTCTGAGGTACTCGCGCACCTCATTGAAGAAGAGCGCGCCAAGGGACTAGATCTCATGGATGCTGTACGACAGAGTTTGTTGATTGTTCGTGGTGCTTTCGCACTTGCAGTAATGGACGCCAATGAGCCAGACGTCATTGTTGCGGCGCGTCGAATTTCTCCACTCGTTGTTGGAACTTCGCCTGGTGTCACCTACCTTGCTTCAGACATCCCAGCGATTTTGGATAAGGCCAAAGCTTTTTATGCAGTCAACGACGACGAAGTTGTTCGCCTAGGGCCAGAAGGTTTCCGAGCAGTTGACCTAGAGGGCGCACCGGTTCGACTTCATCAGTTGCAAATCGACTGGAACCTAGAGACTGCAGAAAAGGGCGGACACCCCGACTTCATGACGAAGGAAATCAATGAACAACCTGATGCCCTTCGTGCCACCTTGCTTGACCGCAGGAGAAGCGACGGAACTATCACGTTCGACGAGATGCGCATAAGTGACCAAGAACTTCGTGACGTAAAGCGCGTTGTTCTCGTGGCCGCTGGAACGTCACATCACGCTGCACAAGTTGCCAAGTACGCCATTGAGCGCTGGGCCGGAGTGAGTGTTGAAGTTGACATTGCGAGTGAATATCGTTACCGCGATCCAATCGTCGAAGTTGGAACCCTCGTTATTGGTGTGAGTCAGTCTGGTGAAACAATTGACACGATCATGGCAATTCGCGAAGCGCAGCGTCGCGGAGCACGTGTTGTGGCTATTTCAAACATTGTTGATTCCTCGCTCGCACGTGAAGCTGACGCCGTTATTTACACTCGGGCCGGACTTGAAGTTTCTGTTGCTTCTACAAAGGCATTCGTGGCCCAGGTCGCAGCGCTTGAACTCTTCGCTCTTCGCCTCGCACAGTTGCGCCAAACCCTGAAGCCAAGTGACATCGATGCACTATTTCTTGGCCTAAATGCAGTGAGTGCTCAAGTGGCAGAGACCCTTACTCGCCGTAGTGATTATGAATCAGTGGCGGAGCAACTGCTCAGCACACGTGACTTCTTCTTTCTCGGCCGCCACGTTGGATTCCCAACTGCACTCGAAGGAGCACTGAAGCTAAAAGAACTTAGCTACTTGCACGCAGAAGGCTATCCAGCCGGTGAACTCAAGCACGGACCACTCGCGCTCATTGAACCAGGCGTTGTGGTCGTGGCAATAACAACTGATCCAAACATGCACGAAAAGATTCTTTCAAATCTCGCTGAAGTGAAGGCTCGTGGAGCCACAGTGGTTGCCGTTGCAACAGATGACGATGAAAAGATCGCCGCTGTTGCTGACTTCGTTTTCAGAGTTCCGGCAACTGAGCCAATGTTTACACCAATGATTGATGTTGTCCCTCTTCAAATTTTTGCCTACGCCATGGCTCGCGGACTCAAACATGAAGTTGACCGCCCGCGCAACCTGGCAAAGACCGTGACGGTTGAATAATGGCTACGGTCGGCATTGGAATTGACATTGTTGACGTTCCGCGCTTTGAAAAGGTATTAGCGAGACGTCCAAAAATCGTTGACCGACTATTTACCGAAGGCGAGAAGCTAGACACGAAGCTTCGCCCACAACGACTCGCCGCCAGGTTTGCCGCAAAAGAAGCAGTTATGAAGGCGTGCGGTGTTGGCGTTGGTTCAACCGGATGGAAGACCATTGAAGTTAAGAAAATGCGCTCAGGTGCACCCATGGTTGTTTTGCACGGCACTGCACAAGACCTTGCGGACCGGGTGGGCATCAAGAACATGCACATCACACTGACGCACACTGACATGAGCGCAGCTGCCTTCGTGGTTGGTACTGACGATGCCGGTTGAAGCAGTTAATCGAGCATCGCGCGTTGAGATTTCTCGCAGTGCTCTAGAAAACAACATTGCAACATTGCGTGCAGTGAGTGGTGGAGTAGCGCTCGCGGCAGTTGTAAAGGCCAATGGCTACGGCGTAGGAGCAGTGCAGCTCGCAACTATCTATCAAGAAAATAATGTTGCGATGCTGTGTGTTGCGCTTGTTGATGAAGGAATTGAACTTCGTGCCAATGCAGTGACAATTCCGATCCTCGTCTTTGCTGAACTAGATGAACACAACACCAAGCTCGCTTTTGAAAACGGACTTATTGCAACTATTGGTTCTGTTGAAGGAGCCAGATTTGCAGTTTTATGTGCCAAGCAGCTCGGTGGCATGCACCGAGTACACGTAAAGCTTGACACGGGCATGCACCGACTCGGTGTTGACCGCGAAAACCTCGACGCAGTTTTAGACGTCCTTACTTCATCACAAAACATTGAGATTGATGGCTTCTACACACACTTCAGCGTCGCGGATGAATCAAATCCTGATCACCGTTCTTTTACTCGCACGCAGATCGATCTGTTTAATGAAGCCCAGCACCACGTTGCTTCAAGAGGCATCGAAGTCAAGAACATTCACCTTGCTAATACTGCGGGAACTGTTGCTTTTAAGGAAGCTCACGGCACCATGGTGCGCTGCGGGCTGGGACTACTAGGTGTTGCCCCTCAGTTGTGGCTCGAAAGCGTCATTGGTGAATCTGCAATGACTCTTCGCCAAGCGGTAAGTCTTCACTCAAAGGTGAGTGCTGTTCGCCGCGTTCCTGCGGGGGCTCGTCCAAGTTATGGTCGTCGACGTGAACTTGAGATTGACTCCAACATTGCAACGGTCCCTTATGGCTACGCCGATGGCTACGCACGCTCACTCTTTGCTGGTGGCGCGGAAGTACTAATTAATGCAAAGCGCTACCCACTCGCTGGTCAAATAACAATGGACCAGATCGTTGTTGACTGCGGTGATGACGAAGTGAAGATTGGAGACGACGTTGTGCTCCTTGGTCGCCAGGGAGATGAATTCATCTCCGCGAATGAACTCGCAGAGCGACTCGACACGATTGCCTATGAAATCTTCACCATGATTGCCACCCGTGTTGCCCGCGTTGTTGTGAGCTAGTCGTGGAAAATAACATTCCAGAGCTCGCATCGTGTCAACGTTGCTCCCTTTCAAAAACTCGAACTCGTGTTGTCATTGGATCTGGACCAGACTCGCCTTCGCTAATGGTGATTGGTGAGGCTCCGGGGAAAAACGAGGACGAGGGTGGCGAGCCATTTATTGGTCGCAGCGGACAGCTTCTCTTTCGTTTAATCGAAGAAGAAACCGGCCTTCGTAGAAGTGACTGCTTTGTGACCAATGTCGTGAAGTGTCGTCCACCTAATAACCGGACTCCAAACAAAACTGAACTCGGTGCCTGTCGCCCTTGGCTTGATTCTCAGTTCATCGCAGTCAGCCCACAGTTTGTCTTGGCGCTCGGCAACACTGCTTCTAAAACAGTCTTTAATCACACCGAGCCCATTGGTGCAGTGCACGGAAAAGTCATGTCTCTAGGTCCAGTGAAGGGGATGGCGACATATCACCCCGCCGCCGCACTCCGCCAAGGCCCTAGCGTGGTGGACGTGATGCGCGCCGATTTACGAATTCTAAAAACACTGTTGGGCCAGCAATGACCTTCGAGCGCTACTGCGACACTGACGAAGCCACACAAATTTGTGGCGAGGACTTTGCCGCGGTGCTTCGCCCCGGCGACATCGTTCTCCTTTCTGGCCAACTTGGTGCAGGAAAGACAACCTTCACTAAAGGTGTTGCTAAAGCTCTTGGTGTTAGTGAGAGAGTGACGAGCCCGACATTCACCATGGTGCGTGAGCATGCTTGTTCAAATTCCAAAGGCATACGGACCTTGCACCACTGTGATGTTTACCGCGTTGAGAGCCTCGGTGAAGTTCTTGACCTCGCGCTAGGCGAACTCGTAGAAGAAGCAGGTGTCGCACTCGTTGAATGGGGAGAGCTCGCCGCATCGGTGTTCGGACGCGATGTGCTCACCGTGAACTTTGAAATTGATGACAACGAAGGTCGTCGACTCATTGTTAGTGGAGCCCTCGCCAATTCAAGAACTGATGAACTAGCAACGTGGGCAAAATAATGAACATCCTCGCCATTGAAACAGCCACCGAGGGCTGCGCTACGGGACTTCGAACATCTGATGGGCGAGAGATCATCAAACTCGTTGATGAAAATCGCCAGCACACTGAGGAGCTCACGCAAGGAATTCAGGCGCTACTTAGCG
>JBAWYN010000005.1:0-44246 GCA_037143535.1 Acidimicrobiaceae bacterium | reverse complement strand
GTTGGCCTTGGTGCACCAAGTGGCGCGACCGTCGTTGACACAGTTGTGAAGGGTCCACGTGGAAATAGCGCAACCCTCGCACAAGTCGATGCTGGAAGAGAAATAGATGCACCATCAGTTGATGGGTACGCGCTTCGAGTGAACCTAACTCGACGTCTCTACGACAACGGCATCGCAGTTCAGGGATCAAGCGCACTACATGGACTCATTGAAGCTCCAACCTTCAAGTTGAACCATGTCGACTTCGAGCGCATTGGCGCCGAAGATGGCGTGAGCGTAAATGCTGTGGGAGCCAACGGAACTATTTCGGTGACAATTGAACTAGACAACAATGTTCCTCGTGGCGTTGTAGAAGTTCCATTTGGAGTTGAAAAGTTGAGCGACGTCAATGGTGTGCGTTCGATTATTGATGCAACTTCACTTATTAATCAAATAAGACTGGAGACCCGATGAACTCGTTACTCGCCTCAACGGATCCACTCTTTAGCCACGGAATGACTGGCGTTGTAATCCTCATTGTGATTATCAAAGTTCTCGTGGGCTTCGGTGCGCTCATGGGCTCAGTTATCTTGATGATTTGGTTTGAGCGAAAAGCAATCTCAGACATGCAAAGTCGCATTGGGCCACAACGCTGGGGACCATTCGGACTTCTCCAGACGCTCGCAGACGGAATCAAGTTGTTCTTTAAAGAAGATCTAATTCCTGCTGAAGCTGACCGTTTTGTTTTCAAGTTGGCGCCATACCTAGTTCTAGTCCCAGCGCTAATTACGTTTTCAATTGTTCCAGTCGGTGGCACACTGAACATTGGTGGCCACCAGGTGATGCTGCAGATCGCGAATCCACCAATGGGTATTTTGCTCATGCTCGCTATGTCAGGTATCTCTGTTTACGGAGTAATGCTCGCGGGCTGGTCTTCGGGATCGAAGTACCCCCTTCTTTCTTCAGTGCGAGCAAGCGCACAAATGATTAGTTATGAAGCTGCACTCGGAATGACCATTGTTACGGTCATTCTCGCAACTGGCTCACTAACGACACACAGCATTGTCACTTCACAGGCACACGGTATTTGGCACTGGAACGTAATCCGTCTTGGCATTGTCCCTTTTGTTGTATTCCTTATCTCAATCACCGCAGAACTCAACCGTCCACCGTTTGACGTTGTTGAAGCGGAGAGTGAACTTGTTGGTGGATTTCACACGGAATACTCGTCACTTCGCTTCGCACTGTTCTTCTTGGCCGAATTCATGAACACCATTACCATGTCAGCAATCATGGTCACATTGTTCTTTGGTGGCCCTGCTGGTTGGATTCCGCCAGTCCCACACTTCAAATGGGTGTTCCCAATTATTTGGTTCCTCGCGAAGACAACGGCCTTTGCATTCAGTTACATTTGGTTCCGTGCCGCACTTCCACGCTTTCGCTATGACCAATTAATGGACCTCGGCTGGAAGCGACTTATTCCACTCAGTCTTGGCTGGATGCTGATTGTTGCAGGGTTTGTTGTTTCAATGTCTTGGGGACTAATCATGATTGCGACAGTCCTTATTTCGTACACATTGCTGGAGCGTTCATTCGCCCTAGGTCAGTCACGTGGAAAAGATGGCGAAGCAATTTTGCCAAGCGTGGGTCAACGACCACTGCCTGGATTTGCACTGCGCGACTTCACCGACGGGGATGCAAATGAGTAAATTTACAGACTTCTTCGGTGGTTTCAAGCTCACAATGCAGCACATTGGTCGCCCGAACGTGACTACGAGTTACCCACAAAAGAAGCGAGCCAAGCAACCTCGCCAACACGGACGCCATGTTCTAAACCGTTACGAAGACGGAATGGAAAAGTGCATTGGTTGTGAACTCTGTGCTGGAGTTTGCCCGGCTAACTGCATCAACGTTCGCGGGCTAGACAACCCAATGGACCACCCAGTGAGTCCGGGAGAGCGCTACGGCTACATCTACGAAATCAACTACTTACGCTGCATCCACTGTGACCTATGTGTAGAAGCTTGCCCGACGCAGGCAATCACTGAGTCAAAGATGTTTGAGTACTCATTCTCAAACCGTGCAGATGCGATTTACACGAAGAACGAATTGCTCGTTGACGATCAAGGGTTCCCTCAGAAGTTGCCATGGGAAGACTGGCGTGAAGGTGAAGCAGAAATGACTGGTGGCTGGATGCGCGCAACATCACCATCGGGAGATGCTGCATTCGAAGGTGTAGTTCAGTGGACTGGCGACCTAGGCGCGGGCATTAAGGCTGCAGAAGCTGGACAGTCTGAAAACAGAGATGACGAAGCTACGGGATCAAAGCAACTACGTGACGCGTTCTACCGCCACTTAGAACCAGAAGATGTTCCGCTTAATCGTCGCGGGCTTGAAGGCATGATCACGCAGGTGATGGAGAAACTGCCTCCACGCTTTAAGGGCAAGAAATAATGTTGGCCCTTAGCTACGCAGTCCCGAGCATTCTTATCTTTATTACTGCCGCACTACTTACTCTCGTTGGTGCATTCGGAGTTCTTGTAATGAAGAATCCAGTGCACAGTGCACTAAGTCTCATCATGACGCTGTTCGGAGTTGCTGTTGCTTTTATTGCTCAATCAGCAGACTTCTTGGCTGCAGTGCAAATCATTGTGTACGCCGGAGCAATTGTTGTTTTGTTCTTGTTCGTAATCATGTTCCTAGGCGTTGACCGTAATGACACGGTGCGCGTTGATCCACTCGTTGGACAACGAGTCTTTGCTGGAACAGGTGTTGTTATCACTGTTGGTGGTCTTATTGCCCTGATGGCCCGCGCACACTGGGTAACTGGCGCGATGTCAGTGTCAACCGGTGGGGTAGCGCTTGCTCCAGGATCAGGCAATGTTCAGCAACTGGGAACGGCTGTCTTTACGACCTACATTTTTGCCTTCGAAGCGACTGCCGCACTTCTAATTATTGCTGTGGTTGGTGCAGTGCTTCTTGCACGTCGTGAGCGTACGAGTGATGAGAGTGAGTCATGAACGTTCCCGCCGCTTGGTACCTCATTCTCGCCGCCATTCTTTTTGGCGTAGGAGCCTTCGGACTTCTCACTCGTCGTAGTGCGCTCATTATGTTCATGTGCCTAGAGCTCATGCTTAATGCGGTGAACCTCACCTTTGTCACGTTCGCCAGGACCTTGAGCGACATTGGTGGTCAGGCGACTGTGTTCTTCGTAATGGTTGTGGCCGCAGCTGAAGTTACGGTTGGCCTCGGAATTGTTGTGGCGATATTTAGACGTCGTACTTCAACATCAGTTGATGAGCTCTCAGAGATGAAGGGCTAGTAATGGCAAAGTTCGCTACTCTCATCATTCTTTTCCCACTCGTTGGGTTTTTATTCGTTTTAATTAACGGTCGCTCACTCAGCGAAAAGCAGATTGGTATTGCTGGAACGAGTGCTGTGGGGCTGAGTTTTGTTTCAACAGTCATTACATTCTTTATGTTGCTCGGTCACTCTGGTCGCGACATAACTGTAAACCTCTTCTCTTGGATCAGCGTGGGAACTTTACATGTTCCAGCAGCGCTACTTGTCGATCCACTCTCAATCACAATGTGCCTCTTTGTAACGGGAATCTCTACATTGATTCACTTGTACTCAACGGGATACATGCACGGTGAAAAGGACTTCAGAAAGTTCTTCCTCTACCTCAACCTGTTCGTGTTCTCAATGCTTGTCTTGGTACTCGCTAACAACCTTGTCCTCACCTTCGTTGGGTGGGAGGGCGTTGGCGCGTGTTCATACTGGCTAGTGAGTTACTACTTCGACCGTGACAGTGCAGCAAGTGCGGGAAAGAAAGCATTCGTCTACAACCGCGTTGGAGACTTCGGACTCCTTATTGCAATGTTCTTCTTGTTCACACATCTGCACACGCTTGATTACCTATCAATTTTCACTGGTGCTGGTGTATTGACTCCAACAATCGCCACATTGATTGTTTTGTCATTGCTACTTGCAGCTGCTGGAAAGAGTGCTCAAATTCCACTCTTCAACTGGCTCCCTGACGCAATGGAAGGCCCAACTCCAGTCTCTGCACTAATCCACGCCGCAACAATGGTTACCGCTGGTGTGTACTTGCTCTGTCGTATGGCCCCAGTTCTGGCGCTGTCGGTTCCTGGACGCACAACAATTGCAATCATTGGTGGCGTTACTGCATTTGTCGCTGCAACAATTGCCACTTCGCAAAAAGACATCAAAAAAGTTCTAGCTTTTTCAACTGTTTCTCAAATTGGATACATGGTTATGGCCGTTGGTGTCGGCGCGTACTCTGCAGCAATCTTCTTAATGATTGCGCACGCTTTCTTTAAGGCTCTGCTCTTCTTAGGATCTGGTTCAGTAATTCATGCATTGAATGGTGAACAAGACATGCGAAAGATGGGTGGACTACAGAAGTATCTTCCACTCACGTTCCCTACATTTCTCATTGGCTGGCTAACCATTTCTGGTATTCCTCCTTTCGCTGGATTCTGGGCGAAGGGTGACGTACTTACGAATGTGTACGGCTACTCAAAGATTCTTTGGGCACTTGGAATTTTCACAGCCATGCTCACGGCCTATTACATGAGCCGCCTCTTCGTACTCACGTTCCGAGGCACTGAGCGATTCCGCACGGTAACTGAAGGGCATGACCCACACGAATCTCCTTGGGTCATGACGCTTCCACTAGTGGTTCTGTCTGTGCTCAGTGTGCTTGGTGGGGTAATTGACCTTCCTTGGGTTCACCACTCTTCACTCGCTGGATTCCTGGACCCGACATTTGGCTTCATCCCCTCAGAGATAACAATGGGAACAGTGGGGCAAATAGTTCTTGCACTTGTCGACGTCATTGTGGCGCTCTTTGGTCTCATTGCCGCATTCAGTATCTGGAAGTCACGCACGGAGTCATCTCGCTACGAATCATCATTCTTCGAGCACGTGTGGCGCTGGGATGATTTCTATGACACCACAATTGGTCGTCCGATCACTCGTATTTCAAGCTTCGCTGGTGACGTTGTGGAACCGAAGATAATTGATGGGGCAGTAACGGCTATCGCTGCCAGCGTTCGAAACAGCGCTCATGGCGTCAGCAAAACTCAGTCAGGCTTTGTGCGCCACTACGCGCTCGCAATGACTTTGGGGCTCAGCGTGATTGTTGTGTATCTCGTAGGCAGGGCTGGTTAGAAATGCATTCATCAATCTGGCTCAGCGCCCTCATACTTGTCCCACTGCTTGGAGCAATTGGATCAATGCTCGCAAGAAAAGTTCCAGGCCGCTCCTACCTTGTAGCTGTTGGAACTTCTGTAGTGGAGATGGTTCTCGCATTGGTTGTTTGGTGCACCTATAACAACCACATCACTGGTGCTGCGACCTACGACTTTGCATCTCGCCACGTTATTTCTGCTCCGCTAGGTCTGGCCTACGACGTAGCCCTTGACGGAATTTCACTCATGATGGTGATGCTCACCGCAATTGTGGTTCTTCTCGCACTCCTGGGTTCACGCGAGCGACGCAGTGAGCCAGCGTTCGTTTCGTGGATGCTGGTGTTGACTTCTTTCACAATGGGCAGCTTCCTTGCTCATGACGTCATGGAATTCTTTATTTTCTTTGAGCTCACACTTATTCCTTGCTTCTTCATTATTTCGCAGTGGGGTGGGAAAGAACGCGCGAACGCTGCTCTTAAGTTCTTTATCTACACCTTCGTTGGCTCCGCCTTCCTTTTCGTTGGAATTCTTTACTTAGGCTTTGCTCACCAGCACCAAACAGGATCAGATCTGACGTTCGCATACGGTGCACTGTCGACAACAACAATGTCGCACACGGCTGCGGTGTGGCTCTTTATTTCATTCGCAATTGCCTTTGCGGTGAAGTCTCCAATTTGGCCACTGCACACCTGGTCACCACTGGCGTACGCAGAGGCACCGACTGCTGGATCAATTGAGCTCTCAGCGTTGCTCGCAAAGCTCGGGTCCTATGGACTTTTACGATTCGCCGTTGCGCTCCTGCCAATGTCGCTTGCGACAGTGCGCCCTTACGTAATGACGCTTGCAGTCATTGGAATTTTGTATGGCGCGGCACTCGCGTGCGTTACACCGGATCTAAAGCGCTTAGTGGCGTACTCGTCACTCGGCCAAATGGGATTCATCACGCTTGGAATCATGACGGGCTCAACAATTGCCACGTCTGGTGCAGTACTGATGATGTTCAACCACGGAATCATCACCATTGGCTTCTTCCTCGTAATTGATTTCATTCAGAAGCGTCGCGGAAGTATTTTGCTTAAGGACATAACTGGACTTCAGGGTCCAGCACCGGTGCTCGCAGCACTCTTTACTGTTCTCATGATGGCGTCAGTTGGACTTCCAGGGCTCGCTGGATTCGTTGGTGAATTCTTGATTCTGCTCGGTACATTCGGCACACACGCTTGGTGGGGAGTTTTTGCATCACTCGGTGTCATTACTGCAGCTCTCTACCTTCTATGGCTGTATCAGCGTGTCTTCCACGGTGAAGCAGTGGGCGAAAACGCAGAGATAACTGACGCCACTAACCATGAACGCTTGGTACTCGCACCGATTGTCCTACTCGTAGTCCTTATTGGTGTGTACCCACACATTGCACTCGAAAAGATAACTCCATCCGTGCAGCAAATAATTGAGCACGTCGTATCCGCAGGAGTGAACAAGTGAAGATAGCTATTCCAACAATTCACTATCTAGCGATTCTTCCTGCCATCTTGCTGCTCGCAAGCTCAGTGGGACTGCTTTTCGCAACTGCACTCATGGGTAAGAAGATCAGTACTCAGGTCGCCTCATTTGTGACAGTTCTCACTGGCGCTGGCGTTCTTGTTGTTACGTTCTTGCAGTGGTCCCAGGTTGCCAATCATGGTGCCAGCACAACAATCGCAAATGCCATAGTCCTTGATGGATTCTCAGTTGTTTCAACTGGAATTATTGCAATAGGTCTCATCTTGTCAACGTTCGTTGCACACGACTGGTCAATACGTGAAAAATTGACTGGAGCAGAGTTCCACATGCTCGCTCTAGCTTCAACCACGGGTGCGGTTCTCATGACACAGGCGAATGACTTGATTGTTATTTTCCTAGGTCTTGAAATCCTTTCAATTGGCCTCTACGTTCTTGTCGCTTTTGATCGTCACCGTGCAAAGGGTCAAGAAGCTGCTCTTAAGTACTTCTTGCTTGGTGGCTTCGCCTCGGCACTATTTATCTATGGCGCAGCACTCGTTTACGGTGCCACTGGCACCACAAACCTTTCATCAATTTCGTATTTCCTCGGATCGAATTTGTTGCTACACCCAGGCCTGCTCTACGCCGGTGGTGGACTGCTGCTTGTTGGATTCGGTTTTAAAGTTGCTGCCGTTCCGTTCCACCTATGGTCACCAGATGTTTATGAGGGTGCACCATCACCAGTAACTGGATTCATGGCGAGCATCGTAAAAGTTGGAGCATTCGCTGCGCTTTTACGCGTAATGATCTCGGCACTTGGCACACAGCTCGATACCTGGCGACCAATTCTCTGGGCATTCATTGCGCTCTCTGCGGTGCTTGGTGCATCGCTCGGACTTATCCAGCGAAACGTGAAGCGCATGTTGGCGTATTCATCAATCAACCACACGGCATTTATTTTGCTCGGTGTGTGGGCGGGAACCGCACGTGGAACTGGTGGGGCATTGCTCTACTTAATGGCCTACGTACCCGCGGTAATTGGCTCATTCGCGGTGGTATCGGTTGTCGGTGGACTCGGAGACGACAATCACGACGTCTCGGCGTATTCGGGGCTTGGCACATCTGCGTACACGGGTCTGGCTCGACGCCAGCCACTGTTAGCTGGAGCGTTCGTAATTCTTCTCTTGTCGCAGCTTGGTGCACCTGGAACAACAGGCTTCTACGCAAAGTTTGCTGTCCTTGAAGCCGCCATTGAGCAGAACGGACCAGTAATTGCTCTGATCGCGATTGTTAGCGCTGCCATTGCTGCGTTCTTCTATCTACGCTGGTGCCTGGTGTTGTTCTCTTCAGAAGAAACAACGACAACACGAGTTGGCGTGCCTAAGTCAACTGCATTTGTAATTATTTTCTCCGTGGTAACTACCTTGGCCTTTGGTATCTGGCCAGGACCACTCGCTTCACTTGCTCAGCACGCTGGGCTACTCTTCACTCCGTGAAGCGAATAGCTGTTGCTACGTGCAGCGATTTAGAAATCGACATTGATACACCTCAGACCTTGGCGGCGTTACGTAATGCTGGCCTAGAAACCGACTTCTGTGTTTGGGACGATCCGAGCGTTGACTGGGATCGTTACGACCTCACAATTCTCCGTTCAACCTGGGACTATGCACCACGTAGGAATGAATTTCTTTCTTGGGCTCGCTCAGTGCCACGGCTCTTAAATCCATATGAGGTTATTGAGTACTCAACTGATAAGCACTATCTCAACGACGTTGCCCAACGCGGCCACAGGATTATCCCTTCTACGTTTTGTGATGTTGGGATGACGCCAGTTTTCCCGGACGGTTCTTTTGTCGTTAAGCCTTGTGTCGGAGCTGGCTCAATTGGTGCAGACAAGTTCAGTGCCAGCGAGCACGAGCGCGCGAGTGCGCACGTTGCTTTACTGCACGAGCAAGGTCGTGACGTTCTTATTCAGCCGTACATTGATTCCATTGACACTCTTGGTGAGCGCGCGCTTATTTTTATTGATGGTGAGTTGTCACACGCTATGACGAAAAGCGCAATGTTAAATGTTGAGCCTGATGATCGTGACATGATATTTCGTCGTGAGCAAATGTCTATCGCGCAAGCCGAGCCTGATGCCGTTGCACTTGCGAATGCAGCTCTTGACAGTGTGGGATTTTCTGATTTGCTCTATGGACGTGTTGATCTTGTAAAAGCACCAGAGGGTTGGGCGCTAATGGAACTTGAACTGGTAGAGCCATCACTATTTATTACGTATAAGCCTGAAGCAGCGGACCACTTAGCTGCAGCGGTGTTAAAGCGTCTTAACTAGCGCCTTCTTTATTCGATAGGGCAGCCGCTTCGAGAATCTCTGGGGGAACAACAGTTCCTGGTCGGTTCGTTGGATCATCTTTAAGGAATCTTCCGAGTACTGGAATTTCTGTGAGCGACTCTGCACGAAGTACTGCTGCAACAACTGGTACAAAGCTTTCAACTGCCGGGTACACCAAGTGACGAGGGAACCAGTCAGGTTGATACTTAGAGTTGAACGTCCAAAGTGATTCGATTGGCAAGATTCCAGAAAGTCGTTTTAGCGCCCATCGTTCAACGCGAGTGAACGTCCCTTCACCTCGCTCACCGTCAAGCACTGAGCGAAAGGCTGCGAAGTTAAGGCTGAGTCCCTTGGCTCCTTGTTCGCGAAGGTGGGCAATCGTCGCACAAAGTGCAAAGTCAATCAGTCCATTCGGATGATCACCTGGGTCACGTCGCATGATGTCGAGTGAATATCCATTCAGTGCGGGAGAGGGAACGAACTGACACAAAGCAACGGGCATTCCATTGGCGTCATGCACCATGGTCAGTAGTAGTCCCTTGTCCTTTGGATCAAAAAGACGACCGAGCATCATTGAGAATCCTCGTTCACCTTCGCCGCGACGGAGCATGGCAATCATTTCCATGATGTCTGGCACTCGCTTGGGTTCAATGTGAGCTGGATCAATGAACTCCACTGTGTAACCGTGCTTTGCGAGGCGAGTACAGGCTTGGCGAAGGCCTTTCATTTTTCCACCTTCGAGTGAAAATTTCTGTACATCAACAATTGCTTCATCACCTAAGTAAATCGAGTGCATGCCTGCAGCACGGTAGAGGTCGAGCCACTGCTCGCTTGCTCCCATTACGCCAATTGCCCATCCACGTGTTTCAGCAAACACTCGAAAGGCGCTGAACACTTCACTTCGCTCGGCGCCTGGGCCAATGGGGTCCGGAGAAATTAAGGCGACTCCTCCGTACACGGCGTAGGCGACAAGCGAATCACGAAAGAAGAAAAACTGCTTGTCGTCTCGCAATGCAAAATAGTCAAGCGTTCCGCGGCCGTGGCGGCGAACAATGTCACGTGCACGCAACTCGCTTATTCGACGCTCAGCACTTGAGCTGTGTGTTGAGAGACGGCGGTCGACAACGGGGCGAGTTAGAACATAGAGCAAGGAAATAATTAGACCGGCTCCAACGAAAAGTAGGACCGGATTTATAAAGTCGCCCACGCCATCTGGGAGATAAATGTTTGACTGGCCAAAAAGGCGTTCGATGCACGCAACAATCACAACACCGAAGGAGGGAAGGTGATGACGGGCGGGCGAAGCTTCGAGTCCTACAGCGGTTGTAAAAACAGTTGCTGAACCAATGAGCAAAAGTCTGGAGAGTACGTTCTTCACGCTTCCACGGTCAGTAGTTCCCTGGAAGTGCGAGCGTTGAGTAATGAGGAATCCAAGTAGAACTAGGGCAAGTAGCGCGGAGAGAATGTGTGCTCCGCGAGCCATGTGACTCACAATCGTTACTCCAAGCGCTGCACTTGAGAAGAACCATGCCCGACGCTGGCCGCGGCGAAGACCTCTGGCGGTCATCACCATGGCGATACCGGCAATGCCAGTAACTGCAGCAGCAGACTTCGCAACACCAAGTGGGAGCACAGAAAGTACTGCATGCAATTTGTTGTGCAGGGGAGCAGATGCCGTTGCCGCTACGTTGAGTAGTCCCACGGTGAACAACAGCCCACTGGCCCAGCGCCGAACTGTTCGTTGCCAGCGCTGATTGCGTAAGCGGTCAGGTGCCACAGGAAAAGGTTGACCAGAAGGCCATGATCCGATAGAAGTTGTCGCAGCAGACGGGGCAGGTTGCACCCTTTGCCCACGAATAATTCGCTCCAGCAAGTTGCCACGCTTACGGGGGGACTCACCGGCAACAAGGCTGATCTGCACGGTACTTGCAGCTTCAATCACAACAAGCCCCCAGCGATCAACCGAAGAAAAGACGGGTGGAAGTCCGAATCGTCCACGACGCTCCAGCATCACGGTTCGAGATGGTCCAGGCGACACACTCATGCCTCGGTCTAAGAAGACAAGTGCCGGGCGAGGAGCGCCACCTACAACTGCGCCAGCTCCACCGCGTTCACCAATACGACGCGCGTATTCAATTGGGTCAACTCCATCAATAATGGTCGCCGCCAGTGGCTCACTGAGCTCGGGTGAGTGAACCGCACGAGATACTTTGTCGAATCGTCGTCGGACAATGAGCCCTGCTGCACCAATGACAACTGCTTCAATAAAAACAATGAGCAAAAAATTGACAATGAGATTGCCCCAGAAACTTTGCGTGTGTGGGTGGCGAACGTGAATTGCAATGTGGAGCTTGTGGGCTGTGAGGTGACCAAACACATCGGCAATCACACTCGACAAGTCATAGAGTGCAATGGCAATTATCGGTAGCCACACCCACGCGCCCAAGCGGCGATAAAGCACGCGTGAAGTTACAAATCGGTTGAGAGCGAGTGGATCTTCTAAGCGATCTGCGTCCGAGCGCTCACTTGAGTCGGCGCGACTGAGATCAATTTGTCGAGTTCCGGCAGCTACGGCGAGGTCTCGCACCCCATCGGCGGTTGCAATGTTCAACATAAGGTCACTGGCCAGGTGAATGCCAAGAGTCTCAAGCTCTAACTGTGCGCGGTCGTTTTCTCGTAGGTCGATGTCGTCTGCGCCTGGAAGAACAAAAAATTGGTGCCCATCTCGAGCGGTGTAGGAAGTGATGGCATTTCTGAGCTCGGGCAGCGCTCTGAATGTCGCGTCAATAAATTTGCCGAGGTCTGCGGTCGCATCTGGGTAAAAGAAGTTGCCCGCCACCACGACAACGGCGGCGTCGTCGATATCTCCCAAAAGGTCAATAAATTCCCTCACCGGGCGGCTATCTGCGTCTGTTCTTGGCGAAAGTGAAAGGTCACTTACGACATAGACGTGTTGACCGTACGGAATCGGTAGCGTTAGTCGTTCAGTCGCTCCCACCCATCTATTCTCGCAGACATTGACTGAGCTGTGACCTTTAGGCTGAAACCTACGTATGACAAGCGATTACACCCGAGAAAACTGGCACTGGCGACAAGAACCTCTCAGTCCACGGCCGGCAGTAATTTTCGACATCGATGGTGTGCTCGCTGACGCCGCTGGTCGACAACACTTCCTCGATTGGGGCGACTGGAAAAGTTTCTTTGACGCTTGCGGTGATGATCCAATAATTGAAGAGATTGAACGACTTCTGCATCTCCTTGATAAAGATCTTTCAATCATTCTGTTAACCGGTCGACCACGTCGAGTCCAGCCACACACTGTTGCATGGTTGGAGCGTTACGGAATTCGTTGGGATCTACTCATCATGCGTGAATACGGTGACTATTCCGGAGTTGACCAGTTCAAACGAGGGGCGCTACATGATCTTGTTGGGCAGGGTTATGACATTCGCTTAGCGCTGGATGATGATCCAAAGAATCACGCGATGTACGTACGCGAAGGCGTGCCCTGCGTCTACATCCACTCTGGCTACTACTTGTAACTAGTTAGCGAGCCAGCTAAGAACTTCTTTGCCAGCACGTCTGCCTGAACCAATGCTTGCGGGAATACCAACACCGTCGTACGCATTTCCACAGAGAGCAATCTTTAGTTCATTCGCATTCTGTTTTGCAGTTGCAGAAACGTCGCTGTGACCTACGTAGTACTGAGGTAGACCTTGGGGCCAGCGCTGAACGAGTGATTCGAGCGGAGAGGTGAATTTTTTCAGAAGAAAGTTGAGTTCACGAGACACTCGCTCGGTCAGTTCACTGTCACTTAGTTTTGCCCATCGTTCGTCGTCAATTCGGCCTACGTGTGCACGAAGCACAACGTCATCTGGTCGCTGCAGTCGAGTCCACTTGCGATCAAGGAACGTTATAGCGGTGACCATGAGCGAGTCATCTCCACTCCACGGCGTGCCGAGTGGGACAAGCACACCAGTTCCATGTTCGGGGAGTTCAATGTTTGAAGTTGCCACACTGAACGTCACCATTGCAGCACCGGCGCTCTTAATCTGCGCGAGGGGAGCAAATGGTTCATTGAGCTTGTGCATCAAGTCAAATACTGCGGGTGCCGGAGTAGCCAGAATCACAGCGTTAGCGGTTGTTGTTGTGCGCTCAGTATCAACTTCCCAGGCGTAAGGACTGGAAGGCGTTGAGCGAAGCGCGGTAACCGCCACACCCTTCCTGATGACAACTCCACGTTGAAGCAACTTCTGCTCAAGTTTTTCGGGCAGGGATCCAACGCCGTCTTGGAGTGAATTGAATACTGGACCTTCACCAACGACAGCAGGTGAGCGAAGCGCTTTCATAATGGAGCCACCCTTTTTTGCGGCTTCGAATAATGCTGGGAACACAGTCTTGGCGGAAAGCTCATCGATGCGACCAGCTTGAATGCCACCGATCATTGGCTCAACAAATTGATAGGCAATTTCGTTTCCAAGTTTTGTTCTAACGATTTCGCCAATTGAAATGTCTTCATAAACTTTTAATGACTTGGCAAAAAGCTCGTCTCGACGTGCTCGAAGTTTTGCCTTAAATGACAAACCCTTCACTGATCGAACAGTCTTGGAGGAGGTGGGCATTCCAAGCACCAGGCCAGTTGGCAGTTCGTGGAGCGCACCACGTAACCAAATCGAAGCGCCACTCGCGTCAATCGGGACTAACTCGGAGCTAAGACCGAGTTCTTTCGCGAGCTGTACTGCTTCGGGTCTGCGCGCTAGAAAGCCGTCGGCTCCAAGGTCAATTGTTCTGCCAGCAAACTGAGTGGCTGCGAGTGAGCCGCCAATTCGATCACTTGCTTCGATGATCTCTACTCGAGGTGTTGAGCCATTGGGGCCAGCTTCGCCACCAGTGAGCTCCCAAGCAGCACTTAACCCGCTGATTCCTCCGCCGACAATGACGATGGAATCACGTTGCACTTAGACGTCCGCGTGCTGGACGATGTTGGCGAGAATGTCAACGAATTCTTGGTCCGCATTGAGAGAGACCGTGCGCACAATGTTCAGATCAACTTCCTTAGCAACGCCTTGAGCCTCGATGTCGATGTCAAAGAGAACTTCGAGGTGGTCTGAAACGAATCCAATCGGACAAGAGACAATGTCAGTCACTCCACTGGCACGCTTCGCACGCAGCACTTCCAAGATGTCCGGTCCAATCCATGGGTCTGCGGTACGCCCAGCCGACTGCCAAGCAATGTCCCATTCAGTCACCCCAGCAATTTCAGCAGCACGCTTCGCACTGTCTAGTAACTGATCTGGGTAGTTATCTCCGTTAGCAAGAATCTTCTCTGGCAGAGAGTGGGCTGAGAAAAGGACCTGAGTGTTTTCGAGTCGGTCAGTTGGAACTTTCGCGAGTGCTTCGTTTACTCGCTTGGCAATCAGTTCTAAGAATCCTGGGAATTCGTACCACTCACCAATTTCAATGAACTCAATTCCTTCGCCAAGAGCTTCTTTTGCGCGTGTCATGTACTGCAGTGTTGACATTGTTGAAGAGTGTGGGGCTAGAACAAGGCCAATGACTTTCTTGAAGCCATCATCTTTAAAGGTTTGGGCAATCTCTTCAAGCATTGGTGGCTCATACTTGGAACCAAAACGAACGTCATATTTTCCTGGGCTCAGTTTTTCAAGAGCGTTACGGATTCCATCTACTTGAGCATCGGTGCGCTCGTTAAGAGGAGAGGTTCCGCCGATTGCGCTGTAGCGGCGAACGAGGTCAGAAAGTAGCTCTGGGGTAGGTGGTCGTCCGTGGCGAATGCGGGTGTAATACGGCTCGATGTTCTCTGGTGTGGTTGGCGTGCCGTACGCCATGATTAGTACTCCGGTTTTCATCGCACTCCTGCTTTTCCTTCGTCGTGAACAACCTTCACCACGGCGCTCAATACGTCGGGATCAGTTGATGGCAAAACGCCATGACCAAGGTTAAAGATATGTCCGGCATCTGTGCCCACGCGGGCGAGAACCTCACGCGCCGCCTGCACTCCAAGTTCTACGCCCCCGAGACAGCGTGCGGGGTCAAGGTTTCCCTGCGAAGGTTTTCCAGTGCGTCGGCGGCCTTCATCAAGGTCAACGTGCCAGTCAATACCAACCACGTTGCTTCCGGCAGTTGCCATTTGACCAAGTAATTCGCCAGTGCCAACGCCGAAAAGAATGGTTGGAACGTTGAGGTCAGCAATTCCTTCAAAGACTCGCTTGGTTGCTGGTAAGGCGAAACGTTCGTACTCGGCGCGCGTCAGAGAGCCAGCCCATGAGTCAAATAATTGCAGTGCTCTTGCACCGTGTTCAACCTGGGCTCGAAGGAATGAAACAGTGATACCCACGAGGCGGTCCATCAATTTGTCAAAGAGCGCAGGTTGGGCGTGCATCATTGATTTGATGATGGCGAACTCACGAGTAGGAGCTCCTTCTACGAGGTAGCTCGCGACAGTAAACGGCGCACCAGCAAATCCGATGAGGGGAGTGTCGGTACTTTTTAGTTCCTCGACAACTAAGTCAACGGTGTCGGTGACGTGCTTGATGTCTGAAGGAGTTAAATCACGAAGTCGTTCCAGGTCCGCTTCAGATGTAAATGGGTTCGCAATGACTGGCCCACGACCGGGCACGACATCGACGCCAAAGTCAATTGCGTGATAAGGCACAACAATGTCGGAGAAAAGAATTGCACCGTCAACGCCGTAGCGACGGACCGGCTGCATTGTTACTTCTGCAGCAATTTTGGGATCAGCAATTGCGTCCAGGATTGAGCCCGTGCCACGCAGCGCACGGTATTCAGGTAGCGAACGCCCCGCTTGGCGCATGAACCAAACCGGCACGTGCTCAACACTTTCGCCTCGACATGCCCTCAGTAGAACTGGATCGCTCACTTGACTCCTTTTACCCTTTCCAATCTAGGCGCAATGGGTAATTCTGCCCAAAGTGCCACCCCCTAGAAGTTCCCCTAGGATTGATAAACCCAAAATTCAAGACTGTGAAAGAGGCCCAAGTGGCACACGAGCGTGAGATAGCTGAGGAACAGGAGTTCTTAAACCTCGCCCTCGTCGCGCTTGAACACATGCGTGAAGAAGCCATGACCATGCGCGATAACGCGGCGGTGGCGAACATGCGCGGTGCCGGAGACCTGGTGGAACGTGACGTTGTAATGAGCACAGCTCTTACGAGGCTTGATCAACTTGCTATTGGCGACCAGCCACTCTTCTTTGGTCGAATTGACTACGACGTTAACGATGAGGGAACTCGTGATGTGTATCACGTAGGTCGCCTCGCTGTTTCTGACGAACAATTAAACGCACTCGTCGTTGACTGGCGTGCTCCAGTAGCTGAAGCGTTCTACCGTGCAACCGGTGTTGAATCGCTCGGTCTCAGTCGCCGACGTCACGTGGCTATTCGTGGCCACGAAGTGATGGGTGTTGAAGACGAGTACTTTGCCGACGCCAACGGAGACCTCATGGTTCCTGAAGACGAGGCGCGAAGTGCAACACCTGAAGGTCTCGTCGATGGCGGTATGGCACTCGGTGGTCCAGGGGCTCTTTTGGCGGCACTTGGTCGAGCACGCACTGGTCGAATGGGCGACATCATTGCAACCATTCAAGGTGAGCAAGACCGCATCATTAGAAATCCACTCGCTGGAATTTTGTTAGTCCAAGGTGGACCGGGAACAGGAAAAACTGCGGTGGCGTTGCACCGAGCTGCTTACCTTCTCTTCACACACCGCTCGACCCTTGAACGACAGGGCGTCTTGGTGGTGGGTCCAAACCCACTCTTTCTTAATTACATTGAAAATGTTTTGCCTTCACTCGGCGAATCAGGTGTCACGCTCGCCACAATTTCTGAGCTCGTTACCAACGTTGAAGTTCGAGCACGCGAAAGCGAAGAGCTCGATCAGTTGAAGGGTGACATTCGAATGGTGAAAGTGCTGGCGCGAGCACTTCGTACTCGCCAGCACCCATTACGCGATGACGTGGAGATTCCAGTTGGTCGCGCAATTTTGAACCTCAAGGCATCGTGGAGCAAGGACATTGTTGAACGTGCTCGCAGGCGCCCGGGAAATCACAATCAGCGCAGATCAGCTGTTGGCCGTGAGCTCGCGCTGCGGATGGCTAATGAGTACCACTCGCGTTTTGTCAAAAATAGTGACGAAGAAATTTCACAGGTCAATGAACTTGCTGACGCAATTCGCGCTACTCAGCAATTCAAGATTGCGCTGCAACGTATCTGGCCACGACTAACTGGTCAGGATCTGCTGCATGACCTCTTCGGTGCTCCAGCTCTCATTCGCGCCGCGGCAAAAGACATCCTCAGCGACGAAGAAATTGTTCTTTTGCACCGTCCACGTTCAGCAAACCTTGAAGATGTTCTTTGGACAAAAGCCGATGCGGCGCTGATCGACGAAGCACGAATCCTTCTCGGACCCAGAAAGAAGCCACGTCCAAAACCAAAGCCAGGTGACTCGGGAATTCTTGATGGTGTTGACCTCGATGCGTACGCCGGAAATGTTCGCCAAGCCGCACTTCGTGAAGCCGAGCGACTCGCTCCAACACAGAGTCAAGAACTTGATGAAGCCGAGTTCGTTACCTATGGCCACATTGTTGTTGACGAAGCGCAAGACCTCTCACCTATGGAACTTCGTGTTTTAAAACGTCGTGACCTCACGGGCTCTATGACAATTGTTGGAGACATGGGCCAAGCAACTACTGCTGGTTCTTCTGCATCGTGGAATGCAGTGCTTGAAGTATTAGAGCCACGTCGCGAACCTGCTCGAGTTGACCTCACGGTCAGTTACCGTACGCCGGAAGAAGTTCTTGATTTTGCGCAGCCAACACTTAAGGCTGCGTCACCTGACCTCGAGGCTCCAAAACCAGTGCGTCGTGCTGGCTCAGATCCGACAGTTGAAGTGGTGGCACAAAGTGAGTTCGCAGCCACACTGAGTGCAGCAGTAAAGCGTGAATGCGAAAATGTTCATCCAGGTCGCGTTGCAGTGATTGTGACGAGCAGTCGGGTGCAAGAAATTGTTGCCATATTGAATGGCGCGGGATTGGGCGCAATTGATCCTCGAGAGCTGGAATCCAAGGGGCTAAGTGCCGACTTGGTGGTCCTCGCCGCCGAAGGGGCTAACGGCCTGGAATTTGACGCCACGGTTGTGGTGGAACCGGGAGAAATTGCCCGTCGCGGGTCTGGAGCTACAAAAGCCATTACTTCTCGGGGACTTAGAACCCTCTACGTCGCAATGACCCGTCCAACCAGGCGTCTCGCCATTGTTGCCTCGGGCGAGCTACCTCCAACAATTACTTAAAAACCGTTAGTTATGGCACGAAGTTGCATTTTTCTAGTAGAACTGAAGGCGTGAGTCAGGCAATTTCCCCCCAAAGCCTGGCGAAGCCGGAGAAGATTGTTCACGATCGTCCCCCGATGCTTGCCATTGGAGTGATGATTTGGCTCGGTAGCGAGCTGATGTTCTTCTCAGGACTCTTCGCCGCGTTGTTTACTATCAAAGCACACCTCGTCACGTGGCCACCCGTGGGCACAAAGCTCGACACAGTGCAAGCTGGAATCTTCACAATCATCTTGGTTGCGTCGTCATTCACTATGCAGTGGGCTGTGTGGCTAGTTGAGCACCGTCGTCGCAGTGAAGCACGAACTTGGACGATCATCACGATTGTTATGGGTGCCGTGTTCGTTGGTAACCAGTGCTACGAGTGGATCAATCTTGAGACTCGTTGGTACACCAACTCATACGGATCTATTTTCTACATCACCACCGGACTACACGGTCTGCACGTAATGCTCGGTCTCGTTGCTATGGGATTCTTGTTGTTCCGTATGCGCGGAACCGAAGGTGACCCGGGGGAGCTTTCAACATTCCAAGGTGTGAGTTACTACTGGCACTTCGTCGACGTCGTATGGGTAGGGCTGTACTCAGCTCTGTTCTTCCTAAAGTAAGAACATGATGATTCGTTCGTTGCTTAAGCGTTCAGTACTTCTCAGTCTCTTGGGAGTAGTCAGTGCTGGTCCACTTGTTTTGTTTGCTCAAGGTGCCGATGCAGCCAAGCAGCCGTATCAAACAGAGCGAGCCAACTCGGGAACTCCTAACTCTGACATTGTCAAAAAAGACGCAAACGGTGTTGTGACTTCTTATGGAAACTCTTCCATCATGTACAACGCGCCATCGCCTTCACTGATCAACCTTGGTCGGGCGCTCTACATGCAGAACTGCGCCTCATGTCACGGCACCGAAGCAAATGGTGTTCCAGCGGGCGGCTCATCTGGTGCATACCCAGCACTCGTTGGTCTTGGACCAGCGACAATTAACTTTTGGGTTTCATCGGGACGAATGCCAGCGGCTAATCCTCGCCAAGTCCAGGCCATGCGTCAAAAGCCACGACTTAGCGACTCACAGTCAGTGGCAATTGCTGCTTGGGTGAACTCACTTGCACCGAGCTACCCGTACATTCCGACACCAAACCTCGCAACCGCAAGCGTTAAAAATGGTGCAGAGCTTTTCGCACTTAACTGTGCCGCTTGTCACACCATTGAAGGTATGGGTGATGCTTTAGCGAGCAACACCTACGCTCCATCACTTCACAACATTCCTGCCTATCAAGTTGCAGAAGCAATTCGAATTGGTCCAGGAAACATGCCGCGCTTCACGGGAAACCTTTCTGACGCGCAGACGAATGACATTGTTAAGTTTGTAACAACGTACATTTCGCACCCGCAGAATCCTGGTGGCCTCGGCCTCGGAGGACTTGGTCCGGTAGCTGAGGGATTCATAGGACTCGCACTTGGAGTTGGCGTTTTAGCCATCTTCGGTTTCTGGGTAGGAGAACGAGAAGAATGAGCAGCGGAATCGAAAACCACACGCCAGTGTCACTGAGAGGGCTCTCAGCGGACGATCCACACCTTCAGCCGGCTGCACGCAATCCAGAACGTGTTGAAAAGGTAATTGTCTTTAACTTCGTGCTCGGCACACTTTTTGGATTCTTATTTATTGTCGCGTACATTCAAAACTGGCAGCCATGGATTCTTGGTGGCGCAATGGCCGGTTGCTTGACGCTTCTTGGAATTGGTCTTATTGCCTGGGGTAAGTACCTCATGCCTCGAGGTCCTTTCGTGGAAGAGCGACACGAATTTCGAAACACTGATGAAGATCGTTCTGCTTTTGCTGCAGCAATTGTGCAACGTGGTGGTGGGCTAGTTAAGCGTCGTAAGTTGCTCACCGGTCTTTTTGCCGGTGGCATGGGAGTCTTCTCTTTAGGTGCGGTCTTTCCACTACTTCGTAGCCTTGGCCCACTTCCAAAGGGAACTCTTTTTCACACCGACTGGCGCAAAGATTCATACGCAGTTGACATCACTGGTCGTCGAGTTCTTGTAGGCGACTTGGCGGTTGGAGCAATCGTTACAGTCTTTCCAGAAGGTCAGCAAGACACAGAAAATGGTCAAGCAGTTGACCAGACTGTTCTTATTCGAGTTTCTAACCAAGACTTCACGACAATGAAGGGTCGAGAGACATGGGGACCTCAGGGACTCTTGGCCTACTCAAAACTTTGTACTCACCTTGGCTGCCCGGTTGGACTCTATGAACAGCAACTGCAGTTGCTGGTGTGTCCTTGTCACCAGTCAATGTTTGACGTAAACAACGGTGCCGTTCCACAATTTGGTCCAGCGCCACGACCACTTCCGCAGCTGCCTATCTACATCGATGCTGATGGGTATGTTCGCGCACAGTCTGACTACCGTGAGCCTGTAGGGCCTGGATTCTGGGAGCGCGCATGACCGACGTAATAGAGACAAAGAGATCCAAGAAATTGGCTAAGGGACCGTTTGGTGCCGTAGGCCACGCTCTCAACGAGCTTGATGACCGTCTTGGCACCGCCAAGGGTGGTCGCACATTCCTTGACAAGATTTTCCCAGACCACTGGTCATTCATGCTTGGTGAAATCGCTCTCTATTCATTTGTAATTTTGCTCGTAACGGGAATTTTCCTCGCGCTGTATTACATCCCAAGCACTGCAATCGTCACCTATCACGGAGAGTACTTGCCGCTCTACGGACAAAAAGTGACTGAAGCATATGCCTCGTCCGTTGATCTTTCGTTTGCCGTACGTGGTGGGCTACTGATGCGTCAGATGCACCACTGGGCTTGTGACATTTTCGTGGGTGCAATTGTTGTTCACATGGCTCGTGTTTTCTTCACCGGAGCATTCCGCAAGCCACGTGAACTCAACTGGACAATTGGAACGACACTCCTCACACTCGCAATTGTTAACGGGTTCCTTGGCTACTCGCTCCCAGATGACTTAGTTTCTGGAACTGGTATTCGAATTGCGTACTCAATTATTCTTTCGATTCCTGTTGTTGGTAGTTACATCGGATTCTGGGTTTTCGGAGGAAACTTCCCGGGAACGATGGTCATCCCACGTTTCTTCGTTCTTCACGAATTCCTTGTTCCACTTTTGATTCTTGGTCTCGTGGGTGCTCACCTTGCACTTCTCGTTCGCCAAAAGCACACCCAGTTCCCTGGCCCAGGCAAAACTGAAGAGAACGTTGTCGGAACACCTATGTTCCCAGTCTTTATGGCTAAGACAACAGGATTCCTACTCCTTGTTGGTGGCGTTACTGCGATGCTCGGTGCTTTTGCTCAGATCAACCCGATCTGGCAGTTCGGTCAGTATCACGCGGCAAACATTTCTTATGCTGTGCAACCTGACTGGTACATGGGGTTCCTTGACGGTGCTCTTCGTATCTGGCCATCATGGACATTCCACAGTTTCGGTCACACAATTGTTTTCAACATTCTGGTGCCGTCAGTTATCTTGCCGGGAATTGTCTTCGGAATTGCTTACGCGTGGCCGGCCGTTGAACGAAAACTCACTGGTGACAATGCAATTCACCATCTACTTGATCGCCCTAGTGACCGAGCAGTTCGAACTTCAGCTGGTGTGACACTTCTCTCGTACTTGATGATGTTGTTCATCGCAAGTTCGACTGACGTCATTGCAAACTTCTTCCACATCTCCCTTGACGCTGTGCTCTGGGCAATGCGAATTCTCGTTGTAGTAGTTCCGCTCATTGCGTTCCCATTGACCTACAAGATTTGCAAGGAAATGCAGAACTTCAAGGGTGCTGGAAAGCGCAAGACGACCAATGTGGTCAGTAGAACGTCTGAAGGTGAGTACGTCTCAACTGCATCACCTAGATACGTTGATGACATCCCGGCTCACCTTGCACCAATTCCAGTTCCGAGATTTATCAACGAAGTGGAAGCACCAGCAAATGGCGCAGACGCAAACGGCACACGCGTAGTTGACCGTTAAGGGTTTTGCCCAGTCACTCTGGAACGCGGTAAAAGGTTGTTCTTTAAGTCATCACTGAAACTGGCGTTACTTCAAGGGATAAATACCGGTTGGACGACGTTCATTTATGCCACGTAAGGTAATTAAATGAGTATTCCAAATGTCCCCGCAGAACTGGCAACCACCCTTGGTGCCCTCAGAAAGTCAGGTTACGAACCTAAGTCAGTTCGTGAAGAACTTCGCGTTAATTTAGAAAAGCGCCTCAGTGAAGGCCGTCCACTCACCTCAGCAGTTCTTGGTTACGAAGACACAGTTCTTCCTCAACTAGAGACAGCGCTGCTTGCTGGCCACGACATCATCTTGCTGGGAGAGCGCGGGCAGGCAAAGACTCGAATGATTCGTTCACTCGTAGAACTCCTTGATGAGTGGTTACCAATCGTTGAGGGTTCAGAAGTGAGAGACGATCCGTTCGCACCCATATCGGCCTACGCAATCGAACTCGTCGCGGAGAAGGGTGACGACACGCCAATCTCGTGGGTGCACCGTACCCGCAGGTTTGCAGAAAAGCTTGCTTCACCAGACACATCAATGGCAGACCTCATTGGAGAAGTTGACCCGATCAAAGTTGCTGGTGGACTATTCCTCGATGACCCGCGTGCACTTTCTTATGGATTAGTTCCAAAGTCCAACCGTGGCATCTTTGCAATGAATGAACTTCCTGACCTCTCAGAGCGAATTCAGGTGGGACTTCTAAACGTTCTCGAAGAGCGAGATGTTCAGATTCGTGGCCACCTAGTTCGCCTCGACCTTGACGTGCTCGTGGTCGCAACTGCGAACCCTGAGGACTACACCAACCGTGGTCGACTTATTACCCCGCTGAAGGACCGTTTCGGTTCACAGATCCGCACGCACTATCCCTACGAAATTGCAACAGAAATTGAAATCATCAAGATGGAATCGAAGTTGCCTACGTCGACAAAGCCAATTGTCGTGCCATGGTTTATTGAAGACATTGTTGCGCGAGTGAGCCACGTTGCGCGTAAGAGTCACGTGATTAGCCAACGTTCAGGTGTCTCAGTGCGACTTTCAATTGCGAACTATGAGACGGTCATTGCTAATGCACTACGTCGAACACTTCGAACGAATGACGACACGGTGGTTCCTCGCGTGAGTGACTTAAGCGCAATGATTCAATCAACCCAGGGCAAGATTGAATTCGACACCATGGACGATGGTGATTCTGACCAAGTTATTGCCGCGCTCGTTTCGCTCGCCGTGCGCCAGTGCTTCTCAGAGACTGTTCTACTGGAAGAAGCCCCACTCATTGTTGAGTCTTTCAATGACGAAGTCATTGTTCACACCGGTGATGACCTTCCAGACCAGGACTATCTCAATGTGCTGGCCGCCATGCCAGCTCTAGCCGGCCCAGTTGCGCGTGTGGCTGGACCAGAGGCCAGCAGTGGAGAGATTGCAGCAGCCACAGAGTTCATCTTGGAAGGCCTCTATCTCACCAAGCGCCTAGCTAAGGATGCATCGGGAGCGCGTGCGCTCTACCGCTCAAGGAATCGCTAGTGGCTGTTCGTTACGGTTTTCGTCGCTTTGGTGATGACGATGACTTTGACGACTTCGATGCCGATGAACTTCTTCGCCTGCTCGCCGATGACTTTTTGGAAAGCGGCGACCTGGAAGAGGCCATGGAGCGTCTACTTCGCAGCGGCTTTGAAACTGAGGACGGCCAACGAGTCGAAGGACTACGCGAGCTCCTAGAACGCACTCGCCAAAAGAGACGCGAACTCGAAGAGCAAGCTGACCCTGACGGCGAAATGCAGCGCTACCGCGACTGGCTCGAAGAGATTGAGTCCATTGAAGGTGACGAGCTCGATCAGTTGCTCTCTGAGGCAGAAGAATCTGATGACGAACGTCGTAAAGAAGTGACGCGAGACCTCGTTGAGCAAAAGAAGATGCAACAAGACCTCATGAGTGACAAGCTTTCTGAACGTCTAGGTAACTATCAGAACTACGACTTTGTTTCCAGTGAAGCCAGAGAGCAGTTCGAGCAACTAATGAATGAGCTCAAAGAAGATGTTCTGAACACCTACTTCGAGCAGAGCAAAGAGATGATGGGCAATCTTGACCCTGAACAGCTCGCACGAACTAGAGAGATGATGGATGCACTCTCAAAGATGATTGAACAAGATCGTGCCGGTGAGCCACTTGATCCGTCGTTCGAATCCTTTATGGAAAAGTTCGGCGATTTCTTCCCTGGTGCTGAGACACTCGAAGATGTCATTCGTGCAATGGCAGAACGTGCCGCTGCTGCAGAAGCAATGTTTAACTCGCTCTCTGGTGAACAACAGGCAGAACTTCGCGCCATGTTTGCCAAGATGATGGAGGACATGGATCTGAATTTCTCCATGAACCGCCTTGTTTCAAATCTGCGTCAAGCAACCCCCGACATTGACTGGAACCGTGCACACCGCATGCGTGGTGAGAATGGCTCATCATTCGCTGATGCTGCATCTGTTGCAGAGCAGCTCGGCGAACTACGCGGTTTGGAAGATTTTCTTAGTCAGTCCAATCCCGCTCAAGGCCTGCCAGAAGTCGATGTGGAGTCAGTGCGTCGAAACCTTGGTGATGACGCTGCTCGCCACGTTCAGCGCCTCCAAAAGGCTCTGAAGGGTCTTAAAGACAAGGGATTTATTGACCGCAGCGGAAAGAAAATGGAGCTCACCGCTAAGGGTGTTCGCCAGATTGGCCAGCAGGCCTTAAAGGATCTCTTCGCTCAGCTGAAGGATTCGCCAACGCTTGGAGCTCACCGTGAGGCGACCGTCTCTCGAGGTGGAGACCGCGAAGAAACTTCCAAGCCTTGGGAGCCAGGAGAGCCACTGTCGCTCAATCTTCCAAAGACATTGCGTAACGCGATCTTTCGTCAAGGGCCCGGCACCCCGGTGAAGTTGCACCACGATGACTTCGAAGTTGAAGAATTTGAATCAACCAAAAAAGCGGCCACAGTCTTCGCAATTGACCTCTCGCTTTCTATGGCCATGCGTGGAAACCTTGTTCCCGCGAAGAAAATGGTCCTTGCTTTGACACAGCTAATCCGATCGAAATACCCACGCGACTTTTGCGCAGTTGTGGGGTTTGGCGAAATGGCCCACGAACTAAAAATCGAAGACATTCCAGCGCTCACCATTGACTACGCCTATGGAACAAACCTCCAGCACGCTTTGGCTTTGAGTCGACACTTGATGCGAAATGAGAAGGGTGAGCGCCAGGTGGTGGTCGTTACCGATGGTGAACCAACGGCTCACCTAATGGAGAATGGAGAACCATTCTTCTCGTGGCCACCAGTGCACGAAACCCTGCAAAAGACAATGGCTGAGGTGCTTCGCTGCACGAAAGCTGGCATTGTTATAAACACCTTTGCGCTGGACATTGAACGCAGTCAATTCCCCTTTGTGGAGCAGATTTCCAAGGTCAACGGGGGGCGCACTTTCTATACGTCCGTAGATGAACTGGGCTCTTACGCCCTCGACGACTTCGTAAGGAACCGCCGGGCGGGGTAGTAGAAATAGCCTTTTATCAGGGATTTCTTTATTCTGATTTGCAATTCTCGTGAAACCCAGTAACAATGACATCGTTGTAATTACAACAGTGACGTACGTTACAAATTCGAGGAGCGATTCATGGAAATAGTAGACATCATGAGCGGTATGGAAGATCGCGGTTGGCAGTCTCGTGCGAACTGCATGGGCGTTGACCCAGACTTGTTCTTCCCAGAACGCGGTGCCTCTACCCGTGAAGCAAAAGAAGTTTGCCGTGGTTGTGTTGTAAAAGATGACTGCTTGGAATACGCACTGGACAACGGTGAGAAGTTCGGCATCTGGGGCGGAATGTCAGAGCGTGAACGTCGTCGCCTTCGCCGTGCTCGCGCCATTGAGCGTCGTGCTCAAGCTGGTTGATTAACTGCAACGAGCTTCAATAGTTGTTTCGTAGCTAAGTCCGAGTTGCTCTAAGCGACTGGGGTCTTCACTGGAAACCACTGAACTAGGGCACAGTCCAACTAATTCGCAGTGGTGAATGGTTTCTAATCCTTCTAGTTGCTTTGCCACTTGATCAAAAACTTCTGATGGCTTAACAACGTCTGGCGCAATTAAGTTGCAGCTCACCTGAACGAAGTCTCCAACAACAAATGCCAGGGTTCGTACATCTTTGCTTCGTACGCTCGTAGCGAGGGAGCGAGCTCTCGCCAGGGTGCAGTTACTGAGCCAGATGTTCCATGCCAGCAGCACTGGCCTCTCACCCATAGCAACGGCTCCAAGTTCGTGGTGGGGAGCAGGTGGCCCAAAGTCTGGGGCGAGTTCCTTAAATGCAGTCTTTCGTATCTCAGGAAGTGGGCGAGAAGCGCCGTAAAGAAAAACCGGAACAGCAAATGTTTCACTAAGCCACTTCGCAGTTTCATTGCGCATTGCAGTGGCTTGGGCACCTTCTGATTTATTAATGGCAACAAATGGCACAACGTCAACCACTCCAAAGCGTGGGTGCACGCCCTCGTGTTCAGCAAGTGACAAGTGCTGATAACACGCAGTTACGAAATTCTTCACGTCCTGGAGAAGTTCGTTCTTCTCGTTGATGAGCGTAAAGACCGAGCGATTATGTATTGAATCGCTATGAAGATCACGCAGGGAAGTTCCAGCACTCGAGGCGAGTTCGTTAAGAACCCCAACGTTGGAACCTTCAGAAATGTTGATGACGCACTCGAACACAATGTGTTCAGGTTACCTAGGCGCTCAAGCTGCGCTGCGCCCTTCCGAGCTTGCGTCGTTCACGTTCGCTTTTGCCGCCCCAAACACCGTGATCCGCGTTCATTTCAATGGCGTATTCCAGGCATTCCACTTTTACGAAGCATTGCTCGCAAATACGCTGGCACGCAATGACGCCCTTTCCTTCTTGAGGAAAGAAGAGATCGCTTGGATAATCGCGACATTTACCGAGGCGCATCCACTCAGTATTTAGTGAAAGTTGCTTACGTGTCATACCGACAAATTACGACCTCGAAAGGAATCCAAGTCCATTAATACCGTTACTTACGTCACTTCATTAGGCGTATTTAGGGCTAAATCAATCTCTTTAGAGGAGCCCGGATTAAGTCAGTAGAATGGTTATCCAGCAGTTCACTTAAAAGGAGCATCGTGAGTCAGATTCCTGCCGCCGAGACAGTAGAAGTCGTCGACCCCGTTGGTCACGTCCAGGTGATCTACCTAGGACCAATTGCCCCTCACTGGGAGTGTCGCATGGTGTTTGGTGACGAAGAGCAGATTCAAGCTTTCGTTGACCGCATTGATGCACGACTTCGTTTTCTTCCTCCACACGACCCACAGTTCCGTCGTAACCGCGAGCGCGTTAACCGCGACGCCGAGCGTGAGAACCTACTCGTTGAGTGGAACCTCGGGTACGAAGAAGAGGCTTAAGCCAGCGGCGAGTTTGTAACTCGCTCGTACCACGCAAGTGGAGCATCAAGTTCAGCTGCTGATGGAAGTCCATCAACACGAAGCAGCGCATCAAATGCTTTGAGTGAATACTCACGCTGAATAATTGCTACAAACTCTGCAGCTTTTTCGTGATGCGGACCCTGCGTTGAAATGCCAAAGAGCGCGGCCGCGGCGTCTTCACCACGAGCATCACTGCGACGGTGTCGCTTGAACGCCTCGGTAAGTGGGGCGTGAGGACCCATAATTGCTTCAGTAATTTCATCGCCAGCGGCGACGAAGAATGCACTGAGCACACTCATTGCGGCATTGATAGCTCTGTTCGCGTCGGTCTCGGCGGGCATCTCAATTCCCTCGAGCAGTGCTTCAGGATTTCCCATCATTGAAGCCATGTCTTCAGGGTTGATCATTGAGGTGAGTTTGCTCATGATGTCACCTTGGGCCTGGGTTGATTCTTTTACCGTGTCGATCAGAAGAGCTCGCAGCGCGTCACCAACGCCGTGCTGTGAAAGAACTAACGATGCAACGAATTCTTGTGCTGTGGCAAAGCAGTAGACCTGATCACGATCAAGACTCCAATCTTCTGCGAATTGCTTCAAATTATTTACTACGAGCAAACGGTCATTGTTTGTGCGTGGCAAGGGCAAGACGGCGAGTGACCATGCGCGTTCAGAGAAGTGCCCAGCCACACTTCCGATCTGAAATCCTGCAAAGAGTGGACCAAGGGCTTGCGTCATTTGCGCCATCATCGGGTTCGCTTCCGCTAGCTCAGAGCTAATAACCGGAGGGGTAGTGACATTGGCTTCGAGATGTGGTCGCCACTGTGCGAGCGCCGCTTGGGTCAGTGCGGTTCGGTTCACCGCTGTAACAACTGGATCGCTGGGCACACCAAAAAGTGCATCGACGTGTCGGCCAATAAGTGGACTGAGCTCTTCTAAACGTTGGCGCTCTGGGGGTAGTGGATTTGGATCACCATCTTCTCCACGCGCAATGTTTAAGGCGAGCTGTGTCGCGGTGTCGAACCACGCGTTTGGCCCCTGTTGGCCAAGCATCGAGAAGATGTCGCCAAACATTCCACCAAAACCTTCAAGGGGATTATCGCTCACGTATCTAATTTAGGCCCAAGTGAGTCCAATGCGACCTAGCATTGAGTCCTATGGCATCAGACGTCGCAATCGATATAGGTACGTCGTTTACCCGTCTAGCAACCACCGAACGCGGAGTTTTGTTCAATGAGCCGACCATTGTTGCGATTGATACCAACTCCGGTGAAGTCGTTGAGGTTGGCTACGGCGCGAAAGACGCAGTTTCTCGAACGTCACGCCACGTGGTCGCATTTCGCCCTCTGGCTCAAGGGGCCACTATTGACTTTGACGTAACGGCACGTTTGATTTCAGGGCTTTTTCAACGAACAGGACTTTCTAAATTCAGTCGAGCCCGTGTTGTTATGAGCGTGCCAACGCTCGCCACACCAATTGAGCGCCGGGCCCTTCGCCAAGCTGCGATTCAAGCAGGAGCTCGTGAAGTGAGCATGGTTGAAGCCCCGATCGCCGCCGCAATTGGTCTTGGACTTCCGGTCCAAGATCCAGTTGGATCTGCGGTGGTTGTCCTTGGTGGTGGTGCATCAGAAGCATCAATTATTTCTTTAGGCGGCATTGTTAGCTCCAGCTCACGTCGACTAGGTGGAGCAGACCTAGACCTCGCAATCGCAACTGCGCTTCGCCAGCACTACTCCGTTGTTGTTTCACCAGAAACGATTGAAGCACTCAAGTGCAATCTAGGTTCAGCACTTGGTTACAGCAAAGGCATGAATCAACGAATCCTTGCTCGAACGGTGGAGCAAGGAAAACTTACAGAACTAGACGTTGATGCCTCAATTATCAATGATGCAATTGTGGAAGTTCTCAGCGCAACAGTTCGAATGATTCAAGACTGTCTGGGTGACGCACCACCAGACCTTTCGCAAGACGTGAGTTCAAACGGACTGATCTTGGTAGGTGGCCACGCACTGCTCAGTGACTTTGCTGAACTAATCGCCAACGCCACAGGCGTCGAGGTTGAGATTTCGACTCATGCTGAGATGCGAGTTATTGAAGGGCTTCAGATGTGTCTTGAAGAAATGTCGTCACTGCATTCGCTCTTTCGAAGCGCTGAGCGTTAATCGTTTTCTTCTCGGCCTAACTGACTCACTGCTGCGCGAACTTGCCAGTCACGATCTTCACTGGCTTTTTCGAGCGCGGCATCGATGTCGGGACCCTCGAAATTCGAAAGTGCAACAATCGCTCGTCGCCGCACGGGTGGCTTGTCTTCGAGGGCGTTCAGAATTGTTTCTCTGGCTCGGTCATCGCCAATAGCTCCGAGTGCAGCTACTGCTGATTCACGACAGCGTGCGTCATCGTGAGAACGTGCAATGGCGCACAGTGCGTCAACGGATGGAACATAGAGATGTTCACCGAGTGCAAATACCGCACCGTCGACAACCAATGCATCTGCATCGCTTAGAAGTCCAAGGACTAGTTCCAGTAATGCAGTGTCGCTTGGTTCATGGTGGGCAAAAAGATTAAGAGCTTCACGTCTCACGTCGACGTCTGGGTCACTGAATGCACTTGACCAGTTGTCGGCGCTGAGAACGTTTTGTCGAGCACCAGCTCGTAACGCAAGGACACGTTGGCGTGCATTGGAAGCACTTAATCCCTTGGAGATTGTTTCTAGGTGCTCAGCACCTTGAGCGAATCCAGCTCTAAGTAACGACTCTTCAAAGGAGTCCGGTAGCGTGGGTTCATTACTTTGCACGAACCCATTCCACCATCTTCTAAGCGCCGCCGTCGCCACCTGGCGCCAATGATCACGGTAATTGTGGTTATTTCCTCGATTGCCATCATGCAGCACATCAATACCTCGCAATACGCAATCACTCCAGGAGAGGCAACTCCAATAGCGCCACTCATGAAAATTGAGGGAATCGCGACTGAGAAGCATTTGGACAAAATTGAACTTGTTGACGTCTATCTTCAACAGCTCTCAGTTTGGCAGTGGATTGGCGCTCAGTTTCAGTCGCACGTTGCGTTCATTCCCGCAACCGCACTGGTCACTCCTGGGCAACCAACGAGCGAGCTCGCACCTCAGGGCTACTTAGAAATGCATGACTCTAAACAGTCAGCATCGGTGGCTGCGTTCAGAGCGCTGGGGTACAAAGTTCCTGGCACACCAACAGGAGCACTCATCACGGGGATCAACTATCCGTCACCCGCGTGGAGTGCACAGTTGAACATTGCAGATCGAATTGTTGCAGTTAGCTCGACCAAGGTGACTTCATCGTGCGGGCTGATAGGTGCGATGCATCATTATTCACCGGGGCAAAATGTTGTGCTCATAATCGAGAAATCTCATTTTTCAAGTACTGGTGAAATCACCTGGACAAGCGCCAAGTCAGTAACGATGAAGCTCAAAAAATCTCCGAGCTATGTGGGTCCATCTGGCTGTCCAGGAGTTGACGGAGCGAACAAAGGTTGGCTCGGAATCTCAGTTGAAGATGCAACAAGTTATGCACTTCCAGCGAAGGTGACAATCAATACCAAATACATTGGTGGACCATCAGCAGGTCTTTCGATGACCCTCATGCTCATTGACGCGCTCAGCAGTGGATCTCTTACTAATCACCAAGTGGTAGCGGCGACGGGCACGATTAACGCAAACGGCAACGTGGGCGACGTTGGCGGGGTGGCGCAAAAGACAGTTGCGGTCTACAACTCGGGCGCTCGAGTATTCCTAGTTCCACTTAGTGAAGTTGCAACAGCCAGAAAAGTTCATGAGCCAGGACTGCGCATCATTGGCGTCTCAACCCTTGACCAGGCGCTAAGCGCACTGCGAAAACTGGGCGGAGCACCGCCAATTCCCTTAACTCAAGCCAAGTAAGACCAACTTTCGCCTTAAAAAGCCGTAGCATTGTAGGGATATGGACGAACGTCGAAAGCTCTCAACAACGCGTCAATCATCGACGGAAATTGTCAGGGTTAATTTCTCAACTCTGCGAAAAGGTGGGGTTGACCCAAATGAGGTGCGACTTCACCTCGAAGCGGTTGCTCGTGAGATGTCACTACTTGAAAACAGAATTCAAGAAATCCAGGGCCAACTCTCTGAAGCGCAGCGCCGTGCTGCGAATCCAACGTTCGACGAGTCAACGCTTGCAAGCGCTTTAGGAACCCAGAGCGCCGCAATCCTTCGCGCCGCCCATGAAGAGGCTGCGCGAGTTACGAGCGAGGCCCAAGAGAGAAGCGCGCAGATTTTTTCTGAAAGCCAACAACGAAGTGCGCAGCACCTCATTGAATCTCAAGAGCGAGCGTTGGCTCTCGTTGCTGAAGCTGAAACCACCGCCGCACAACTCGACACTGATGCACGAGCTGCGGCAGAGCGACTCATTGATTCGGGCAAGCTCAACAGTGATGCGCTGGTTGAGCGTGCACGCGAACAAGGAAAAGCAATACTCGAGCAGTCAAATGAAGCTCGTAAAACGGTGCTCAACGATCTTGCTGTTAAGCGCAAGGCACTGCACATGCAAATTGATCAACTTCGTGCAGCTAGAGACACACTCATCACGTTTGTCAGTGCTGTTGGCGGACAAATTGAAGGCGTGCTTTCAAACCTCAATACATCTGATGAGGCGGCCAGGACTGCAGCACTCGAGGCACTACGCCTGCGAGCTCCATCACCTGAGCCAACAGAAGAAGAGTTGCTGTCTGGGACTCCACTTCGTCTGGTGCCAGATGCAGAAATGGCTCCGAGTCCTGATACGACTATTGCGCCAAAGCCAAAAGCTCGCAAGGCTACAAAGTCACCAGTTAGCAACGAAGGCTCGCTTCTCGAAGATGATCCTTCGGGCACCGACGTTGTAAATGAAATTTTCGCCCGTCTACGTAAGGCTACCCTCGAAGAGCGCGGGGCATCAGCCCCTGCACCAGCTGCCAAGAAGTCAACTTCGACCAAGCCGGTAACTGCTGCTGGAGAACTGTTCCAACGTCGTGACGATGCACTGAATGATTCACTCGACGCTTTAACTCGCAAAGTTAAGAGGTCACTGCAGGACGATCAGAACATCATGCTTGATCGTCTCCGTGGCGTACAGGGCATGATTACAACTGAACTCGAAGATGAGCACGAACAACGTGCCAGATATGCTGATGCATCAGTTGAAGCACTTGCTGAAGCTGCTCAGGCTGGTATTGCGTTTGCAAAATCTGAATCAGGTGCTTCGGGCGGATCGGTTGATAAAAACGCCATCAAAGAGTTTGCAGCCGACCTAGCGGTCACCATTGTTCTTGCTCTTCGAAAGAAAATTACTGGCGACACCGTTGGTGATGGCGCTGAGCGTGCTAACGCTGCCTACAAAGAATGGCGCGGTGCTCGTGTAGAGCGACTCTGTACGGACGCTGCTCGACGTGCATTTCATTTAGGTGTCGTGAGCGCGGCACAAAGTGGCCAAATTCGCTTCTACGTGTCACCAAATGATGCACCTTGTGACGCTTGTGCCAGTGATTCCAGAGCCGGTGAAATCCAAGCTGGAAAGACCTTCCCTTCAGGCGCTAAGCACCCACCGCTTCATGCGGGCTGCGCCTGTGCCGTAATTCCTGTTTAGGTTTCGACCTAGGCTGTATGCGTGCGTAGCCCAACAGATGTTCCATCAGGTCCCCGTCGTATCTCTCTAGTCTCTCGCCGATTTTGGACGGGACTAGCGGTCGCAATCCTTTTAATCGGATTCACCTCACTTCGAAGCCTCTCGGTGTTTTGGACCGATCAAATGTGGTTCTCACAAAGTGGGTTTGGCTCAGTATTTAACAAGCTGCTTTTTATAAAAGTAGGGCTCTTCCTTTCGTTTGGTGCGGTCTTTTTCGTTCTCATGTGGGGCAACCTACTCCTCACCAATAAATTCGGAGCTCGAGTTCTCTCTTTCGAACCTGAAGATGAAATAATTCGCAGGTTTCAAAATGCAGTTCGACCCTACGCTCGCCGCATTTACGCAGTAATTGCATTTTTCATGGCACTTGTTGCCGGTTTTAACGCAACCACACAGTGGAATTCATACCTACTCTTTGTAAACGCAAAGTCATTCGGAAAGACTGATCCACTGTTTCACAAGGACATCAGCTTTTATGTAATGACGCTCCCATTTTTGCGGTTTGTCGTCACATGGCTGATTGTTGCTCTCGTTGTCACACTTCTCGTAACAACTGTCTTCCATTATCTAAATGGTGGCATTCGTACAACACGCGTAACACCGCGTGTCTCTCCTCAGGTCAAGGCTCACCTCTCTGTAATCGGTGCGGGTATTGCGTTACTTAAAGCCGCAGGATATCTGATTGCAAAATACGAGCTCGTGAATTCAACCAATGGTTTTGTCCAGGGTGCTGGATACACCGACGTTCATTCGCGTATGCCTTCACTCACGATTCTGTTTATTTTGTCGCTGATGTGCGCAGCCATTCTTCTTGTAAATGTTCGTTCTCGTGGTTGGTCGCTACCTGCAGTTGCTGTTGGTTTATGGATGTTTGTTTCCCTGGTTATTGGCGTGTTGTATCCAACAATTCTTCAGGCCTTGAAGGTGAGCCCAGCCCAGCAAACTCTTGAAGCTCCGTACATTGCACGAAACATTGCAGCAACGAGAACAGCGTTCAATCTCGACAACATCCAGTTCCACAACTTTGCTGGATCACCAACAGTGTCTACCTCTGAAATAAAGAACGCTTCAGCGACGCTTAGCAACATCCGACTCTGGGACCCTGCTCCTGAGATTGCTCTCACTACGGTTTCACGTCTGCAATCAATTCGCTCGTATTACAACTTCACAACATTGTCGGTGGACCGTTACATGATTGATGGAAAGTTGACACCAGTGCTCATTGGAGCTCGCCAGCTCAATCAATCTGCTCTTCCTTCACCGAGTTGGGTGAATACGCACTTGCAGTACACCCACGGAGTGGGCGCAGCAGTTATTGCTGCCAACGCACAGAATTCTGATACCGGTAATCCAATTTTTAACGTTACGAATGTGCCACCTGTCTCATCAAATGGAATGCCCAAGTTGACTAACGCAGGTATTTATTTCGGTCTCAATGATCCGGGCTGGGTAGTAACTAATACCAAGCAAGCTGAACTTGATTATCAAGTCACTTCAGGTGCAAACGCTGGCCAGCCAGTTGAAACGCACTACAACGCCAAGGGTGGGGTCGCGGTTGGAAATATTTTCAGTCGCGCTGCACTCGCATTACGTCTAGGTGATTTCAACTTCCTAATCTCGAATCAAATCACTCCAAAGAGTCGCATTCTTTTCAATAGAGACGCAATGCTGATGGCACAAAAAGCTGCACCGTTTGTGACATTCGATTCACAGCCATACGCGGTTATCTCGGACGGCTCGGTGAAGTATGTGATTGATGGTTACACAACGACCGACCAATACCCTTACAGTCAAAACGCGAATAATTTGAACATAAATGAGGGTGGTCTGCCGGGAAGCTTTAACTATGTACGCAACTCTGTGAAAGTTGTTGTTGATTCGTACTCAGGAAAAATGACGTTCTACGCAATGGACGCCAAAGACCCGATTTTGAAGTCATACAGTGCCGCGTTCCCTGGGATGTTCAAGCCTCTTAGCCAACTTCCTTCAACAATCAGCGACCACCTTCGCTACCCGTCGAACATTTTTAGTGTGCAAGCCGCAACAATTGGTCACTACCACATCACAAATTCGAGTTCTTTCTATTCGGCATCCGACAAGTGGGCCATTTCACCGACAACTGGTGCAGGTTCACCGGGTCAGACACTCGCTCAATCAGTTCAAACTGATTCACAGGGAAACATTATTTCCACTTCACTGTCGCCAATGAGTCCGATCTATCAAGTTGGTTCATTACCTTTTGCGAACAAGCAGCAACTACTCGAAACGCTCGCTTTTGTTCCATCGGGAAATTCGACCTCCGTACAAGGTCTAACGGCATTCATAATTGCTACGAATGACCTTGGTAATTATGGAAAGCTCAATGTCTATGTCACCCCTCGAGGGACTTCAGTGCTTGGACCGGTCCAAGCTGACTCTGAAATCCAGCAGAACGCAATTGTTTCTTCAATAACTACGCCACTGGACCAACACGGTTCATCGGTGCTACTCGGAAACACAATGATGGTTCCGCTCGATAAGAGCATTCTCTACATTCGACCAATGTACGTAACAAGTTCTTCAAACCCACTTCCGCAGTTGAAGTACATGATCGCGGTGTTTAACCAAAATGTTGCAATTTCTCCGACGCTGGGTGGCGCTTTGTCACAGGTTCTTGGGGGAACGGTTTCTGGTGGATCCACGTCTAGCGGGACTTCAACCTCAGGGGGAACGACAAAGACTGGCGGAACTGCAGCCTCGTACTTGAAGCAAGCTGCCGCCTATTACACAGCTGCACAGAAGGCACTTTCTGCAGGGAACCTCGGGGAATACCAAACCAATGTGAACGCCATGAACCAGCAGTTAACACTGGCTCAGAATGCGCTGAACGGCAAATAACCCTTAATTTTTTAAATAGCTGATAGTTGCTTGGCAACTAGTTCACGAAGCCAATCATGACTAGTGTTTGTCCTGGAATAACAATAATTTTCCTACCTCAGGGGGCCCAGTGAGCAGCACAGATAAGTCAACCGCGCAGTATTGGCACGATCGCGTAAGCACATTGAAGCCTGAAGGTCGCGCATGGATTGACGGTAAATACGTCAATGCAATTAGCGGCAAGACATTTGACGATGTGAGCCCAATCGATGGTCGAGTCATTGCTCAAGTTGCTGAATGTGACAAAGAAGACATTGATGTGGCTGTCGCAGCAGCACGTCGCGCGTTTGAAGAAGGAACGTGGAGACTCCTTGCCCCATCAGCTCGCAAAGCAGTTCTTGTGCGTTTTTCACAACTCATTCGTGAGCACGTTGAAGAACTTGGACTGCTTGAAACTCTCGATGTTGGAAAGCCAATTTCTGAGTCACTGAATGTTGACGTTAATTCTTGTGCCACAGTAATCAACTGGTACGGAGAAGCAATTGACAAGGTGTACGACGAGATTGCTCCAACCGCCTCAACAACTCTTGCCATGGTTACTCGTGAACCTCTCGGTGTAGTTGGCGCAGTTGTTCCATGGAACTATCCAATGATTATTAGTGCATGGAAAGTTGGTGCAGCACTCGCTGCAGGTAACAGTGTTGTACTAAAGCCTGCGGAGCAGTCACCACTTTCTGCGATTCTTCTCGGAAAGCTCGGATCAGAAGCCGGACTTCCTGATGGTGTCTTCAACGTTGTTCCTGGGTTTGGACCAACTGCTGGTGGCGCACTTGGCCGTCACATGGATGTGAACAAGTTGACATTCACTGGTTCAACAGAAGTAGGTCGCTACTTCTTGGAGTACGCAGCACAATCAAACATGAAGCCAGTTTCTTTGGAACTTGGTGGAAAGTCTCCAGTCATTGTTTTTGATGATGCACCAGACCTCGACTACGCCGCAAGTGTTATTGCTGGAGGAATCTTCTACAACCAAGGACAAACCTGCAATGCCGGTTCACGTCTTCTTGTTCAAAAAGGAATTGCTAAAGAATTGCTCGCGAAGCTTGCAAAGATTGCTTCGGAGACAACTTCTGGTGACCCGCTTGACCCTTCGACCACGCTTGGATCAATTGTTGACAAGGGTCAGATGGAGCGCGTGCTTGGCTACATGGAAATTGGCAAAGCTGAAGGCGCAGTCATGATGGCCGGTGGTGGACAGTCTCGCGAAGAATCTGGTGGGTACTACGTGCAGCCAACTGTCTTTGCTGGAGCGAACAACAACATGCGTGTTGCTCGTGAAGAGATCTTTGGACCAGTAATCGTGGCCATTGAATTTGACACTGAAGAAGAAGCACTCGCGATTGCTAACGACACTGAATACGGTCTTGCTTCTGCAGTATGGACTGCTGACCTTCGTCGCGCTCACCGTGTTGCTAGGGAACTTCGTGCAGGAACGGTTTGGGTTAATACCTTTGACGCCAGTGACATCACCACACCGTTTGGCGGAATCAAGAACTCAGGATCTGGTCGTGACAAGTCGCTACATGCACTTGATAACTACACCCACTTGAAGACCACCTGGATGGACCTAAGTTAGAACCAGCAGTTGAACGCAGTCGGGGGACACATGAAAATAGTTGACGTAGAGACAATCGTTGTTGCTCCACCTCCTCCAGCGTTTGGAGGCAGTTACTGGATCTTTGTTCGACTCACAACAGACTCCGGCATTACTGGTCTCGGTGAGATCTACGGTGTTCCATTCCTTCCTGACGTTGTGAAGCTCATGGTTGATGAGATTGCTGAGAAGTCAGTTATTGGAAGCAGCCCTTTCGACATTGAAAAAATGTGGCGTGAAATTTATTCACGTAACTTCACTCAGCGCCCAGATGGATCAGTTGTTCCAATCATCAGTGGAATAGAGACTGCGTGCTGGGACATCATGGGCAAAGAGACTGGCCAGCCGGTCTACAACTTGCTCGGTGGAAAACTCCGCGATGGTTGCCGTTCATACACCTACATCTATCCAAATGAGAAGCAGGGCTCAGAGGTTTACAGCTCGCTTGATCTTTCAATCGAACGTGCGCTTGTTTATAAGGAGATGGGATTCTCAGCTCTTAAGTTTGATCCTCTCGTTAACTACTCAGCATTCGACCCACATTCACCAACCGCAGAGACGCTTGACTACATTCACAAATTTGTAGGTGGCCTTCGCGGTGCGCTTGGCCCTTCAGTGGACTTGTTGATTGGAACGCACGGGCAAATGACCCCAGCGGGTGCGATTAGGTTCGCCAAAGTTGTTGAAGAATTCGATCCACTGTGGCTTGAAGAACCAACTCCTCCAGAGATGCCAGAACAAATGGCTCAAGTTGCCAGAGGAACTTCAGTTCCTGTAGCAACTGGTGAACGCCTTGTAACTAAGTACGAGTTCGCCAGAGTGCTCGAGAACCGCGCAGCGGCAGTACTGCAATTCGCTATTGGTCGAGTTGGTGGAATCTTGGAGGCGAAGAAAATTGCCGCCATGGCTGAGCCGTATTACGTAGACATCGCTCCTCACCTTTACGCCGGTCCTATTGAAGCTGCGGCGAACGTTCACTTAGCGACAGCTACTCCAAACTTCCTTATCCAAGAGAGCATCGAGACAATGGGGAACTTCCACTCAGCAATTTTGAAGAAGCCACTGAAGTGGGAAAACGGTTATCTCTACCCATCAGACGAGCCAGGCCTCGGCGTTGAGCTCAATGATGAAGTTGTGAAGGCTCACCCGTACACCGGTAAGGATCTTCACCTCTCAATGACCAACATTGAAGGTTGGCATTACCGAAAAGTCATGAACAAAAAATAAGCGAGGAACATAGTGTCAGCGAATACTCAAAAGATTGGTTTTATTGGGGTTGGAAGTTTGGGTGGCGCGATTGTCACCAACATGCTCAACGCTGGGTTCTCGGTAACTGTTTTCGACACAAATAAGGATGTCGCACAGCCTCTTCTTGACCAGGGTGCCAAGTGGGCGAGCAGCGTGAAAGAAGCTGCGCAGCAGTCAGATGTTGTTATTACCTGTCTTCCACGCCCAGACATTGTTGCGTCCGTGCTTACAAACCCAGACGGAGTGCTTGCGGGACTCGCCAAGGGCAAAACCTGGATTGACATGAGTACGTCTGACTCCAACGAGATCAAGCGACTTGGCGCTATTGCTAATGAGCATGGTGTGAACGTTCTTGAGTCACCAGTAACTGGTGGAGTGCATAAGGCCGCATCTGGCGCCCTAACAATTCTCGTCGGTGGTGACAAGGAAGTATTTGACGCCAACCTAAACATTTTGGAAACCGTTGGAAACCGCGTAATGCACATTGGTGTTCTTGGACAAGCTTCAAAAATCAAAGTTGTAACCAACATGCTTGCCTTCATCCACCTGGTTGCTGTTGGCGAAGCATTAATGATTTCTGGACAGTCGGGCATTGATCTAAAGACTGCATGGGAAGCAATTCGCTGGAGTTCTGGCAACAGCTTTGTTCACGAAACTGAAGGCCAGCTGGTACTTTCAGGAAGCTACGACATCAACTTCACGATTGACCTAGCCCTTAAAGACTTAGGACTAGTTAACGATCTCGCAAAGAGCATGGGTGTTCCACTCGAGCTCTCGAGCATTGTGGAGCAGCGTTACATTGCGGCGAAGGCTCGCTACGGCGGCCAGGCACAGTCACCTCGAGTTGTTCAAATTCTCGAAGATGACATGAAGTTCCCACTTCGCGCTGATGGTTTCCCAGAATCACTTATTGGCTACGACGGCGTCTAAGCAAAAAACTATGTCTTTACTCCGTGATGTTGGACCTCTTTTCGACCCTAAGCGCCTAGTAATCATTGGCGCATCAGAGCGTCGTGCTGACCTTATTCACATGGCAACACGACGTGGTGAAACTGTCTACCTAGTGAACCCTCGTCGAGATGAAGTACTCGGTCAAAAGTGTTACCCCGACGTTGCGTCACTTCCAGAACAGCCAGACGTTGCACTCATTGCTGTTGGTCACACGCTCATGGAACAAGCGGTGCGTGACGCAATTGCTGGTGGTGTGAAGGCGCTTGTTATTCCTGGAGCTGGCGCCGAAGCAGGCGAGCAAGGACCAGTTGTCACCAAGATTGTCGCCGCAATGGCCGCAGAAAACAATGTTGCGCTGCTCGGAACAAACTGCATGGGGTACGCGCAGCCTGAAGGCCGTTCGCTTTGGCTTGGAACACTCAGTGCTTCGCTGCAGGCTGGCCACGTAAGTGTTCTCAGCCAGTCCGGATCAGTTGCAGATGCACTGCTGTCGATTGGACCACGAATTGGTTTCAGGACAGTTATGTCTACTGGCAATGAATCAGGTCTTGACGCTGCGGACTTCGTGAATGCGTTTGCCAACGATGAAGGAACTAAAGCAATTGGACTATTTCTCGAAACGGTTCGCCGACCTGAAGCGTTTGCTGAAGCACTTCGTAATTGCGCAGAAAAAAACAAGCCAGTTGTTTGTCTAAAAGTTGGTAGATCAGAACTAGCTGCTCAAGTCGCTCTCACTCACACTGGCGCCATGGTTGGATCCGCCGAAGGTTTCTCTGCTTTCCTCGATTCTTGCGGTGCCATTGAAGTCTTTGACATGGCCGCATTTGTTGAAACACTCGATGTTCTTGGTCTTAAGCGCTGGCCTAAGGGAAATCGCCTCAGCGCAGTCTCAGAATCAGGTGGACAGGCGGGCATGCTTGCTGACAGTTGCGAAGTTGAGGGACTTGAAGTTTCTCCACTACCGCCACAGACTGCAAAAAACCTTGAATCAGAATTTCCAAATTTCGTTCATGTTCAAAATCCGATTGACGCGTGGGCTATTGATGACGTTGACAAGGTGTACCCACGATGCTTCGAAGAACTTGTTGCATCTAAGTCATACGACATTGTCTGTGCCGTTGTTGAGCTCACTCGTCACCGCAGCGCCGCAGATGAAGCGTGGTGCATGGAGATTGTTAAGGCTTTAGTTAACGCAACACGAGGGAGCAACGTTACTCCTGTAGTTATTTCGACCGCTTCAGCTGACCCACATGATTCATTCGTGAGACTCGCTCGTGAAAATGATGTTGCGCTGCTTCGCGGGCCTTCAGACGCTGCGACTGCACTCGGAGTAATTGCGCGCTGGCAAAATCGTTCTGTACAGAAGCCTTCGGTTCAGGCTGCGTTGCCTGGAATTAAAGAGTTACTTACTCCTGGTTCCATGCCAGAACTCGATTCCGCTCAGGTTCTAAAAAACTATGGAGTTACTTTTGCTGAAATTCGTCGCGCGGCATCTGCTGATGAAGCGGTGAAAGCCGCAAATGAAGTTGGATACCCAGTTGTTGTCAAAGTTGATGGCCCCGCTCACAAGAGCATTGGTGGCGGTGTGATTCTTGGCGTTAAGTCAGACGCTGAAGTTGTCACAGCGACGCAGAGCCTCGGAGGTCAGGTTGTAATTGCACACCAGGTTTCTTCTGGGCGTGAAATTATCTGTGGAATGCACCGAGACCCAATGTTTGGTCCAACACTGTCTATTGGAATTGGTGGAGGACTGGCTGAAGCCATTGCACGCTCCAGCGTCAAGCTCCTGCCAATTAGCCAAGAATCTGCTGAACAGATGGTCGCGTCACTTCCCGGTCAAAAGGATATGAGTGAGCCAGCCAAAAAGGACTTGGAAAAGGTGCTTCTTGGACTTTCACAGCTTTCGTCGAGTTTTCCAGAGATTGATGGGATTGATATAAATCCGCTGGTCCTTGGAAAACAAGGGGCTGTCGCAGTTGATGCGCTTATTGTTGTTAGTGAAGGAGCAAGGTCATGAGCATTGTTGAATACGAAGTTAAGGATCACCTCTGCTGGATCACCCTTAATCGTCCTGAAAAGCTCAATGCGATTAGCCAAGACACCGTTCGTGAACTTGGACTTGCGCTTGACCGCGCTGAAGCTGATGATCAGGTCAAAGTTGTTCTGCTTCGTGGAGCGGGCCGTGCATTCTCTGCAGGGTTTGATCTTGGTGAAGAGTCAGCCACCCCTACAACCGCTGATGGCTGGCACATCATTCTGCAAAACGACGTAGGCATCACTATGAAGCTCTGGGCGTTTCCTAAGCCAACCATCGCTGCGGTACATGGCTGGGTACTTGCTGGAGGATGCGACCTCGCAATGGCGTGCGACATGATTGTCGCTGCCGACAATGCAAACTTCGGAGAGCCTGAAGTTCGTTATGGCTCGGGCCCTGCAACATTGCTCATGCCATTCATGCTCGGACAAAAGAAGACAAACGAACTGCTCTACACCGGTGACACAATTAACGCCGTTGATGCTGAGAGGTTTGGTCTCGTAAATACTGTTGTGCCACTTGAGCAACTCGAAGAAGCAGCAACACAGCTGGCTCTTCGTGTCGCAACCGCGCCGCTCGTTGTTCTAAAGCTCACCAAGATTGCCCTTACCCGTGCTTACGAAGCAATGGGTCTACGTGAAGCGGTACACGCCAACATGGACATTTCAGCAATACTCAATGCAGCAATTTCACCTGAAAAGACTGAATTTGATGAGCTGGTGAAAAACGAAGGTCTTAAAGCAGCACTCGCGTGGCGTGATAATCGTTACGGCGTGAAGCGTAATTAATTTCTAGGAAAGAGGAAACATGTCAACAACAACTGCAAGGGCGGCGCTATGTCGAGAATTCGGAAAGCCCCTCGTTATTGAAGAAATCCAAGTCGATGCACCAGCTAAGGGTGAGATCAGAGTCAAAATAAGCGCCTGTGCAATCTGTCACAGTGACATTACGTTCATTGACGGTAAGTGGGGAGGCGACCTTCCAGCACTTTACGGTCACGAAGCAGCAGGAACTGTTGCGGAACTCGGAGAAGGTGTAACTGGATTCAGCGTTGGCGACCACGTACTTGTCTCACTTATTAGGTCATGTGGCGAATGCTTCTACTGCAAGAACGGAGAAGGCACGTTCTGCACGAAGTCATGGGACCGCGATGCCAAGAGTCCGCTCAAAGATAAAAATGGCGTGAGCGTTGGCTACGGAATGCACACTGCAGCGTTTGCAGAGCAGGTTGTTGTTGATGCCTCACAGGTTGTTGGTGTTCCAGCTGACATGAAACTCGATGTAGCTTCACTACTTGCGTGTGGAGTGATCACCGGTGCTGGTGCAGTGTTGAACACTGCAAAAGTAACTAAGGGCAGCACGGTTGTAGTGATTGGTATTGGTGGAGTTGGTGTGAATGCACTTCAGGGCGCAAAGATCGCTGGAGCCACCACCATCATTGCGGTTGACATGGTTGACAGCAAGCTGGAGCTTGCAAAGCAGTTCGGTGCAACACACACGTTCAGTGCCAAGCGTGATGACCTTGTTGAAGCAATTAAAGAAATCAATAATGGCCGTGGAGCTGACTACACATTCGCATCCGTTGGCGCAGCATCAGTTATGGAGCTTGCTGTAACGATGTGTCGCCCCGGCGGCACTGCAGTGTTCGTTGGAATCCCCGGAAGTGGCGTAACAATCACACTTGATGGAATTGCAATTCCTAATGATGGTCTTCACGTACTCGGCTCAAAGATGGGTGCAGCAACTCTGAAGACTGACATTCCAAAGATGATTTCGTTTTACAAAGATGGATCACTACTGCTTGACGAGCTTGTCTCAAGTCGTTACAAATTAGAAGACATAAATGACGCTCTTGATGAAGTTCGTACCGGTGGAGCACTTCGTAGCGTTATTGTTTTTGACTAAATAGGGCTTTTTGCTCTCACATCTTGCAGCGAGTATCATTTAGGACGCAACGCGGGGTGGAGAAGCACGGTATCTCGTCGGGCTCATAACCCGAAGATCGCAGG
>JBAWYN010000004.1:0-44480 GCA_037143535.1 Acidimicrobiaceae bacterium | reverse complement strand
TTAATCCCAAAAGGGCGACCTAGTGCCCATTTGGTTACAAGAAGAAGCGCCTCAACAACAATTGCACTCGACATTTTTGATTCACCGTGCTCGCGATCAATAAATGAAATTGGAACTTCAATAATTGACGCCCCACCGCGACGGGCACGATACGTCATTTCAATCTGAAAACCGTAACCATCAGCGCTCACAGTTTCGTAGTCAATTTTGTCTAGCCCAACTTTCGAATACACCCTGTAGCCAGCGGTTGAGTCGTTGACATGAAGTCCAAGCATGATTGAGGCGTACTGGTTTCCACCTCGTGACAAAAGTCGACGAGAGAGTTTCCAGTTTGGTATGTGACCTCCCGCTACGTAGCGTGAACCAATCACAACATCATGAGACTCTGCTGCCTTCAGCAATTGCGGCAAGACCTTCGGATCATGAGAGAAGTCACAGTCAATTTCTACGAAGTGATCGAACCCTTGCGCGATTCCATGCTTAAAACCAGCACGGTACGCTCCTCCGAGACCGCTCTTGGTTGAACGTCGAAGTACTTCAATCTGGCCCAGTTCAGCACCAATTTCTTCAGCGCGATTCGCAGTTCCATCGGGGCTTCCATCATCTACAACAAGGATGTGCTCGCTTGGAACGACCTCTCTAATGGCTCGAAGCATTGGCTCAATGTTGAGAATTTCGTTGTATGTCGGTAAAACGACCAATGTTCGCACCTCAAAATCATACTTCGGCGACCTAGACTTCTCCTAGGGGTTTCATAGGAATGTTCTTATGAAACCTGGCCGAACATGACAGAGAAAAAAGCTAAGAAGCGAACCCCAATGCCGCGAGAGTTGCGGATAATTCTCAGTGCAGGATGCTTGGTCTTCGTTTTTGAGTATTTAGTTCTCCCCCAGTTCGCTTCAGCACGCAAATCACTCCACTTGCTGTCTTCGTTGAATCCCCTTATTGTCTTGCTCGCTATTGCTCTAGAGATGGCAGCAATCTATTCCTACGTTGAATTAACGCGGACAGTTCTCTATCCTTTCGCCCCTAAGAGATACAACACTCTTCGAGTGAACCTCGCTGGCCTCGCCATAAGTCACGTTGTACCCGGAGGGACAGCGCCGGCTGGCGCACTCTCATATCGAATTTTCAATGAACTTGGTGTTCCCAGGGAAACGAATGCCTTCGGACTCGCAGCCCAAGGCAGTGGTTCAGCTGTAGTTCTCAACATAATCTTTTGGATTGCGCTCGTGATATCGATTCCGCTTAGAGGGTTTAATCCCGCGTACGGATTTGCAGCCCTTGCGGGAGCGTTCCTGATGTTGGCATTCTTTGGAACAATTATCTTGATCACTAAAGGACAGAGCCAGGCAGACATCTGGCTTCGCGCACTGGCTCGTAAAGTTCCAAAACTCGATGAAGAAAAGATCTCGCAACTTCTAGATAAGGTCGCGAATCGCATCACTTTGCTAATTAATAATCGTCGAACCTTGTGGTGGGCATTCACATGGGCTGGACTCAACTGGCTGTTCGATGCAGCGTGTCTCTGGGTATTTCTATGGGCATTTGGAAACATAGTTTCACCTGTAGACCTTCTAGTCGCCTATGGGCTGGCCAACATTTTGGCCGCGATTCCCCTGACGCCAGCTGGACTTGGTGTGATCGAAGGTGTCCTTATTCCGACACTTGTGGGATTTGGAGTGCCCCATGCTGAAGCGATTCTCGCTGTACTTTCATATCGCCTAGTGAACTTCTGGCTTCCAATTCCAATTGGCGCTACAACGTATGCGAGCCTTCAATGGAGAAAAGGGCCTCTTTCTAGAGAAGTTCCCGAGACCGCTGAATCGCCCGAGCTTTAAAAATTCTCTGAGCTGAAATGTTATTTACTGGCTGAAGTCGGCGCCATCGCCTGTCGGTTCCGAGCACCCAGGTGTACAGATCATCGCTCCAACTTATTTCGAAGTTCTCTACGATTTCCTTTTGCAGGGCTGGATCTTGAATCGGAACAGTAACTTCAACACGGCGGTCCAAGTTTCTTTCCATCATGTCAGCAGAACCGAAGAGAACTTTAAAGCTCTCTGATCCGACTTCTCCAAAGACAAAGACTCGTGAGTGTTCTAAGAATTCACCTACGAGACTTTTTACAGAAATGTTCTCCGAAAGCCCAGGCACACCTGGGCGAAGACTGCAAAGCGTTCGAACTTGGAGTCGAATCTGAACACCGGCGGCACTGGCTTCATACAGGGCATCAATAACAGTTGGGTCAGTAAGTCCGTTTACCTTCATTGAAATCGAACCAGCTGAACCTAAGTCGCGCTGCTTGTTGATCAACTTGAGGATTTCGCTTCTAGTTGAAACGGGGCTCACAATCAATTTTGCATAATCGGTGTGACGAGAGAATCCTGTTAAGTAATTAAACAATTCACCCACATCGCTTGTGATTTGTTCATCACAGGTAAGCAGTCCGTAGTCTTCGTAGATTCTTGCGGTCTTACCGTTGTAGTTACCAGTTCCAATGTGCACGTAGCGCTTTGTTGAAGTACCTTCTTGGCGAACAACTAGCGAAGTTTTTCCATGCGTTTTGAGACCGCTGATTCCATAAACAACGTGCACACCCGCGTCTTCAAGAGCCTTTGCCCATTCGATGTTGGCCGCCTCATCAAACCGAGCTTTCAGCTCCACGATGGCGACAACTTGCTTTCCTCTCTCTGCCGCCTTAATCAGAGATGCGACGATTGGAGAATCACCAGATGTCCGGTACAGCGTCTGCTTAATTCCAATCACCTGAGGATCTTTTGCAGCTTGAGCAATGAATCCCTCAACTGCATCAGCAAATGACTCATAGGGGTGATGAAAAAGAATGTCTCCTTCACGAATCGAAGCGAAGATGTCGCCCACGTGATCGCCATCAAGAAGTCTTTTCGGAGTGAGCGGGGACCAACTTTCACCCTTCAATTCAGGGCGGTCCAATGCGTACAAACTCCACAGATCATGAAGTCCGAGCGGTGCATCTGTCACGTAGACGTTAGACCTGTCGATCTCGAGTTGCTCAACTAGCAAATCCAGGAAGTCACGGTCCATACCTTTTTGAATTTCGACACGGAGCGCTTCACCGAAGCGACGGCGTCGGAGTTCGATCTCCAGAGCGACTAAAAGATCGTCGGCTTCATCTTCATCGAGGGCTAAGTCTGCATTTCGAGTTACGCGAAACAAGTCAGCTCGTCCAACTTCCATGCCTGGAAATAGTCGATTGAGATTTTCCATAATGAGTTCCTCAAGTAGACAGAACTGATTTACCGACGCTTTGAGAAACCTCGGCAGAGAGCTTGGAACTTTGATGCGAGCGCTGCGCTCTTCTTGCGTGGTCTTGTCAACAACTGTGACTGCAATGTTCAGCGAGAGATTTGAAATCATCGGGAATGGGTGCGCAGGGTCGACAGCAAGTGGGGTCAGCACTGGGTAAACATTCTTTTCGAAATACTCAGACAGTCTTTGCTTCTGCTGTTCATCTAATTCCTGGTACTTGACAATTTCAATGTTCGAAAGGGCCAAAGTTGGAATCAGCGTGTCAATAACAAGACGGTCCTGGCGATCAACTAGCGACATAACACTTTCGCGGATTGCGTCGAGTTGCTGGCGAGGGCGCATGCCGTCGATTGAAGGTGTGTGAACACCGGCCGCCACCTTGTCTTCCAAGCTCACGACTCGAACTTGGAAGAATTCATCAATCATGTCGGCGAAGATTGCCACGAACTTGACTCGTTCCAAAATTGGAAGGGAGTCATTTTCTGCAAGATCTAAAAGTCGAGCACCGAACTCAAGACGTGAAAGTTCGCGGTTTGAGAATCGTTCTGAACCAAATGATTGAGGACTAAAGCTCACCGACGGACATCACTTTCTTCTTTAATGAAGTTAATTATTCAATTCTACGACTACTGTTGAAACGTGGCGAATCCCGTGCGAAGCAAGCGTGCTGAAGTGGTTAAATCATTGTTCACACAACCGTCACAGTTGCGTTCCACCGAACTAGGACTTATGTCACTTGCGTGGATAATTACTGTTTCGTTTTACGTTCTTGCTTCTCTCGGTGCTCACGGAACAATGCCTCCGAAGATATGGATATTTCTATTCGGAATTGTTGCGATTTCATTAGGAATGCATCTTGCCCTTAACAAATTTGCACCAAATTCGTCTCAAATACTTCTTCCGATAGCGACGCTGTTAAATGGAATTGGCTACGTAGAAATCGCACGTTGGAACACAAGTAGAGCTGCGTACCAATCGGTCTGGTATCTCTTGAGTGCGACTGCTTTCATTTTGACCTTGAAGTTTGTCAAGAGCGTTCGTGACCTCGATAGATACAGGTATCTAACCCTCAGCTCAGCGATCATCCTCTTGCTTCTGCCACTTCTCCCAGGCCTCGGAGTGAATGTCAATGGAGCTCGCCTTTGGGTTCGAGCCGGACCGCTTTCATTTCAGCCAGTAGAAATAGCAAAACTGCTTCTAGCTTTTTTCTTCGCTTCATACTTCGCTTCAAATAGAGAACTACTTTCCACACCGACTCAGAGATTCTTGGGTCGACTCATCGTTCCACCTAAAGCGCTCTTTCCAATTATTGCTGCATGGGGGTTTGCCTTAGCAATTCTGGGTGGAGAGAACGACATTGGTTTCGCGATGATTCTCTTCGCTCTATTCTTTTCACTCCTTTGGATCACGACCGGTCTGAAGACGTACATTGGACTGGGAATCGGTTTGTTCGCAGTGGGTTCGTACACGGCAAACCTCTTCTTTATCCAAGTTCACTATCGAATTTCTCAGTGGCTCGATCCATGGTCGGCAGTCAACTTCAAATTTTCACACCAACTCGCTTATGGATGGTTCTCGCTTGCTGCTGGAGGTATGACAGGTACCGGACTTGGTCTCGGTCAGTCAGGAAACATTCCCGAAGTTTCATCAGACATGATCCTTGCTGCCCTCGGTGAAGAACTTGGATTCATCGGAATCGTTCTCATTCTGTGTCTCTTCACACTCTTTGTTGGTGAAGGGTTCCGTATTGCTCAAAAAGCACATTCGGATTTTGTTCGCCTGGTCGCCGTTGCACTCACAGCCACAATGGGCTTCCAAGCATTCTTCATTATGGCGGGAGTACTTAGAATCCTCCCATTCACTGGAATTACCCTTCCATTTATGGCGTATGGCGGAAGCTCATTAATTTCCAACTACGTGATTGTTGCGCTGTTGCTACGCATCTCGCAAGAGAACTCAAATGAACTTCGTGGTGGAGAAGTTCGAGCTGTCAAATTTAACTAAACGTAGAACTGTTTAAGAACACTTTCAGCACAAAGTATTGGAGCTGGAACTGCTTGACGCGACGCCATAATTAGGGCATCACTTGTTCTGCAATCGAGAACAATCCTCCCCTTAGGTGACATCAAATCCAGTTCGGAGTAGAAGACGCCATTCTCGAGCTTTACTATTCGAGCCGCGATCACATCAACATTGACCTGACCTAGAACATCCGTAAACAATTCGTGGGTCGAAGGACGTCGACCCTTGTTCTTCTTGAGTGCATTTTCCAACGACTGAGCTTCTGGCAATGCAATCGGAATTGAAATGCTCCGATACGGTTGATCATCTTCGCTGAGGTGAACTTCAGGATTTGTGTTGACAAGATCGAAAGTTACTGAGCCGATTGTCATTACAAAAAATTTGACCGGAGTGGGGGTCTCGGTGGTTTCAGGCGTTGTTACTTCATCACTCATAGGTAGTAAGACTAACTGCCAGAGCGTCTCGACACCGAAAGCACTACTCCACCTGCAGCAAAGAAGACCATGGCCGCGGACCCTCCGTAGCTAAGTAGAGGGAGTGGAATCCCAGTCATTGGCATGATCCCCATAGTCATTCCAATGTTCTCAAAGCAACTGAAGGAGAAGAAAACAAAAATACCTAGAACAATTGTCCTGCCCATCGTGTCTTTCGCACTTCGCCCAATCCGGAACATGCGATATGCGACGAAAGCGAGCAGGGAAATAATTAGAAGTGACCCAATGAATCCGAGCTGTTCTCCGATAGCCGTAAAAATGAAGTCAGTTCGTTGCTCAGGAACGTAACCCAGGACTGTTTGGAGGCCATTGAAAAAACCAGCGCCATGGAGTCCACCAGATCCAATTGCACTTTTCGCATTGTCTACTTGATAAATAAGCGCCTGAAGCTGAGCATCTGTTGAGCTTGTGTTCTGATTTAAAAACGAAGTAAACCGTTCAATTTGATACTTCTGCAAGATTGAGAAATAGGCAGCAAATAGCATCCCAAAAGACCCAATCACAGCGAGGGCGGTCATAAACCTCGGCGGTACGCCAGCGACCACCAACATCGCACCGATTGAAATCAAAATAATGATTGACGTTCCTAAGTCCGGCTGGAGAACAATCATCACTAGCGGAGCCGCAGCCATCGCAAGAAGTCGCCAAACGTCTCGAAGTTTCAAGCCCTCAGGACGTCGTTCACAGTAAGTAGCGACAGCAATAATCAAAAACAACACTGTGAATTCACTTGGCTGCACCTGAAACAGTCCTAAGTTGAACCAGCGCTGAGCCCCAAGAGCAGTCGAACCCAGAAACATAACTCCAAATAGCCCCAGCAACCCAGAAATGTAAAGCGGTGTCGCCACCATTTCGAGACGACGGTAATCAATGAGTGACATTCCGTACATCACTCCAATGCCCACAACTACATAGAGAGCTTGTCGTTCGAGGTAATAGTGGGGGTTGTAGCCACCACTAATGAGCGCTTGTCGTGTTGCGCTGTAAATCATAATTACGCCGGTAACTCCGAGTGCAATCAATCCCCACAGAAGGCTTACGTCTAAGGAATCTTTCGATCGAATGCGACTTGTGAGAGCACTTAGTGTGTCAGTCATTTGATTACCTGCAACAAATCATGTCCGTCGATGTCAACATTCCACCAGAACTTGAACTGTAGTGCTGCCTGATGGGCCAGCATCGCAAGTCCATTGGCAGTTCGACATCCTTGTCCCTCTAAGAACACCAGCCAATCCGACTTCAATGGTGAGTAAGTGATGTCAACACAAATGGTTTTGGCAGTAGTTCCAACAACAGCTTCGGGTGCAGTTCTTCCTGTAACTGGAACTGTGTTTATTAGTAAATCGATAGAGACTGGCAGATTGCTCGTTACTTTGTCGTACTTTGAAGAAAGTGCGTCTACCTTTGATGGCGTCCTGTTAAGGACTGTGATGCTCGCAGCATCTGAAAACTGCAGAGCGTCAACAATGCCCGTTGCCGCCCCACCAGCTCCGATCACAACTACGTGAGCTCCTGCAAACTCAAAAGAAAATTCACTCTCAACTGAACGTATAAGACCTTCACCGTCAGTAGAAGCCCCGTAGATCTGGTTTTCTTTTCGAAGTAAGGAATTCACCATTCCAGTTCGCTGCGCTGCAGGATCTAAATGGTTGCAGATTGTCGTTGCGAGAGGCTTTAAGGGCATTGTCACCGATAGCGCATCGAACTCACTCGAAATCGCTTCCTTTAATTCCTCTATCTGACTTGCACCGATCTGCACTCGAGAAGAACTCCCCTGAAGTCCGGCCATCTGCATTGCGGCTTCTTGGAGTTGAGGTGAAAGTGAATGAGTAACTGGATCGCCAACAACTCCTACCTTCCAAATCATCTGATCCCCCTTGAAGCAGCAAGTCGCTCATTGGCGAGTTGTTCTGCGAAAGTGTTCGAGAACGCTTCAGTTCCGTCTTTTGAAACAAGGGTGAAGTACAGCCAGTTTCCTTTTGGTGCGTTCATTACAGCTTTCAATGCTCCGAGAGAGACCACACAGATTGGAGTTGGTGTTAAACCTGCGTTCAAATATGTGTTGTAAGGAGTTTTGTACTTCAGCATGGTTGGAGTAACTCTTCCACCATCTTGGCCCAAGTAGTAGAGAACCGTTGAGTCCATTTGAAGTGAACCACCGCGCTTCAACCGGTTGAAAATAACTCGAGCAACTTTGGGCATGTTTGATTGGTAATAGCCTTCCTTTTCAACAATGGAAGCGGCTATTAGCAACTTGTAAGCGCTAAGGCCTTGAATACTCGAGCGAGGTGTAAGCCCCGCAGCGATGGCCTGCTTCGCGAATGAAGTTTGCATCTCTTTAAGAAGTTTCGCTGGAGTGGTACCTGGCGACAGAATGTATTGTCCGGGTCCAATGAGCCCCTCGAGCGAACCATTCGGATGGAACGCACTAGAAGATATCGCAGCATTCACTTCTTTCGCGAAAGAGTTAGCGAATGTATTTCCCGCGTCATTCACAATCAACATTTCCACTTCACGCAACGTCAAGCCTGGGAGAACATTCACAACCTTGACGTTTGGCGCATTTCCGATGATCGACTTTACGAAGCCGAACGAAGAGTTCTGGGGAATTTCATAACTTCCCGCACGAACGACTGGTGCTCCAAAAAGTGCACTGTCTATACGAAACGCGAAAGTTGAGTGAATAATTCCGACTGCTTGCATTTCAGATGCAATTTGAGAAATCGAATCTCCGGGATGAACCGTAAAAACAACTTCCTTGCCGCCTCCCCCGATGGGGTTCAATTGCAGCATGAACCAAGCTATTGAGATGACTCCGATAGCTAGGAGCGCCTGTATTGCCCTCTTGACAGGCCTAAGCAGAAGGAAGCGCATCTATGTAGTTTTGCAGCATGATTACCGCGGCGGCGCTATCTATGTGCTCTCTATGGTTCTTTGCCTTCATACCGGCCCCAGAAAGCGATTTTTGAGCCTCTAGGGTGGTCAAGCGTTCATCCCACTGAACTACCAAAAAGGCTGGAAAAGCGACTTTTATAGCCTCAAAAAGCAGATCGGCTACTTCTGTGCTTTGCGTCTCATTTCCTGAGAGTGAGATGGGCCGACCGATAACAATTGACCCGACGAACTCTTCTTCGATTAACTCTGTGAGTTTTTTGATGAATAATTCCCCAGCGTCCAACGCCGGCCGCGGGAAGGCCATTGTCTGAGCCGAGTCTGTGATGGCAACGCCGCATCGGCGAGTGCCCGGATCGATGCCGAGTATTCGACTCATGATCCCTAAAGAGCTTTTGCCGCAGCGAGCACTTTGTCAATGCCCGAGGCATCTTTGCCGCCAGCAAGCGCTAAGCGTGCAGATCCTCCACCGCCACCATTTACAAATTTTGCGAGTTCTTTCACAGTTACCTGCGCGTCAAGTGATTCATCGCTCGCAACGACAATAGAGACCTTGTCTTCGAACGCACCAGCAATCACAACCGCTCTGCGACCTCGGCGCTGTAGATCCTGGGCCAAAGTTCGAAGCTGATCTCCTGGAAAACCATCCACTCGTGCCACCAGAACTGGCGTGTCTGATTCATTGTGAAGTTGTTCTGCGAATGCAGAAAGTTGCGACTGGCGAAGTGAAGACATTTCTTTTTCAACTTCTTTTTGTCGCTCAAACACTCTCTCAAGTGCTGGGACAACATCGTCTAGTGATGTCTTAAGAAGTGTGGCAACTGCACCGAGAGCACTTTCCATCTCTTGACTTCTGCGATATGCACCGAGTCCACTCACCGCTTCAATACGGCGTGTTCCAGAACCAATTGAGGCTTCACTGACTACTTGAATTTGACCAATCGAACCAAGGCTGTCAACATGAGTTCCACCACAGAACTCAAGGCTGTGCACACCGGCACGAACCACACGCACTTGGTCGCCGTATTTGTCACCAAAGAACGCAATTGCGCCCATCGTTTCAGCTTCCTTCTTTGAAGTCTGAATCGTCTCGACGGCGTCGTTTTCAACAATGTCACCGTTCGCGAGCGTTAGCACTTGCGCCATTTCTTCGTGGGCAAGACCCGAACCATGTGCGAAGTCGAAGCGAAGACGATCTGGCCCTACGTAAGAGCCTTGTTGGCGAACATGGTCACCCAACACAGTGCGAAGTCCCGCATGTAGAAGGTGTGTGGCAGTGTGATTGCGACGAACAGCTTCACGGCGTTCTGGCGCAATCGTTGCAACGCAAACCTGACCCGGAAGAATCTCACCTGTGAGCTTTCCTCGGTGTGCGAATAGCCCACCAGCAACATTCTGAGTGTCCATGACTTCGAAGCGTCCAGACTCAGTTACGACCGTTCCCATGTCTCCGACCTGACCACCTGATTCTGCGTAGAAAGGTGAGTTCTCCAAGAAGAGTTCGCTCGTTCCATCAGCGCCCGAAAGAATCGCAACTACCGAAGTTTCAATGCTGTAGCGCTCAACGTCACGGCCTACGAAGTTCGTAGCACCATGGTTTTCAATAAGGTCCTTGTACTGTGACTCATCAGCGAGGTTAAGTGCCTTGGCCTTAGAGCGAGCTCGTTCTTTCTGCTCGGTCATCGCTGCATCGAATGCATCGCGCTCAACGCTAAGACCAGATTCAGCAACAATCTCATCGGTGAGCTCAATTGGGAATCCGTGCGTGTCGTGGAGCTTGAAAGCCATGTCTCCTGGGAAAATTAATGAACCCGACTTAGTGACCTTGTTGCGCTCCTCTTCAAGGAGTGTCATTCCCGCCTTCAGCGTTCGAGAGAATCCAGCTTCTTCACGCTCGAGGATGGAAACAATGAGGTCACGGTCTTTCACGAGGATTGGATAAGCGCCACCCATTTTTTCAATCGTTGCATCAACGAGCTGTGCGGTGAGCGGTGCATCGGAGCCAGCACGTCGTGCGGCAAGGATTGCGCGTCGAATAATACGACGAAGAACGTAGCCTCGTCCTTCGTTTGAAGGAAGAACTCCATCAGAAACCAGGATGCTCATTGCGCGGCCGTGCTCTGCAATGCGTCGAATTGCAATGTCAGTGTTTTCATCACGACCGAGCGGGGCATTTACCGCACGTGAAGCTGTTTCGATAAGTGGAGCAAAGAGGTCGGTGGCGAATACTGATTCAACACCATTCAGAATTGAAAGCACTCGCTCAAAGCCAGCACCAGTATCGATGTTCTTTTTTGGAAGATCTACAAACGATTCGTTTGGACCTTTTTCGAATTGCATGAAGACGAGATTCCAAAATTCAATAAAGCGGTCTTCGCCGCCGAATTCCGGACCACCGTCAGCACCGGAAGCGGGACCCTTGTCGTAGAAGATTTCAGAACATGGCCCACATGGTCCGCTGTCGCCCATGGCCCAGAAATTGTCTTCGCCAAGACGCTGAATTCTTTCTGGGCGAATTCCAATTAGGTCATGCCACATCTCTGCGGCTTGATCGTCAGAGTGGTGAACAGTTATCCAAAGTTTGTCTGGATCGAGACCAAATCCCTCAGTGATGAGACCCCAGGCGTATTTGATGGCTCCTTCTTTGAAGTAGTCACCAAATGAGAAGTTTCCCATCATTTCGAAGAAGGTCAAGTGACGCTGGGTAGTTCCAATCTGATCAATGTCTCCAGTTCGAAAGCATTTTTGAATTGATACAGCACGGTTGTAAGGCGCAGTTTCTTCTTCGGTGAAGTAAGGCTTGAACGGAACCATTCCCGCAACGGTGAAAAGGAGCGACTGGTCGTGAGGAATCAGGCTTGCTGAAGGGACAATCGTGTGCCCGTTTTCAGCAAAGTAGTTAAGAAAAATAGACCGGAGTTGAGCTGCTTCCACGGCTTTTACTCTACCGGCGTTGAAGTGCCATCTGTGTCTGTTTGGCCAGTCCTACGACGCCACTGCTCAACAAGTGCCTGTTCTCGTCCGTAGAACGAGGGCTCGAAGAATCGCGAACCCTTTTGACCATCGGGTAGATACTGCTGGTCAACCCAACCATTATCAAAATCATGTGGATACCGGTAGTTGTTGCCAAAGCCAAGCTCACTGGCTCCGCGGTAGTGCCCATCTCTTAGATGGTCTGGAACTTCAATAACTCCGCCCGCCTGCACTGCCTGGGTAACTGCACCAAGTGCACGGGTGACTGCATTGCTCTTGGGGAGCAGGGCCAGCGTTATGGTCGCATGAGCAAGGGTGAGACGAGCTTCTGGAAGCCCAACAAACTCAACTGCTCGTGCCGCAGACTCTGCGACAAGGAGACCCATTGGATCAGCCAGTCCAATGTCTTCACTCGCCAGTATGACAAGTCGCCGAGCAAGGAATCTCGCGCTCTCACCGGACTCGAGAAGCGTGACTAACCAATAAAGCGCTGCATCAGGGTCAGAGCCTCTGACTGATTTAATGAAGGCACTCACTTGGTCGTAGTGCGTATCTGCAGACTGGTGGTACAGCCTTCCGTCACGAGCCTGCGCAATGTGTTCAACAGTGACCTCTGTTCCAACACCTGATTGAGCATGCGCCAAAATAATTGCAGTGTCGAGCGTCGTTAGCGCTCCCCTGGCGTCACCGTCGGCAGATGAGGTAACTGCGCTCAGCGCTTCATCAGTCGCTGATGCATTTCGAAGCTCCAGTCCTCTTCGAGCAAGAGTGAGCAGTTCGTCTTCGCTCAGTGGCTTTAGTCGCCACAGCGTGCAGCGACTCATGAGCGCAGCGTTCACTTCGAAGTAAGGGTTCTCAGTTGTAGCGCCAATCAGAACAATCTCACCGGACTCGGTCGCAGGCAGCAGCAAGTCTTGCTGAGACTTGTTGAACCGATGAACCTCATCAATGAACAAAACTGTCTTTTGCCCACGTTCTCCGAGACGCTCATGGGCACGACTGAGTGCTTCACGCACATCTTTCACGCCACCGGTGACCGCGGAAAGACTTTCTGTTGCGTAACCCGCCGACGTTGCGAGAATGCGAGCCAAGGTTGTCTTTCCCGTACCTGCTGGCCCCCAAAGGATCATTGAGGTGAGTTGTTGTGCACCAACGAAGCTACGAAGCGGTCCGTCTGGTCCCACAAGATGCGATTGTCCAACCACTTCGTCAAGCGTTCTAGGGCGGAGAAGTTCGGCGAGGGGTGCTGCTTGTTTCAGGCGTTGAGCCACGGCGTCATCAAAGAGTGACGTGATTAACCCTTAAGAACTGGTTTGATTCTGAGGTCACGAAGCTGACGCTCAGTGATGTTCTTTGGCGCTCCAGTCATGAGATCAGAGCCTGACTGAGTTTTTGGATAAGCAATCACTTCACGAATGTTTTCTTCACCCGCGAAGATCGCCACCAAGCGGTCGATTCCAAAAGCGAAACCGGCGTGTGGCGGTGCACCGTACTTGAAAGCTCCCATCAAGAATCCGAATCGACTTTCTGCCTCTTCGTCACTAATTCCTAGAGATGTGAAAACTTCTGCCTGGATTGCGGCATCGCTAATACGAACTGATCCACTACCGAGTTCCCAACCATTAAGAACGAGGTCGTAGCAACGAGCTCGAACCTTAAGTGGGTCGCTCTTCATGAGGTGAATGTCTTCAGGGTTAGGCATCGTGAAAGGGTGGTGAGCCGCAATCGGATTGCCATCTTCATCAAGGCCTTCAAACATCGGGAAGTCTGTAATCCAAACGTAGTGATGTGGTCCTTCACTGACTGGCGGAGCACCGAGCGTTACACGAAGTGCTCCAAGAACCTTGCAGGCCTGCGCGTAGTCATCAGCAACGCAGAAAACAATGTCTCCCACTTGCGCGCCGTCAACTGCTGCAATTGCTGCGATCTCAGTTTCGTTGAGGAACTTTGCTAGTGGAGAATCCACACCGTCTGAAGTGATGCGGAACCAAGCGAGACCCTTCGCGCCAAGTTCTTTTGCTTGCTCAGTCAGTTGATCAAGCTTTGCACGAGAGAATTCAGCGCCGCCAGGAACACGAAGTGCTTTAACAGTCGGAGCTGAGAAGGCCTTCACCTCAGTTGTTGCGAAGACCTCGGAGAGGTCTTGGAGAACCATGCCGAAGCGCAGGTCTGGCTTGTCTGTTCCGTATTCATCAAGTGCTTGGTGCCACGTCATTGAGCCAATGGGGCCGGGGCGAGTTCCAGTAGCGACTTCAGCTGCATTAAGAACTGCTTCAGAAACGAAGGCCAAAATATCTTCTTGTGTTACGAAGCTGGCTTCAAGGTCTAGTTGTACGAATTCAAACTGGCGGTCAGCACGAAGGTCTTCGTCACGAAGACAACGTGCGATTTGGTAATAACGATCAAAGCCACCAACCATGAGAAGTTGCTTAGCGATTTGTGGACTCTGAGGAAGAACGTAGAAGTCACCTGGGTGCAGACGCGAAGGGACCACAAATTCGCGTGCGCCTTCTGGAGTCGGTGCCCAAAGCAGTGGGGTTTCAACTTCACAGAAACCCTGTGCTTCCATTGAACTTCGAAGTGATGCGTTAACAGCCGCACGAAGACGAAGGTTTCGTTGCATTTTTTCGCGACGAATATCAAGGTAGCGGTATTTAAGGCGAACTTGCTCGTCAATGTCAACGCGCTCATCGAGTTGGAATGGTGGTGGTTCTGCCGCAGAGAGTATTTCGACGGTGCAGTCAGTCAGTTCAATTTCTCCGGTAGCGAGCTTGTCATTGATGGTGCCATCTGGACGCTTTGTAACTGTGCCAGTAACACGAATTACGTATTCAGAGCGCACATCTACTTTGCCGTCAACTACTACCTGGAGAAGTCCAGAGCGGTCACGAAGGTCAACGAACGCGAGGTGCTCACCGTGTTCGCGGCGCTTAGCAACCCAGCCGCAGAAGCTCAGTTTCTGACCAATGTGCTCAGCGTTAACTGATCCGCAGAGCATGTCACGCATGCTGGTGGCTTCATAATTCTTTGACATTGTCACTTCACTTCGTTATTAGATTAAAAATTGCTGTAGTCACAGAATCTCGAGAAACCTGGCTCTGTGCCTGCTCGTGATCCGCGCTACGTAGGTCTCTAATCGTAACCTGACCAGCAGCCTGTTCTTGGGGACCGATCAGAAGTGCGAAGCGGGCTCCTGATTTATCAGCGAGTTTCATTTGAGACTTCATTGATCGTCCATCAAAGGCGCGCTCAACGCTGAGCCCATGTCGACGAAGTTCATCACAGAGCGATGTTGCGAGGTCGTCTTCAGTGGTGTCGATTACAAACACGTCAACCGAGCGGTCAACGAGTGCGGATGAAATACCTTCAGCCTCTCTTGTCAGAAGTAGGCGCTCGATACCGGATCCAAAGCCGATTCCACTTGTTGGCTTTCCACCGAGCTCTTCAGCGAGCTTGTCGTAGCGACCTCCCCCACCAATAGCGTTTTGTGCGCCATCTAGCGAATCGGCAACAAATTCAAACGTTGTTCTGGTGTAGTAATCAAAACCGCGAACGAGTCGCGGATTCAGCTCTGGTGTAATTCCAAGCGAAGTGAGTCCAGCAACAACTTTTGCAAAATGCGCACTGCAGTCGGCACAGACATAGTCGGGCAACATCGGGCCTTTGCTCGTAACTTCGATGCATGGAGTTTTCTTGCAGTCAAGAACGCGAAGTGGATTCAGCTCCCACACCTTTTGGTGCTCGTCACAAAGTGATGCGACATTTGACTTCAAGTGCGCCTTTAGAAGTTCAACGTATGCGCCGCGGCATTCGTCGTGACCCATTGAATTAATAAGGAGGCGAATTCTCTTAAGACCGATTGCTTCGTAGAAGCGCCACGCCAGGGTAATTACCTCAACGTCAACAGCAGGGTCATCAGAACCAAGGACTTCAACACCAACTTGGTGGTGTTGGCGGTAGCGACCAGCTTGTGGACGTTCATAGCGAAAAGCTGGTGTTGCGTACCAAGCTTTCCAAGGAGTCGTCGGGTTGTGTTGAACAAAAGCACGGACAACTGATGCAGTGCCCTCTGGGCGAAGTGCATACGTCCGCTCACCGCGGTCAGTGAAGACGTACATTTCTTTCTTCGCTACATCGCTGTTTTCACCAATGCCACGGTTGAATACTCCAATGTCTTCAAACATTGGTGAAATTACTAATGAGAATCCGAATCGGTGGGCAAATTCTGCGAAAGTGCCAATAAGGCCTTCCCATTCATAGGACTGAGGCCCAATGACATCGTGTGTTCCTATGGGTGCTTGAAATTCGCTCATGAGTTCTTGTTCTGACCTGGTAGTTGGCGGAAAGCGTCAAAAACGCCGTCGACGTTTTTAAGTGCTGCAAGAAGACTACTTAGGTGTGTTGGATCTGCGAGTTCAACATCGAAGATAATTCGAACGATTCGAGACCCTGAAGTACTTGAACTACTGGAGATAATGCTGAGGTGGTACTCAGCAATCACGCTCGATACATCAAGAAGCAAGCGCGTCCGGTCAAAGGCCATGATTTCAAGTACCGCGCGGAAATGTCCTCCGGTTGAGCCATCCCATTCAACTTCAATGATTCGCTCACCGAGGCGTTGTGCCAATGCCACTGCATTAGAGCAGTCGCTACGATGCACTGACACTCCGCGTCCCTGGGTAATGAATCCCATGATCTGGTCACCTGGAACTGGTGAACAGCACCTCGCCAGGTGAATCATTACGTCGTCGAGACCTTCCACGTATACGCCAGCTCCGCGACGGTTGGTTCGCCCCGTCTTTGGAATGCGAGAAACAGTTGTAGGAAGCTGTTCTCCCTCGCCACCTTGTAACTCGCGCGAGAGCCTCTGCACCACAGCAAGGCCAGAAATTTGGCCACTATCAATTGCCATCATCAGTGCATCTTGATCCTCAAGGTTGAGTGCATTAACTACAGCATCAAGTGCCTTTGAAGAGAATGTTGTGGCGATAGGTAACCCTTCGCGGCGCAGCGCCTTGGTGAGCACTTCTCTTCCACCTTCAATGGCGTCTTCTCGTCGTTCGCGCTGGAACCACTGGCGAATCTTTGATTTAGCTCTCGATGATTTCGCAATGTTGAGCCAGTCCCTTGAGGGGCCAGATCCATCTTGCTTGCTGGTGACGATTTCAATAACGTCAGCTGATCGAAGTGGGGTGTCGAGTGGAACCAGTCGCCCATTGACTTTTGCGCCAACGCATTTGTGACCTACTTCGGTGTGCACGGCGTAGGCAAAGTCAACCGGGGTTGCTCCTTCAACGAGTGCAATAACCCGTCCCTTCGGTGTGAAGACATACACCTCATCGTGTTCGAGGTCGAGCTTTAACGCCTCGAGGAAGGCAATCGGATCGGTCTCTTCTTCTTCCACGTCAGAAAGGCGTTGCATCCAAGCAATTTCTTTTTGTGTTGCGCCCTCTTTGTAGCCCCAGTGAGCAGCGATACCAAATTCAGCACGACGGTGCATTTCAGATGTTCGAATTTGAACTTCCACAGACTTAGACCTTGGCCCGATAACCGTGGTGTGAAGCGACTGGTAGAGGTTGAACTTAGGAGAGTTGATGTAATCCTTAAAGCGGCCCGGAACTGGAGACCAGAGTGAGTGGATTGCTCCAAGCACTGCCCAACAATCGCGCTCGTCTTCGACAATGATTCGCATCCCTACGAGGTCGAAGATTTCATCAAATTCTTTTCCACCTACGACCATCTTTTCGTAAATGCTCCAGAGATGCTTTGGGCGACCACGGACATCGGCTTCAATAGAGAATGAACTCAGCTTGTCACCAAGTGCAGTCATTACGTCAGTTAGATAGGCCTCACGCTCCGGCTGGCGAGCTGCGACCATTTGTTCAATTTCCGCGTAACGCTTCGGATGCAACGTTGCGAAACAGAGGTCTTCTAATTGCGATTTAACCTGTTGCACACCGAGTCGGTGAGCAAGGGGTGCGTAGACGTCCATTGTCTCTTGCGCAATAGCTTGTTGGCGGTTCATAGGCATCACCGAGATAGTTCTCATGTTGTGAAGTCGGTCCGCAAGTTTGATGACCAAGACTCTCCAGTCTTGGGCCATGGCAATGAACATCTTTCGAATGGTTGCGGCTTGCTGTGCTTCTTTAGAATCAAACTCCAAACGGTCAAGTTTGGTGACACCATCGACGATTGACGCGACCTGTTCGCCAAACTCTTCAGACAGCCACTTCGTAGTCACAACGGTGTCTTCTACAGCGTCGTGCAGCAGGGCAGCGGCGATTGTGGGCTCATCGAGTCCAAGGTCAGCAATGATCTCGGCCACCGCGATTGGATGCGTTACGTAAGGCTCGCCGGTTCGACGTAGCTGCCCTTCATGAGCATTAATTGCAGCAAGGCCGGCACGACGAATGAGCGAGACATCACCATTTTGGTGGTGTTCGCTAAAACGCCGAATTAGACGCTCAATTGAGGCCGTTAGCTCAGAATTAGCTGACGGACGAGTTGAGAGGCTGACCATACATCCAGCCTACCGGTGCTTTAACGGCGCTTTTGCTTTCTGGCACGAGGTGCAATTCCCGAAGCAGTAGAACTAGAACGTGATTGACGTTGTGCTCCATCAGAACCGAGTCGTGCTGCAGCAGCTGGAGTCAATGTCAAACGCTCTTGACGATCACTGGCTCGCTTGGCGAGGTCTTTGAATCGTGGTTCGCGTTCCTTCATCAGAGCCAGCAACGGACTGGCAATAAAGATTGACGAGTACGCACCACTAAGCAGTCCAACGAAGAGAGCCAATCCATAGTTCTGAAGCGTTGTTGCTCCAAGGATGTAGGCACCGACAACCAAAACAGAAAGAACTGGAAGAATCGCCACCAGAGATGTGTTGATTGAACGAGCCAATGTTTGGTTCATCGAGAGGTTGACCATCTCTCCATAGGACATGTCACCGGACTTTAGAACGCCCGATGTGTTGTCTCTGACTCGGTCAAATACAACCACGGTGTCGTAGAGCGAGTAACCAAGAATTGTCAAGATTGCAATGACGGTGTCTGGTGTGATCTGAAATCCAAGTAGTGAATAGACGCCCACCGTAATGAGAAGGTCGTGCACCATTGCCACAAATGCAGCGAATGCCATCTTTGGCTCAAAGCGAACTGAGATGTAACCAACTACCGCAATGAAAAACACAATGAGTGCTTCAAGAGCGCGCTTGGTGATGCCACTTCCCCATGTTGGTCCAATACTGCTTGTAGAAACTTGGTTGAAGCTAACTCCTGCAGTGGTCGCCATGGCTTGGGCAACATTGTTAGTAACAGTTACTTGCTGATCTTGGGAAAGTGAATTGATGTCTGCCGATACTTGGTACGTTGAGCTTCCAAGCTTTTGCACAGTCGGAGACTTGATACCAACCTTTTCAACTGCACTTGTCATCTGCGCAACCGATGAGTGCTTTGCGAGAACTTCCCAGGTGGTTCCACCCTTGAATTCAATACCGAGGTTGAATCCACGAACGCCAAGTGAACCAAGACCAAAAATGATTACAGCGATTGAGATGGTGAACCAGAGTTTCTTTCGACCAACGAAGTCAACCGTTGTCAGTCCTCGGTAGAGACGACCAAAACGTCCCGGTGTCTTTGTTTCGTTACTCATTGTCATTATCTCCAGATTGAAGTCCGGCAGCCATTGAAAGAGCTGAAGTAGAACTTGATCCACGTCGTCCTAGGAGTACTACCAGTGGTCGAGTGAAGTACCACGTGATCACGATGTCAAGAAGCGTTGAAAGTCCGAGGAAGAATGCGAAACCGCGAACGTCTCCAACCGCAATTAGATATAGCAACACTGCGGCGAGAAGACTCACAGTGTCGGCGGCAAGAACAGTTCTCCAAGCAGATCTGAATCCACGGTCAACTGATGAACGTACGGATCTGCCCGCTCGAGCTTCATCTTTCAGTCGCTCGAAATAAACGATGTAACTGTCAACCGTGATACCAATCGAAACAATTAATCCGGTAACACCCGCCAGATTGAAGCTTGGAGCAAATGCTGTGTGTGCCAATGCAGAGATAATCGCCCACAGCAGTGCAGCGGTAACTGCAAGACCAAGAATGATTACGAGACCTAGCGCACGGTAGTAGAGGATTGTGTACAGAAGCACAAGTGCAAGTCCGACAAGTCCAGCACCGAGTCCAGCGACCAGTGCGTTGTGACCAAGAGTTGGCGACACGGTCTGTGTGGAGAGTGGAACTAGGCGTACAGGCAGAGCACCGAAGTTCATTGCCAAAGCCAAGTTCTTCGCGCTGGTTTGTGTGAACGATCCAGAAATTTGCCCTGAGCCACCAAAGCTTGAGAACGTTGCCTGCGTTGGTTGGATAATTGGAGCCGACTGAATTACTCCGTCGAGTTCAATTGCGACAAGTTGGTGGAAGTTTTGTTGCGCAACTTGGTCCCACTGTGGTGAACCAGTAGAAGTCAATGTGTAGCTAACAACCCAGGCACCGGACTGATCTTGCTGAGCGAATGCTTTTTTGATTGCCGTTCCAGTTAGCTGAGCTGGCCCGAGCACATAGCGAGCTCCGCCGCCGCCAAGTACTGGAAGGATGACATTCGCTGATGGATTGTCATTTGCTGGAGAAGTGTTCGCAACTCGTGCGTACATCGGATCCGGAGCGAGTGTGTTGGCAATGAAGCCGGCAGGGGTGTTTGGTGCTTGCTGAACATTGAGGTTCGCTGCACTCATGAGGTACTTTCCAGTTGGAGTCGGAATCTGAGTGGTGCCAATGTCAATGAGCTTCTTTGCAGTTCCTACAGAAGCAAGGACTGGGCGAAACAACAACTGAGCAGTTTGTCCAACGGCTGCAAGTACTGAACGGGCATCACTGACCCCCGGAATGCTGACAACAACATTTGTTCCTTGGAGATTTACTGTGGCGCCGGAAACTCCAAGACCGTTAACACGGTTTGAGAGTACGGTCACAACCTCTTGCATCTCAGCCAATGTTGCCGGAGTAGAAGGTTTATAGACAACTGACAGACCACCTGCGAGGTCAAGTCCCAGCTTTGGTCCCCACCCGAGGCTGAGGGTGGCAATCAATGAACCGAACGAAATAACAATCGCGAGGGTCAAACTGACAATCATTGACCTCTTTGATCCAACTTGTGAAGCCATTACTACTTGTCGCCTTCTGTCTCGTCAGAAGACTCAACAACTGGTGCTGGGTCGAAGCGACGGGCAATTGCCGTTGGGATGAAGTCGAGTTCAGTGCCGCTAGAACTGCGAAGTGTCACGAATTCGTCAGTGGTCTTAACCACTGTGCCGACGAAGCCGCCGATTGTCTGGTAGCGAACACCGATTTCTGTCTTTCGGGCTTCAGCACGTGCTGCAGCCTGCTTCTTGCGACGTGGACGTAGGTAGAAGAAGTAAATACCTCCAAAAACCACTACGTAGATGATGAGAATGGATGAACTACCTGATGATGATGTTGCTGCGAACATTTGGATTTCCTCCGTCAATAGACAAAGAAACCCTAGTCGCTAAAACCCTCGAACCTAGACCAATCCCCCGCCACGAGGCTTTATTCCAAGGTGATTGAATGCTCGCTCGGTCGCAACGCGGCCACGGGGGGTACGAATCAAGAGGCCTTCACGGAGCAAATAGGGCTCGTAAGCATCTTCGATAGTTGACGGCTCCTCACCACAGGCATGAGCGAGTGTGGTCAACCCCACTGGTTGACTGGAAAACTGATCGCAGAGGAGACCAAGAATTCTTCGGTCAATCTTGTCTAGACCGAAGACGTCGACTCCAAAAAGGTCGAGTGCTTCAACTGCAATTTCAGTAGTAATTACTTTGTGGTCCTTGACAGCAGCAAAGTCTCGAACACGTCGCAGCAACCTATTTGCAATTCGAGGTGTTCCTCTGCTGCGACGAGCAATCGTAGAGGCAGCATCCCCAGAAAGAACGACCTCGAGCAACTTTGCAGAACGCTCGACAATAACTGTGAGCTCATCTGCATCGTAGAGATCGAGCTGACCTATGAAACCGAAACGGTCTCGAAGTGGAGCAGCAACGAGTCCAGTTCTGGTGGTAGCACCCACCAAAGTAAAGTTCGGAAGATCAAGTCGGATCGAACGTGCTGAGGGTCCACGGCCAATCATGACGTCTAGACGGTGGTCTTCCATTGCTGGATACAAAACCTCTTCGACGGAACGTGACAGTCGGTGGATCTCATCAATAAAGAGAACATCACCGTCTTGGAGATCAGTGAGTAGAGCGGCAATGTCTCCGGGACGTGCCAGCACTGGTCCCGAAGTAATACGCAGACCTGATCCCATTTCACTGGCGACAATGCTTGCGAGTGAAGTTTTACCAAGCCCAGGAGGACCCGCGAACAGTAAATGATCAACTGTTTGCCCACGGGACCTCGCTGAACCGAGAACAATTTCCAAGTGCTTCACCAGTTCGCCCTGGCCAACAAATTCCTTCAGCGTCAATGGACGAAGAGACACTTCAACTTGTCTCTCCTGATTACTTGCCACAGGTGCAACAACACTCTGTTTAATCTGAGTTAAATCAATGTCTCGACGACTCATTTGCGCCTCAGCAGTTGCAGTGCTTCACGAAGCGCTGTGGCTTCATCATCAGGAAGATCAACCCCATCAAGGGCCTGTCTAATTTCTTGTGGGTTGTAGCCAAGTCCTCGGAGAGCGTCTTCGATTGCCGTCGTTTTTGCTGAAGCATGTACAGCTGGTTCGTAGTTTGAAGCAGAAAACACTTTCCCCTTCAGCTCTAAAACAATCCGACTGGCAGTCTTTGGACCAATGCCAGGAATTTGAGAAATTCGTTTGGTGTCCCCTGCTTCAATTGCACCCGCGATTTCGTCGGTGCTCATTGTTCTTAGTGCCGCAAGCGCAGTTGAAGGACCTACTCCTGGAGTGACCAGCAGCAGTTCGAAGAATTCTCGGTCAGCGAACGATTTGAATCCGTAGAGAATGATTGCATCATCTCTTACGACTGTGTAGATAAACAGCTCGAGAGACTGTCCAACTACGAAGTCCTCGCCTGCCGCAACATGAACTTCATAGCCAACACCGTGCACGTCAAGAACAATGGTCCCGTTGTTCTGATGATGTAGGACGTGCCCAGATAACCAACCAATCATGAATGGCTCACATTCAAATATCTCTGTTCAGTGCGGACAATCATGAAGTACGTGATTGCCAGTGCTAATGCATCAGCAGCGTCAGCTGGTTTTGGAATCTCAGCCAAGCCACACAGTTTTGCGACCATCTCTTGTACTTGTAGTTTTCCTGCAGCTCCGTAGCCAGTGACCGCGAGCTTCACTTCTTGAGCTGTGAATTGCCGCACTGGAATGTCTATCGCGCCAGCAAGCGCAACCGCAACGCCACTGGCCTGAGCTACGGGAATTGCAGTCTTGGCGTTTCGTTGATAAAAAACACGCTCAACGACAACAGCATCTGGCTTGGTTTCATCCATTAGTTCTCGTAATTCAACGAGGAGCTGGCTCAGTCGTTTTTCAACCGGGGTCGCTGGGTCGGTTTCGACGACACCAGCCTTGATTGCACGGAAAGATTCGAGGCCATCAAAGGATCCCTCAACGAGGCCGTAGCCACAGCGGGTCAGTCCTGGGTCGATTCCGAGTACGAACATACGTTCGATACTACTGCCCTAGTGGCCTAATTGCTAGGAATTAGCCCTCGTAAGAAGCGAGAATTTCGTCAGAAATGTCGAAATTAGCAAAAACGTTCTGGACATCGTCATGATCATCGATGGCATCCATGAGGCGAAGGAGCTTGTGAGCTTCAACCTTGTCCGTCAGTGGAATTGAATTCTGAGCAACCAATGTGAGATCCGCTGACAAAACTTTGACGCCAAATCCTTCAAGTGCATCACGCACCATTCCAACTTCTGTCGGGTCGGTAGTTATGAAGAAGTTGTCACCATTTGGCGTGAAGTTTTCCCCACCAGCTTCCATTACCCACTCAAGAAGCTGAACTTCATCAATTGGACCTTGAACTTCAATGATTCCCTTACGATCAAATTGCCAAGACACGGCGCCAGGCTCGGCGATGTTTCCACCGTTCTTAGAAAAAGCGTGCTTGATTTCGGCACTGGTTCGGTTTCGATTATCGCTCAATGTTTCAACAATGATTGCAACGCCACCCTGGCCGTAACCTTCGTAGCTAATTGCTTCGTAACGGACACCTTCAAGTTCACCAGTTCCACGCTTAACAGCGCGCTCAATTGTGTCGAGTGGAACTGATGCTTCGCGAGCTTTTTGAAACATGGTTCGAAGTGCCGCATTTGCACTTTGATCTCCGCCGCCTTCACGGGCGGCAACTTCTACTTGGCGAATCAGTTTCGCGAATACTTTTGCGCGAGCACTGTCCTTGGCACCCTTGCGGTGCTTCGTAGTTGCCCATTTCGAGTGGCCAGACATAATTCCTCCTGCCCTTTCAGGCGATGTAATCCTAACTAAATGTCTACAGCGATTTTACAAAAAGCTCATGAACCCGAGAATCACTCGTCAGTTCAGGGTGAAACGAACATCCCCAGGCATTTCCTTGGCGCATCAGGACAGGATGAACACCATCGCCGTGGTCGTAGGTAGCCAAAACTTCAACGTCTCCGCTGATGGAAACAACACGTGGCGCACGGATGAACACACCGGGAACTTCTCCGATTCCCTTCACATCAATCTCAGTTTCGAAGCTTGCAATCTGGCGACCGTATCCGTTGCGCTTCACAACAACGTCAATTGCACCGTAACTCCATTGATCACATCTGCCATCTTCAATTCCTGAGCTCAACATAATGAGTCCCGCACAGGTTCCAAGAACGTTGAGTCCGCCCTTAATTTTTTCATCGAGAGCATCACGAACGCCTGAAGTTGTCAGTAAATATGCAATTGTCGTTGACTCGCCGCCAGGAATGATGAGACCATCGAGTCCTTCTAACTGTTCGGCTCTTTTAACGAGCGAAACTTCTGCACCAGCTTGATTAAGCATGGTTGCGTGCTCGCGCACATCGCCCTGAAGAGCGAGTACGCCAACTTTTGGCATTACCAACCGCGCTCGGCGAGACGTTGCTCGAGCGTTGCAGTTTCAGCACCACGCATTGCAGCACCGAGTCCAGTTGAGACTTTGGCAACAACATGCGCATCTTGGAAATGAGTAGTTGCCTCAACGATCGCACGAGCCATGCGAATTGGATCTTCTGACTTGAAGATTCCAGATCCTACGAATACGGCTTCAGCGCCAAGTTGTAATACAAGCGCAGCGTCGGCAGGAGTTGAGATTCCTCCGGCACAGAACATTGGCACCGGAAGCTTTCCGAGTTCAGCAACTTCTTGAACCAAAGGAAGTGGTGCTTGAAGGTCCTTCGCGAGTGAGAAGAGTTCTGACGCGTCAGCTGTCTGCAAACGACGGATCTGAGCATTGATGGTGCGAAGGTGTCGAACTGCCTCGACAACGTTTCCAGTACCAGCTTCACCCTTTGAACGGATAAGGCATGCGCCTTCACCAATTCGACGGAGTGCTTCACCCAAGTTTGTCGCTCCACATACAAAAGGAACAGTGAAGTCCCACTTGTCAATGTGATTCGTTTCATCTGCCGGAGTCAAAACTTCAGATTCGTCAATGTAGTCAACGTCGAGAGCCTGAAGAATTTGTGCTTCGGCAAAGTGACCGATTCGAGCCTTTGCCATAACCGGAATCGTCACGGTCGCTTGAATTTCTTGAATCATTTGTGGGTCGCTCATGCGAGCAACTCCGCCATCTCTGCGAATGTCAGATGGAACACGCTCCAGCGCCATAACAGCAACGGCACCTGAGTCTTCGGCGATCTTTGCCTGCTCTGGGTTGACAACGTCCATGATGACACCACCACGGAGCATGTCAGCTAGACCGCGCTTGACGAGGGCGGAACCTACTTTGGAATTATTAGAAGAACTCATGTTCTAAGACTAACTGGAAAGGCTGATTACCATTCCTCGAGTGCAAGTGCACGGAGTTCTACGTCGTCTAAATCACTGAGATTTGCGTCTTTACGGTCGCTCCAAATGTCGAACCAAACCCAGCGACCTTGGTCGTACTGAGGGGTCAAAAAGAACGATCCGGCCGGGACAACTTGGCGTGAGCACTTGCGAAGTGCGCCGGCCAGTCCGAGCGGGTAGCGAATTGCTGCAGCAGCCACTTCGTCAGCGCGGTATGCCGATCCATTACCAGCAAGTGACTTTCGATCATCTGCGCTGAGAGACGCCAGTGAGGCAACGCTTTGGCGCTGCAGCAGTGCGAGTCGTTGACGAGCTAGGCAGTGTGCGACAACGCCCTCGAGTTCGATTAACTCGAAATCACGCATCAGTGCGCTGGTAATAAAAAGAGCGAAGCTTGAACCATTGGGAACCAACGTTGCGTTGTATCCCTCATCATCAACAATGAATGCGCTGACACTGTCAACACCGAAGGTTGCTGCGAGACGGTCGAGCACAGTTACTAGTCGCTGACGATCTTTAGGTGTTCCGCCTGCCTTAAAGGTGTCGAGAAGAACGGTTCCAAAGGAATTGCCGCTCTGAGCAAACTTTTTCACCGAGCGGCGAAAATCAAGCACGAAGAGTGCCGCCACAACTGGAGCACCAATAGAAATAAACGGTGAAACAACAAAGCCGGCAAGAAGTCCTGCGACCATGATTGCAGCAATGATTGTTTTAGGAAGATTTTTGCGACGAGCAAGCTTCGCTACGGCGTGCTGGTTGGCGGTGCGCTCGCCAGATGATGGCGCGTAGGGATTTTGCCAAGTCGGATCTAGGACCGGCGCAACGTAGCGAGGGCCACGGTCACGTGATGAATTTGATCTGCGTTGACGCGAACGTTGCTTAGTTGCCACGGCTAAAGGCTACCGGTTCGCTTCAAAGCGTAAAGTCGCTTCGCTGTAGAGCGTCTCGTATTGGTCTATTAATCGCGACATCGACCAGTTTTCAGCGTGATTACGAGCTGCGGCGATTGATTCTGTTGTCTCAGACGAAAGCGCTCTTGTGATTGCTTTCTCGAGAGCAGAAGAACTGCCGGGTTCAAACAAAGTCGCGAATGAACCGGCCGCATCTCGATAGCCATCGATGTCGCTCGCGACAACACTTGTTTCACTGGCCATCCCTTCTAGGAGCACCAAACCGAAACTTTCCCCCTTGATTGCGGGACACAGCAATGCGTTCGACCTACGAAGCCAAGCTCGCTTGTCCACATCATTTGCCGCACCAACAAAAACGATGTTTTCATCGTGGCCAGCGAGCGCTTCAAGCTTCGAGCGATCTGGGCCGTCGCCAATCACAACAAGCTTCCACAGTTGCGTGTTGTTTGAGTTATGTGACTTCACCGCTGAAATTGCTGTAGCGGTTCCTTTTCTCTCCTCAAGTCGCCCAATTGTTGTCAATATCACTTCCCCACTTCGCTCACGAGGAGTTGCGACAAACCTGTTGGTTTCAAATCCATTGAACAAAACCTTGCTCTCTACTCCCACAGCTTTCTTGATTGTCTTTTCGGCCTGCGAGCTCACGCTGGCACAAACATCCAAATTCTTAGAAAGCCACTTAAGCAATGGTGAAGTGAGGCTAAATGCTGGACCGTCGCCACTTCGATGGAAGGTGGCTACAGCTGGAGCTGAGTGGCTTCGCAGTACTGACCAGCCAACTAACGGTGCAAAGGGTTCGTGAAAATGGACGACGTCAGGCTTGAATTCACTCACAAGCCTTTGTGCTTTGCGTGCCGCTGAGAAAGACAGAGTGATTGGTGCGCGTGAGCCATTCGCCGGAATCGAAATCAGTCGACCGAAGTGAGAAATTCGTGCAGTTGATTCATAGTCATTTAAGTCTGAGCTGTCAGGTGACACAATTAGAACTTCATTACCACGAGCACCTAATTCTCGGCTCATCGCTAACACTTGCTCCTGAACGCCGCCATAAATGGAAAGAGCGTAAGGACAAACAATCGCGACACGACGACTCACGAAGAAAACCTCGGCTGCAAGACATGCCACTGTTCTGGGGCACGACGAATTAGTCCTTCCAGCTCGTAAGCAACCTGTTGGGTTACGCGAGTGACATCTTCACGAAGCTTCCCTTGTCGAACTGCCTCAATAGGTGGCGTAACTACGGCGTAGTGATCATTTCCAGGTCCGCTGTAACAAGCACAGGCCACGAGTGTCGCACCTGTGCGAAGTGCCAACGTTGCAGGGCCAGCAGGAATCGTCACCATTTCACCAAAGAACTCAACTTCGATACCGTTGTCTTGAATGTCTCGGTCACAGAGAAGCCCAACCACTCCCCCGTCTTTCAAAGTCTTGAGTAATTCTGATCCAGCATGTTCATTCAAGGGAACAATTTTTAGACCCATGTCTTCACGCTTCTTTTTGAACCACTGGAACAATTCAGGTGGATCAAGTTCTTCAGCAACCGCTGTCATGGTCATGCCAATCTGTGACCAGAAAGCGCCACCCCAGTCCCAGTTGCCGACGTGAGGGATCGCAATGACAGTTCCCATTCCACGCTCTTTCGCTGCGAGCAGGTGTTCGAAGCCCTCACCAATGATGAATCTCTCGGAGATAGTTGACGAAGGAATTGCCGGAAGCTTTGCGCTCTCAGCCCAGTAGCGCCCGTAGGCCATGAATCCACGATCGCAAAAATCTTCGAGCAAATCACTATCGACACTCTTTGACTGATCGCTAAGCGCATGACGAATGTTCACACGTAGGTTTTTACGAGCCGAGGTTTCGCGCCTTCCGACTAAACCCGCAACCTTCTCGCCTGCATTTGAAACAAAAGAAAGAGGCAGGGCTTCAAGAATGATCGCCAGGGACTTAAAAAGCGCAACGCGCGACTTGTTTGACACGATTAGCGACGCGATGCGCGACTGAGTCCTCGACGACGACGAATTGAATTTTGAAGATCACTAAGAGGACTGTTTTCTTGAGGCGGTGGACTTGCTGCCACCTTCCAAACTCGCATAAAGCGACCGAGTGCAGTCATGGTTGTTAAAACCAACATGAGCCACAGCACTGGAATAAATATCGGCTTTGCGAGCAGGGCCACACCCATCAGAATCATTCTTTCAGCGCGTTCCATAAGGCCGCCCTTTGCCGTCAGCCCAATGCTCTCAGCTTTTGACCGCTGATAAGAGATCAGGAATGTCGATGTGAGGATTGCGAAAGGTAGAAGCACCAACTGACCTCGGTTATGGGCAGTTAGGTAGTAGGCAGCACCAATTAAGAGTGCCGCGTCAGAAATTCGGTCGATGACAGAGTCGAAGAAACTCCCACGCTGACTTGCTCGGTTCGATGCCTTAGCCACTGCGCCGTCGAAGACGTCGTGAAACCCAGTGGCGATGAGAAGAACAATGGCAAACCAGTGGTGACCAGATCCAATGGCCCAGCCAGTCGCGACGGCAAAGACAAGTCCAAGTCCTGTTAAGACATCTGGCGAAAAGCCAATTTTGACGAGAATTCGCCCAAGTGGCGCCGTACCCGCATCTAAAGTTTTACGAAACTTACCGTCGAACATTGAGCCTCCGGACTCTTACTTACAAGTGTAATGGGCTAAAAGTTGCCCATTGGGATTAAAGATTTGCGTGAACTTTCTGCCATGTGGACTGCAGTGATTCAGGCAAGACTTTGGTTTCACCAATTGAAGCCATGAAATTTGTGTCGCCGTCCCATCGTGGGAGTGCATGAGCGTGCAGATGTTTTGGGATCCCCGCTCCTGCGGCACGACCCAGATTCATTCCGACGTTCATTCCATCGGCGGCATAGGTTTTTTCTAAGGCGACGACCGTGCGGCGAAGCGTCAAGTAAAAATCTGCGTATTCTTCGTCGCTCAAGTCACCGAGACCCTGAAGGTGTCGAAGTGGAAGCACGAGAAGATGTCCCGATCCGTAGGGGTAGGCGTTCAGAGTGACAAAAGAGAATTCTGTCTTCAGAAGCACTCCCGACTCCACGCTCACATCCTCCGCACTCAATGTGCAAAAAACGCAACTCGTGCTTTCTTTGGAGTTATCAAGTGCAGCGCTGCTACTGACATATTCTTCACGCCACGCCGCAGAGAAGCGCTCTAAAGGCATTTAGTTCGCCTCAGGAGAACCGTGACTTGCGATTTCTGCGAGCAATTTATCTCGGAACTGTGCACGAGTTACACCGCGTTCTGGGTCGTTTGTTCCTCGAGCATTAACACCGAGAGTTCCATTTGCAACATCATCGTCACCAACAACAACGATGTAAGGAATCTTTTCCAACTTCGCACGGCGAATGCGACCACCAAGCGGTTCGTTTGCAGGATCAACAATCGCACGAACACCATCAAGCTTGAGTGCATTGGCTACTTCATATGCGTAGTCATCATGTGCACCGCTAACACCCAGTACTCGAACCTGTTCTGGTGCAATCCACGTTGGCATGTTGCCTGCATAGTGCTCAATCAAAATTGCCATGAAGCGCTCAACAGAACCAAAGAGTGCACGGTGAATCATGATTGGTCGTTGACGTGCATTGTCACTACCAATGAAGCTGGCATCGAATCTTTGAGGCAATTGGAAGTCGAGCTGGATAGTTGACATCTGGTGAGTACGACCAATGGCGTCTCGAGCCTGGACAGAAATCTTTGGGCCGTAGAACGCTCCACCAGCGTGGTCCATTACGAGTTCGAGTCCTGCAGCATTCGCAACACTCGCGAGCGTTGATTCGGCTTCGTTCCACTCTTCGTCAGTTCCAACGGCCTTACCTTCAGGACGGGTTGAAAGCTCAAGGTAAAAGTCGTTGAGTCCGAAATCACGGAGAAGATCGAGAACGAACTTGAGCAAACTTGTCAGCTCGTCGGTCATCTGATCACGAGTACAGAAAATGTGAGCATCGTCTTGCGTCATTCCACGCACTCGCGTCAGTCCGTGCACTGCACCAGATTTTTCATAGCGGTACACCGTTCCAAATTCGAACATACGAAGAGGCAGCTCACGGTAACTGCGCTGGCGTGACTTGAAAATAAGTACGTGGAACGGACAGTTCATTGGCTTTAGGTAGTAACTCTGTCCATCATCAAGTTCCATAGGCGGATACATGCCATCAGCGAACCACTGCAAGTGACCTGAAGTCTCGAAGAGTTCAGACTTTGTGATGTGAGGTGAGTACACAAACTCATAACCTCCAGCAACGTGACGGCTTCTTGAATACTCTTCCATCACGCGTCGCATAGTTCCACCGCGTGGGTGAAAGACCGCTAGACCAGGTCCGAGTTCGGACGGAAAAGAGAAGAGATCCAATTCTTGACCGAGACGACGGTGGTCTCGAAGTTCAGCTTGTTCGAGCTGCTCAAGGTGGGCAGCGAGTGCATCTTTTGATTCCCAGGCAGTTCCGTAGATGCGCTGAAGCTGTGCACGCTTTTCATCGCCACGCCAATAGGCACCAGCGACACGCATCAATTTGAAATGACCGAGACGTGAAGTTGATGGAACGTGAGGGCCGCGACATAAGTCAACGAACGCCGGCGAGTTTGAATAAGCAGACACAGCTGTTGTGCTCTGTACTTCATTCAAATCTTCTTCAGTTCCACCGTCTTTAACTGCGTTAATTATCTCAACCTTGAACGGCTGATCTTTGAACAATTTGAGTCCTTCTTCGAAGGAGTGCTCAGAACGAGTGAAGGGTTGGTCTTCTTTGAAAATTTTGCGCATTTCTTCTTCAATGCGTGGGAGATCGTCATCAGAGAATCGTGCTCCCCCTGGTAATTCAAAGTCGTAATAGAAACCGTTAGAAATTGATGGACCAATTGCGTAATGCGCACCAGGCCAAAGTCGACATACCGCCTGGGCCAAAACGTGCGCTGTGGAGTGACGAAGTACGTCTCTTCCGTTTTCGCTCGCTGGCGTAACAATCGCCACTTTGTCTCCGGCTTTCAATGGAGCGCCGAGGTCGGTTAGCTGGCCATTAACTTCTGCTGCCAGAGCGTCCTTGGCAAGTCGAGCACCGATTTGTGTCGCCAGATCAAGCGCGCTTGCGCCAACAGGAAGAGTCCGTTCGCTACCGTCTGGGAGAAGTACTTGAATGTCCGACATGATGCCTTTCGCTCCCTACAGCGTAATGCCGAGAAGGGCTGCCGCTGAGCCAACGCTGTAGCCAGCGTGAGCGGCGTCATCAATTTTAGTTAAGGCCAGCGGCGTATTTAAGTCATCGTCAAGCGCGCTTCGAACTTCATCGAGAACAGTTCCAGTGCGTCCATTTACAAGTGTTGAGCGCCACGTCGCAAGTCTTGACTGAGCAATTGAGAGAAGTTCATCAGTCCACTGCCAGTCATTGCGATAGTGCTGGGAGAGAAGGGCGAGTCGGACCGCTGCCGGTTCAGCCTTTTCAGCCAATGCGGAGACAAAGACCAAGTTGCCCAGTGACTTTGACATCTTTATGCCATCAAGTCCTACGAGGCCAACATGCAACCAGTGCTTCACGAACTGAACGCCATTGGCGGTTTCGCTCTGTGCGGCTTCAGATTCGTGATGAGGGAAGGCAAGGTCTCTCCCACCACCGTGCACGTCTAGCGTCGCACCTAAATCGCGTTGCGCAAGTGCCGAGCACTCAATGTGCCAACCCGGCCTGCCCGCTCCCCATCTGGATTCCCATGATGGCTCATCTTCCAACGAAGGTTGCCAGAGGACGAAGTCAAGTGGATAACGCTTCCTCGAATCCTCGATGTTGCCACCGTGAATTGCAGATAGCGCCAACATTGATTCATACGTCTCGTGACTTACTTGTCCATAGCGAGGGAACTTAGAGCACTCGAAATACACCCATCCATCAACTTCATACGCAACGCCCGCTGCAAAAAGCTTGTCAATGAGAGTGAGAATCTCTGGAATCGCTCCTGTTGCGCGCGGCTCCGAATACACAGGGAGCAAGTTGATCAATTGCATGTCACGATCGAACTTTGCCATTTCTTGTGCGGCAAGGTCAAGGTAGTTAACACCAATCTCTCGAGACTTCTGCAAAATACTGTCATCAACATCAGTCACGTTTCGAACACAACGTGTTTCATGTCCAGCATCTCGCAGTCGACGCTGGAGAACATCAAACGTTAAATAGACAAACGCGTGGCCTAGGTGTGCAGCGTCGTACGGGGTAATGCCACAGCTGTACATGGTGACGACTGGTCCCGCTTCAAGCGGGAATACACCACCACGTTGCGTGTCATACAAACGCATTAGTGAGTCAGTCCTGCCATCTTCACGTAGCTGTGAGCACGGTGACGAATGTTGATTGAAATGCACACTGCAGTAAATGCCTCTACCGCACTTGCGAGTGCCATAGAGCCAGCAATGATTGCGAAGAGCCCTGGCATCTCGCTCACGATGTCATTGATTCGCTTGCGCGATTCTTCATCGTCGCCGAAAATTACAACGTCTGCTTCGATGCCACTGTCGAGGTCTTCCATTTGTGCTGCTGGAAGGTGGTGGAAGGCGCCAACAATTTTCGAATCAGGTAGCACCGCAGCAATTTCTGCAGCCATAGATCCAAGAGGTGGATAGACCGGGATCAGTTCCTTGTTGCCACGAGTTAATGCGTTAACCATTGACACGACAATTTTTCCATCGAGCTTTGACTTGAGTGCAGATGAAGTTTCGACCGCTGAATCTGATGGTGTGGCCACGATGACAATGTCACACGACGCTGCGTCGTCATTAGTTCCGCCAGTAATTTTTCCGTCACCACGTACGGTGATGCCAGATGCAGTTTCACTCGCGCGTTGTGCGTCGCGTGATCCAAGCACCACGTTGTAACCCGCACATGCAAGTCGCACCGCTACACCACGTCCCGCAGGACCCGTTCCACCAAGAATGCCAATTGATTCCATCATCGTCCTTTTCATTACTTATTGCCAAGTACGCTAACAACTATGGGACTACTTACAAATCACCGAATCCTTATTACTGGCGTACTTACCGATGACTCCTTGGCTTTTGGCATTGCCAAGCGCTGTCTGGAAGAGGGTGCAACCGTTGCCATTTCAGGTGCAGGACGTGGAGTCTCGCTTACCCGTCGAGTTGCCAAAAAGCTAGGTGACGTGGGCGAAATCATTGAGCTAGATGTCACCAGCCCAGACCAGATCGCTGCAGCGGTCAAAGAAGTTGAAGCCCGCTTTGGCCGCCTTGACGGCCTCGTGCACGCAATTGGATACGCACCCCAGTCATGTCTCGGCAACGGGATGTTTGTTGCGCCCTATGAAGACGTTTCTACGGCAATGCAGATCTCCACGTATTCACTCGCCGCTCTTGTTGGCGCTTTTCGTCCGCTCCTGCAAAAGAGCGAGGCACTGGGTGGCGCTTCGGTAATTGCACTTGACTTTGACGGCTCACGCGCGTATCCCATGTACGACTGGATGGGAGTCATGAAGGCGGGCCTTGAATCACTAGGTCGTTACTTGGCCCGCGAGGTGGGTCCAGACAAAATTCGAGTGAACATGCTCGCTGCTGGTCCAATCAGAACAATGGCAGCAAAATCAATTCCAGGGTTTCAAGCATTCGAAGACACGTGGGGCGACCGAGCGCCACTTGGCTGGAATGTCAATGACTCAAGTGCGGTTGCTGATACTGGCGTTGCATTGTTGTCACCGCTGATGCGAGGAACGACTGCGTCAGTCATCCACGTTGACGGTGGCGCCCACGCAATGGGTTAATTCTCTTGCTGCGCGAACTGCGTCTCGTAGAGATCTTTGTAGAGCCCACCTTCATGCAGGAGTTCTGTGTGTGATCCACGCTGAACAACCCTGCCGTCTTCAATCACAAGAATTTGATCTGCGTTTCTGATTGTTGAAAGTCGGTGTGCAATGACTAGCGACGTGCGCTCGGACATTGTTTCTTCTAGTGCTTTTTGAACTAACGATTCACTCTCAGCATCAAGGTGAGCTGTTGCTTCATCCAGAACAACGAGCTTTGGTGACTTCAAAAGAAGTCGAGCGAGCGCAATGCGCTGCTTCTCTCCACCCGATAATCGGTACCCGCGCTCACCAACGACGGTTTCGAGGCCGAGTGGCAGCGACTCCACCAATGCCCAGATTTGAGCCGATCGAAGAGCTTTTTCAAGTTCTTGCTCCGTGGCGTCAGGCTTCGCGTAGAGGAGGTTTACTCGAATGGTGTCGTGAAACAAATGTGAGTCTTGCGTGACAACACCAACTGTCGCATTTAACGAGTCAGTTGTTGCGTCTCTAATGTCGATTCCGTTGATTCGAACTGATCCAGAAATAACGTCATACAAACGAGACACAAGAAGAGAGATGGTCGTCTTTCCCGCACCACTTGGACCTACCAACGCAGTCATTGTTCCGGGCTCCACGACAAATGAAAGATCGTGAAGGACATCGGTCTTGGCGACTTTTTCGAGTTTTGCAACCGCTTCGAGTGATGCCAACGACACTTCTTCAGCACCAGGGTACGAGAAGACAACGTGATCAAATTCAAGCCTTGCCGGTCCAACAGGAATCAGCGTAGCGCTTGGACTCTCTTTAATCATTGGCTCAAGATCAAGCACCTCGAAGAGTCGCTCAAAGCTGATCATGGCGGACATGTAGTCAATGTTGATGTTCGACAACTGCGTGAGTGGTCCGTACAGTCTCGAGAGGTACGCGGTAATAGCAACCACCGTTCCAACAGCAATGGTTCCGTGAAGTGCTTGCACGCCACCAAATCCATACGCGAACGCAGTCGCGAGTGAAGCAGTGAGCGAAAGTGCAATGAAGAAGAACCGTGAATAAATCGCTTGATCAATTCCGATGTCTCGAACCTCTAATGCGCTGTCTCTGAAGGTCTTCTGCTCATCACTTGGACGTCCGAAAAGCTTCACCAACATTGCTCCAGCAACATTGAACCTTTCGGTCATCACCATGTTCATGTTCGCGTTGAGCTCATTGCCTCGGGCAAAGAGTGCACCAAGTCTTCGACCCACTCGACGAGCTGGTAGCAAGAAAACAGGGACAAGAATCAAAGCGACCAAGGTGATCTGCCAGCTCAGCACGAACATGGTCCCAAGCACAATGCTGACCAGAATCAAGTTTCCAACGATGTTTGAAAACAGATCTGTGAACGCCTGCTGTGCTCCAATTACGTCATTATTCAGACGACTGATGAGCGCCCCAGTTTGGGTGCGTGAGAAGAACGCAATTGGCATTGATTGGATGTGCTGAAAAACCTCTGAACGAAGATCACAGATCAGCCCCTCACCAATTACTGCAGAGATCCTTCGTTCAATGAGTGACAGTGCTGCGTCAAAAACTGCGAGAAGCGCGGTAAGAGACGCGAGGGCAATAATTAGTCCTTGGTTTTTACCAATAATCCCCTTGTCGATAATCGCCCTAAGAAGCAGCGGAGAGACAGAACTCACAATTGCGTCGGTTATGACGGCACAGAAAAAGATGATCAGAATCTTTTTGTATTGCTTTGCATAGATGAGAACGCGAGGGAATGTTCCCTTCTTTATTTGGTGTTCCAACATGTTGCGGTCTTTGGTCAGGCCACGCATTCCCATGCGACCGCTCCGAGCTGCGCCGCCACCGCCACCGTGCATGCTCATAGCAATTTCCTTTTCAACTTCATTACAGCGTTGTGAAGGCAGAGTAAATAATCAACACACCAAGAATCATCATCACTGATGCACCAATTGTCCTGAGAGCAACAAGTCGATTCGGCGAAGTGGCCAGCCAGTCACGTGCTGTTCCAGCGATATAGCCCCATGTTCCATCGCTGAAGAACGCCATAACGCTAAAGACCAGTCCGAAAATTAATAGCTGCACCGTTACGTGACCCTTGGAAGGATCAACAAAGTGAGGGAAAACAGCCGCGAAAAAAATTAAAGCCTTCGGATTTAGAACGCCAACAACGAAACCTTGACGAACAATGACTGCCTTGGACGGTTTGTCGTCAGCTTGATCAATCATTGCGGCGGCGTGCGCTTTTCTTTTCTTGAATGCTTCGACACCGAGCCAAACCAGGTAGCACCCTCCGGCAAACTGAAGTGCCGCTGAAAAGAGTTTCGAGTGCGAGATAAGAGGCCCGAGACCGACCGCAACCAATACTGAGAGGACAAGAGCACCAAGACTGTTTCCGAGCGTTGTAAGCACCGCTGTCCACTTACCCCACGCAACGCCACGCGCAATGGTGAACATCACGCTCGGCCCAGGAGCAACAATGATGATTGCCGATGCAACAAAGAATTCGAAAAAGTGGCTGCTATCAATCATGTTGCATCAAATTTACTATGCGTTCCATAATGCCAAGCCAAAAACCAATGCTGAAGCCAATGCCAATCGCAAACGCAGCAGTTCCTACGCCCACGGTGCCGCCGAGCAACCATCCAATCGTGAGCACCGTGGCTTCAATGGAAATTCGAACGTACACAATGCTGACGCCAAGTTTGCGATGCAGGCTCGTCATCAAACCATCTCGTGGGCCCGGGCCGAGACCCGTTGTCAAGTACAGCGAACTACCAATTCCGATCACCATGATCGCTCCGACCATGTAGGTGGCCTTCATTATGAAGGTGGTGGCAACCGGCAAGTGCGCCGCGGTTAAATCAAGTGCGTAGGCAATGACCAGCAAGTTGGCGATGGTTCCAAGGCCTGGCTTTTCTCTGAGGGGGAACCACAGAAGTAGAACTACGGCGCTAATCAATAGCGTTGCCCATCCGATTGACAAATGAGTGTGCTTGGTGATGCCCTGGGCGAAAACAGTCCAAGGAGTCGCTCCCCAATTGGACTGGACCAAGAGCCCTTCGCCAAAGCCAAAAACTGCAAGTCCTCCAATTAGTGGCAGGAACATTGAAGGTCTGAACGCCCACGTTGATGTCGCTCTCCATGGAGTAACGGGGATCTTGTGACTCAGTGCAGACATTGCAGTAACGCTACTCCTTGATGTGAAACTGACTAAATCAAGGAATTTCAACTCTCCGCTGATAGCCCCACACTCACGTGTCTTCAGTTGTAGCCTCTACGCGTGTCAGATAACGAAAATTCTAAATCCCGTTGGCTAAAAGAAAAGAAACCTGGAATGGCTCCACGAGAAGTAGTTATGGGTCTCGACAAGTTAGAGCGTGGAGTCAGTTTCGGTGCTGCGGGTGTTGCCCTCATTTTTGCGGCGCTCTACTTTCCGAGAGTTCTTGCTAAAACCACTGTTCTTCATCTGACAGCAAAGCCTGCCAAAGTCGAGCCTTTTTGTGCCAAGAACTACACCCACCAGGCAACGCTTTGCATCCGAACACTTGTAACCCACCCTGCCTACTGGATGCCAGCATTCATAGCGCTTGCGATCATTGGGCTATTTATTTTGTTCTTTGCTTTTCGCAAGAAGCGTGCCGGAGTAATTGTTAGCTGCCTGCTTCTCGGTCTCTACATAGGAGCTCTTAGCAATGGCCTCTTGTTTGTTTTTGTAGGTGGATGGCTAATCATTCGCGCCCAACGCTTGACTAAGTATGGAGATGCTTCCTTCTCAGGTTCATCGCGCAAGGCAAAAGAAATTTCAAAGGCTAGAAAAGAAGGTCGATCTGCCCCAACAGCAAATGCACCAACTTTGAAGCCGACCCCAGAAGCTTCGAAGCGCTACACACCAAAGCAGCGCAAGCGCCGTCGCTAACATGGCCCAACTTGGACTTGATTTCCCAACTGCCTGGGGTCGTAGGTATTCTGCACGAATTTTTCGACACATCTACCAGTCCTATTACGTTGCGCCGTATGTCAAATACATGGCTTCTCTGAAGGTGGTTGGACTTGAAAACATTGAAGGTAATCGACCATTTATTTTTGTCGCAAACCACACCAGCAATCTCGACACGCCAATAACCATTGCGGCACTTCCTGCAAAGGTCAGAACACACACGGTTGTGGCTGGCGCAATGGACACCTTCTTCATGAGCCGAGTGAGTGCATTTAGAGCGGTGCTGCGTTTTAATGTCATCCCCATTGACCGTCACAAAGTAAATCGCAGAAGTTCACAACTAGCTATTGAAGTGCTTGAAGACAAATGGAACCTATTGCTGTTTCCAGAGGGTGGAAGAACTCCCGATGGCAACCTGCAGCAATTCAAGGGTGGTGCTGCATACCTAGCCGAGCGTACTGACGCCACGATCATCCCTATTTACATTCACGGAATCGGACTCCTTCGCGGACCAAAGTATGCAAAGGCTCCGAAGTACACCCAGGGTCCAAGCCAGTCTCGCCACCCAGTGACGGTTGCTTTTGGTAAACCGCTCAAGTGCGGCGACGGGGAAAACATTCGTAAGTTCAATACTCGAATCGAAGACGCAGTGGTTGAACTTGGTCGTGAAATCAGCGGCGATGCTTCCTACAGCGTTACTCGACCTAGCGAGAACTCAGACTCGTAACTCGCTCTTCATAGAGTTTGTCCGCAACTGTGCTGAGTGGGCTCAGCTTGGCGCCAGTAACTTTTGCAATCACTTCATCACAGAGCCAAGGGTTCATTGCAAGTACGGGACCGTGGGCGTACGTTGCCCAAATCTGATCGGTCACAAAACCATCGTGGTGCCCGTCATTTCCTCGACCATGCAGAACACTTCCGAGTGGAGCGATGTCTTTGCCCAGTGAAGTAACGCCACCGTGATTTTCAAAGCCAACAAGTTTGTTCTGCCCGACCTGACTAAACAGTTCACCAACCGACCTAACTGCTCCCCTGGCCGTAGCAACATCAACCAGCGAAAGTCCTTCATAGGCATCGTCGCCTTCTACCGAAAATGAAGTACCAAGTATTTGAAGCCCCGCGCAGACAGCAAAGACATGCGCACCATTGGCTACACGTTGCCTTAGTGGTGACTTCCTTAGAAGATCTGCCGCAAGTCGTTGAGGGCCATCTTCGCCGCCTCCGAGTAAATAGAGATCTGCTTCTGGAAGATCATCAGTTATGGCAACCCTCAAAACTTCTGCGTGAATGCCTCGTCGAAGCGAACGCTCCGAAAGGGCAAGAGCATTTCCATAGTCCCCATAGGTGCCAAGAAGCTCTGGATAGATGAGGGCAATCTTCATGATGTTGACCTCTGCATCCAATCGCTGAAGGCTGTGTAGTTAGCGATGAGCTCAATTGTCGAAGAAGGGCTAGGCAACGAATTCAAATCATCAACAACCTCATACGAGACTTTTGCTAGATCGAGTCGAGTCGCTAGATCTAATCTGCGATCACCGAGACACCAGACTTTTCTCCCTTGCAATTGCTCAAACGAAACGTCGTAGAGCCAGGAAGGGTCTTTTCCATCAGCAACCCGAGCATTAATTGCAATCCAAATTTCTTCGCTCTCTGGTGTGAGAGATTCCAAGAGAGCATCAAAGCCCGCCGGATTCTTTGCGAGCAGCATGTGAAGTTTTCTCCCCTCCCAAGTGCGGACGCTAAACCTTCCTGCAATTCCTGAAATGGATCGCATGCTCATGAGCGACTTCGATGGCTCCACACCTAGCACCTGAAGAGCAGTAGCGGCCATAGCGGCATTGCCAACATTGAACTGGCCAGGAATACTCAACTGCACATGAAATGAATTCTCTCCAACAGAAACTTCATTCCCATCTACACGTGTTGTGCAATGTGGTTTTGCAAATCCACAGGAACACGACCACCCGTTTTCACTCCTTGTTGTGGACTGTGTGCACTTCGGACACGAAACTGCATCAGCGATCCAAGTGGTTTCTATGTCACACCAGCGAACATCATTTACAACTTCGCTGGCGTAGACAACTAACGGGTCATTGGCATTCGCCACAACGACGAGATCCTTCGAACACTTAGACAAGGCTGTTCTCCAACGTTCAGCGATTACGCGAACTTCAGTGGCACGATCAAGTTGGTCTCTTGACAAATTAAGCAGGGCTACAACCTTTGGATTCGTAGCCTCAATCACTGCCGGCAGCCAAGCTTCATCGACTTCTAGAACTGCACGAGATAACTTTGAGGCCGAGAGCGCCGCCACGTGTCCAGCGGGCATGTTTGCACCGGTCGCATTCGTTGCGACACTGTTGCTCCATCCGGCAACGCTTAGAGCAGTTGTGGTGGTTTTTCCATTCGTCGCGCTTACGAGGATGATGTCTCGATGCTTGCTTAATTTGCTCAGCAACTTCGGGTAAATAGCCAGGCCCACCCGACCTCCGGCTACGGTTCCAGATCCCCTGCCGGTAGCCCTCGAAAGCGAATTGACCGTGCGCAGTGCGATAAGCGCCAGAACTCCGCGAGGTGAAAGGCGATTACTCATTGCCCTAACGCTAACAACCCCAGAAAACACAAAAGGACCAGCCGGGGGGAGGCTGGTCCTTCTGCAAAAACCTGCGCCTTGCCATCAGGGGGGCTTCTGGCAAAACGCGTTGATACAAGTATGTCCATGAGCTCTGTATCAAGCAAGTTGATTTAGATGATACTTACTATCTGTATAATAGATACATGGAAATTCGCCAACTTGAAGCGCTTTTAGCAATTTCAGATCATGGAAGCTTCTCAGACGCTGCTGCGGCTCTGGGAACTGTTCAATCAAATATCTCCTCTCGAATTGCCAAACTTGAGGCAGAACTAGGCACAGAGCTCGTGGACCGCTCCAGCGGAAAATTAACCGAGCCCGGCAAAATTGTTAGCGAACGCTCCCGCAGAGTGGTTGCCGAGGTCAGTGCCATCACCTCAGACGTTTCTGAACTTACAAAGGACATTCGAGGTCAGGTTTCGCTTGGAATGATTGGAACTGCCGGGCGTTGGATAGTTCCGCTCCTGCTTGAAGCCCAACGAAGGGACTATCCACACATTGCCCTTCGAATAACTGAAGGAACAAATTCGACGCTGGAACCACGAGTAGTTGACGGTTCAATTGACATGGCTGTTTTAGGTTGGCCCATGAGTGCGCCAGAACTTAAAGACTTTGATCTGTATAGCGAGGATCTAGTTGTTATTGCGCACCACACACATCCTCTTTCGTCTCACAAAGGGGCAATCTCTTTGCACGAACTATCTGAACACGAGCTTTTACTCCCGCTGACGGGCACTCCAATTCGAAAAGAGATCGACGAAGCCTGTCGCATCGCTGGTGTTGAACTGAAGCCAATAGTTGAGCTCGATGGAATCAGAACAATTGCGTCAATGACATTTGATGGTTACGGCCCATCGATTCTGCCGATCACAATGCTTTCCAAGTTTTTACGCGAAAGCTTTAGAGCTATTCCGATTTCTGATATTTCGCCACGTCGCGTAATTCTGGTGTCGAGACGCTTCGGATTCCCCTCGGCTCCAGTACGAGCCGTTGAAGCAATGCTCCATGAAGTAACAAGATTGAATCCGAATACCCCTTCAGGTATTTACGCAGACTCTCCCACTTCTCTGCAATAGTCAGTGGATGGCAAATTCGCTGTCTTCATCTGACGTCGCTAAGAAAATTGCAAAGGTCGATCCCGCATTCAAGCAAATCATTCGACTTGCTGGTCCACCTCCGTCTCGTCGGGCCAGCAAAGTAGACAGACGCTTCCCTTCGATTGCGAGTTCAATTACCTCGCAACTCTTAGCGACTAATGCCGCTGAAACAATTCACGCTCGTGTTGTTGAAGTCTGCAACGGCTCCGTTACTGAGCAGAGCATCATTCGAGCTGGAGCCGACAAGCTGAAATCAGCCGGGTTGAATAGAACCAAGGCTGAAGCAATGGTTGAACTGGCCACTATGTCACTTGACGGTCGGATTCAGCTGCAGCGTCACGGAAGAATGACTGACGATGAAATAGTCCGTGAGGTCACTGCTGTCCGAGGGATCGGACCCTGGACCGCACAAATGTATCTACTCTTCACTCTCGCCAGGACTGATGTTTGGCCAATTGGCGACTACGCGGTTCGCGTTGGATGGAGCATCTTGCATGATCTGGAAGAGACCATCTCTGAAAAAGACTTGAAGCAAGCGGGAGAACCTTTTTTAGGAATGCGTTCAGCGGTTGCCTGGTACTGCTGGCGGGCGGTGCATTTCTCACGCAACGAGAAGTAACCTCACCGTATGCCTTTAGTTAGTCAACAGCAATTTGAAGATTCAGTTTTAGACACTCTCTTGGAATACTGCAAGATTCCCTGCCTCTCACCAATGTTCGACACCCAATGGGTTGAGAACGGCCACATCGAAGCCGCGACACAACTACTGGCGTCATGGGCGAAGCAGCGCAAGCTTTCAAATTTTGAAGTCCAGATCCACCAACTCGAAGGCCGCACACCTGTTATCACGGTCACCGTTGAAGCAACTGGTGGCGCAGATGGAACGTGCGTTCTCTACGGTCACCTTGACAAGCAACCACCACTCGGAGAATGGTCGGAAGGACTTTCGCCCTACAACCCAGTGCGACGCGGTGACAGAATCTACGCACGTGGTGTTTCAGATGATGGTTACTCAATTTTTGCCGCGCTAAGTGCTCTCGAAGCAATGGAGGCGAGCAACATTGCTCACAGCCGCTGTGTTGTTTTAATTGAAGCATGTGAAGAAAGCGGAAGTCCAGATCTCGAGGCCTACCTGGATGCACTGAAGGATCATCTCGGAAAAGTCGAACTTCTCATCTGCCTCGACTCCGGCGCAATTTCTTATGACCGACTTTGGGTGACCACGTCACTTCGTGGCCTCGCATCAATTGAGATAACAGTGAAGGTTTTAGAGCAAGGTCGCCACAGTGGAATGGCCAGTGGTGTAGTCCCTTCATCATTTCGAATTCTTCGCCAACTCATCGAGCGCGTTGAAGATTCCAAAACGGGCGACATTCTGTTGAAGGAACTCCACGTGGAAATTCCTGAAGCGGCGATAGAAGCGGCTGCCAACACCGCCGCAGAGTTCGGTGACATGTACCAACATGAGTTCCCTCTCGTTCCAGGACTGCAGCTAATGGGCAACAGCCCAGCAGATCGAATTCTGAAGAAAACTTGGTCTCCGACCCTTTCAGTCACGGGCATGGGCGGTATTCCAACTCCGGACATTGCTGGAAATGTTCTTCGCGCGTTCACCACTGCGACACTTTCATTCCGCCTTCCTCCCTCAGCTGACTCAAAGCTTGCTGAACAGGCCATCATCAAGGCAATGACCACAGATGTCCCATCAAATGCACAAGTGACCTTCAAAACTGAACACGCTGATGGCTGGAATGCTCCCGAACTCGCTCCATGGCTTGCTCAGGCACTTGAAGAGGCATCCACAGATGCATATGGCACTCCAGCAGGATTCACCGGAGAAGGCGGCTCAATCCCCTTCCTCGCTTCACTAGGAAAGCGCTACCCCGGTGTTCAGTTTCTGGCCACAGGAGTACTCGGGCCAGATTCAAATGCTCACGGCATTGACGAAATGCTCGACATCCCGATGGCGGTCGGCGTAGTCAACTCTGTTGTTACCGTATTACATGCACACGCAACTAAGTAAGGAGTCGTCATGACGCAAAAAGTTGATCTCTGGGTAGACCCAGCGTGCCCATGGGCCTGGGTAACGTCGCGATGGCTTCTCGAAGCTCAAAAAGTTCGCGACGTCGAAGTCAATTTCCACGTCATGAGCCTCGCCGTTCTGAATGAGGGCCGTGAACTTCCTGAAATGTACGTTGAATTTATGAAACAAGCTTGGCGACCAGTGCGTGTGCTCATCGCCGCAGAACAGCGACACGGGAACGCGGTCGTCGAGAAGCTCTATAGCGCTATGGGAAGTCGATTTCACATCAAAGGTGAAAAAGATATTGATCTCCTGATTTCAGAATCTTTGAAAGAAGCAGGACTTGAAGCCGACCTTGCTGATGCCCAGCACAGCACTGACTT
>JBAWYN010000003.1:0-45906 GCA_037143535.1 Acidimicrobiaceae bacterium | reverse complement strand
TAGAGCGCGGGCTTTGCAAGCCTGAGGTCGTGGGTTCGATCCCCATCGTCTCCACCAAAAGGTGGCCGAAGTTGTTGGCCACTTTACGGTGATTATTTTTTTGGAATAAGTGGCTCACGGTCATGAGCACTTTGGCGCAGATGAAATTGTGTGACACCAATTGCTAGCGAGACTGCACCAAGTATGTGTAGTTCAACCAAAACAGCTGGAACGTGAAGCACGTACTGCGTTGCACCAATGAGACCTTGCAACAAAGAGATGATAACTAAACGTCTAACGCCGAGTTGCAACGCTTCTGGTGCCTGCGTTTTCCAAATGCTTATGAGCAGGCCAACTACGAGGCCCACGAATAAAAGTGCAGCGAGCGAGTGAATCCATGTTGCATTTTGAAACGCAAAGGGAAGGCGACGCGCGCGCATCTGACCCTGAAACGATCCCGCGTGTGGGCCTGATCCCGTGGTGACAGTACCGGTCACGAGCAGAACTACGAATGGAATCCAGAGCAGGCGGGCAATGCGCAAAAAGTGCGGACTTCTGACATCGCTCCGAGTAGTGGGACCGTAAATATATTTGGAACGGTGATAAAAAATCGCGCCAACAATAACCATGGCGATTGAGAGCAACATGTGAATTGACACCAGCCACGGGTTGAGTTTTGTGTAAACCACAAACGCGCCAAGAACTGCGTCGGCAAAAATTCCAAGTATGAGAAGTCCAGAAAGAACTAGTAGGTCACGTCGACGAGGAGACCTTAGAAAAGCTGCGATGAATACCGCCGTTGTAATAACAATTAGTGCACCGGTAATCATCCGGTTGGTGTATTCAATAAATGGATGGATGTTCCAAGATCCAGCGATTTTCCCATGAAAGCACGTAGGCCAGTCTGGACAGCCAAGCCCTGAGCCCGTAAGGCGAACTGCGCCACCACTCAGCACAATAAGGATCATCGAGAGGAAAGCGCTGAAGGCCATCCAGCGAAACACTGGGACAGAGACGCTTAAACGAGTTTTAGACACACGCCCAGCCTAGGGGTATTACTTGGCTCGTAGAATGGCACCTATGACAACAACCGCCCAAAAGCACACTTCAGTCGAAGTTATTAAGGGCTACGTCGCGCTCACTAAGCCGAGAATTATTGAGTTGCTGCTTGTTACGACTATTCCGACCATGGTCGTCGCCGCCAACGGAATCCCTGGTATTTGGCTGATGGTCACGACACTCATTGGCGGGACTCTTGCGGCCGGTGGCGCGAACACGTTCAACATGGTCTACGACCGCGACATTGACGCAATCATGGAGCGCACTAAGAAGCGCCCACTCGTTACTGGCGTCATGACTCCTAGAGCAGCCACAATATTTGCCTGCGTTCTCGAGCTACTTTCATTTGCCCTACTGGCGTGGCGCGTGAACTTTCTTTCAGCGTGGCTGGCCATGGGAGCAACTGCTTTTTATGTTTTCATTTACACAATTTGGTTGAAGCGCAGATCCAAGCAAAACATTGTTATTGGTGGCGCCGCAGGGGCAGTTCCGGTGCTCATTGGTTGGGCTGCAGTGCAGAACAACGTGACCTGGACACCAATTCTTCTCTTCGTAATTATCTTCATTTGGACACCACCGCACTTTTGGGCACTGGCTGTTCGCTACCGTGACGACTACGCCGCGGCCAACGTTCCAATGATGCCCGTCGTTGCGTCACTGCGACGAACAACGCTAGAAATCTTGGTGTACTCAGTGATTATGTGGGCGCTCACAATGCTGGTTGGCCCCGCCGCACACCTTGGATGGGTCTACGCACTTTCTGCCACATTGCTCGGTGGAATGTTCACCTTCTACGCTTTTAAATTGTTCTTGCATGCTCGTGAAGACAAGGCTGACGTTAATGAAGCCATGCGTCTTTTTCACTTCTCAATTACCTACCTCACGGGTCTCTTTGTAATGATGGCTGTTGATGTCCTCGTCCGAAACCACTAAGCCTCAGCGAGGTCACCCCTCGCCAATGATGTTTGTGTCGCTTGGCATTGGACTTGTCATTGCTATTGCTCTTATTGCGGTTGTCTCGTATTTCACTGGCGGCAGCGTGCAACAACCTTCAGCGCTTACAGCCTCAAGTGAAGTGGGAAAGACCATTAAATCCTTTAGTGAAGCGTCACTCAATGGTGGACAAAGTGTCAGCGCCCCATGGAAGAGCGGTCAATCAGGTGTGGTGATGTTCTTTGCTAGTTGGTGCACGGTTTGTCGTGAAGAATTACCAAAGATCGAAAAATATGTAAAGGCTCACGACCTTGGCTCAACTCAAGTCATTGGAATTGATGCACTCGATGCGAAAAGCTCCGCACAAACATTTGTCAAGCAAATGGGAATTTCATTTCCAGTCGCTTATGACCCCGACGGTAAAGTAACGACGAATCTGTTTGGTATTACAAATTTGCCAGAAACCTTTTTCGTTGACAAAGCGGGTGTCGTGAAGGGTGTCTACCTAGGTGCGGTTCCAGTGAGTGAATTTGCTAAAGGGCTTGCACTACTTAACTAGTCAAAGCGAAATGTACGGATTGCTAGCAATGGCGCCAGTAGTGCCCAAAGCGTAACGCTGACCCAGTCACCAACAGTTGGCTGGAGCCCAAGGCCCAGAACGCGGTGGAGGCCATCGGCGAGCGCCCCCGATGGTGTGGCTATAACAATGTGCTGGATGAACTGTGGCATTGAATCAATTGGCACAACGATGCCAGAAACAAGCAAGAGAACTAAATAAAGGCCGTTGCTTGCCGCGAGGTTTACTTCTGCCTTAAGACGTCCCGCCAGGAGTAGTCCGATGCCAGCGAATCCTCCGGAGCCGAGAATCATTAGTGCTCCAACCTCAAGTGCCCCACTAAAACCACCGCGTGGGTGCCACTTTAGAAGCAGGGCAACAAGTGAAAGTACTACCACCTGGATGACTTCGGTGACTAGAACGCTAGCGATCTTTGATCCGATAAGCCTGCGCGTTCCGAGTGGAGTTACGTGAAGTCGACGAAGCACTCCGTACGAGCGCTCAAACCCTGTGCTGATTGAAAGTGCAACGAGGGAAGTCGACATGATGCAAAGCGCTAAAACACCAGGAGCAATGAAATCCACACGGTGAGGAGTTGGCGAAGTTGTGACTTTAGAGATCGAAAAGAAAACCAAGAGAAGTACTGGAATGCCAATGGTGAGAAGCAGTGTTTCGCCACGACGAAGAGTCATCTCAATTTCTGCACGTGTCTGTGCCCACCAAGGTTTCATGAGCGCACCTCGGAGTTCTCATTGCCTATTAGCTCTAAGTAACGCTCTTCGAGTGATGCACGCGTGCGAAGTGAAGTCATTGAAACATTGACGCTGTTTAAGTACGAAGTCACTAATGAGATGATCTGCGGTGAAGATACCGTGTCGCAGCGAAGTTGGAGTGGCCCATCGAGTGTCACGGTGCAAGAAAGAACTGCACTCAACGCAGTTGGATCAACAGGACTCGAAACTTCCACAATCATTTCAGGTGAGCCACTTAGTTCATCGAGCGTTCCTTGGACAACGATGTGGCCACGATTCATAACAACAACTCGGTCGGCGACTCTCTCTGCTTCGCTGAGTTCGTGAGTCGTGATTAAAAGTGCGCAGCCTCTGTCTCGTTCATTTTTAATGAGGTCTCGAATAACTTGGCGACCTTCTGGGTCTACTGCGGTAGTTGGTTCGTCAAGCAGCAGCGCCTTGGGGCGTCCGAGAAGTGCGAGTGCAAGAAGCGTTCGCTGCTGTTCTCCACCACTAAGTCTTCTCCAGGGGGTCTTTGCGCAACGACGTAGATCAAGTAGATCAAGAAGCTCATTCACGTCACGCGGAGCTTGGTAGTAGCTCGAGGTCAGTCGAAGGACCTGGACCGGTGACATAGGAAACCACACGCCTCCACGTTGCAAAAGTGCACCGGTGCGTAGAACAACTTCTTGGTGGTCGCGTACTGGGTCAAGGCCGTGAATGCGAGCGCTGCCCGCTGACGGAGACCTAAAACCGAGCAACGTTTCAACAGCGGTTGTTTTTCCGGCTCCGTTTGGACCGAGAAGCGAGACGACCTCCCCGTAAGCAACATGAAAATCAACGTTGTCTACAGCGTGCAGATCAGCAAAGGTGACTGCGAGATTTTGGGCTTCAATGGCGTAACTCATGTACTTCGAAACTAACCGCTCGAAACACCCCTCGTGGCAAGTATCGGTAGTCTTGTACTCATGATTGATCTTGTACAACTACGCCGAGAACCAGATTTTGTCAAGGAAGCACTCTCTCGCCGTGGAATTTCTCCATCAACAATGGACGAAATAATTGCCCTCGATGTTGAGCATCGCCGACTTTTACAAGAAGCCGAGCGACTTCGTGCCGAGGTAAAAGACCTCTCTCGCCAAGTCGGAGAAGCACGTCGAAACAAAGATGCGGCTACCGCTGAGGCACTGACGGCAAAGAGTCGGTCAGTTGGAGATCTAGAAAGCGCAGCGAGCGCTAAGACCGATGAAGTTGGCGCAGATCTTCGTGGACGACTCCTTCTTATTCCAAACCTTCCTTCACCGGAAGTTCCGATTGGTAAAGACGAAACAGAAAACGTTGAACTCCGTCGCTGGTGGCCTGGCATGGAACAAGGTAAGCCTGAACCGGTTTACGCAGAACACCAGCGAAAGCCTCACTGGGAAATTGGTTTAGAGCTCGGACTTCTCGACATGGAGTCAGGCGCAAAGATTGCTGGTTCGATGTTTCCGCTGTACCGAGGATTTGGTTCACGACTTCTTCGAGCACTCGGCTTCTACGCACTCGATCAACACATGGGTGACTACGAAGAGCTTCGACCACCGAGCTTTGCTTTAACGGAAACAATGATGTCAACAGGTCACCTTCCTAAATCACAAGATGACATGTACGCCATTGAACGAGATGACCTTTGGGCAATTCCAACTTCTGAAGTTCCACTGACTTCAATGCTGCGTGATCAAATCCTTGATCCAAAAACTCTGCCCATTCGCTACACCGCACAAACTGCGTGTTTTCGTCGCGAAGCGGGATCTGCAGGGAAAGACACCAGAGGCCTTCTTCGTGTTCACGAATTCGACAAGGTGGAGTTGTTTGCCTACTGCCTTCCTGAACAAGCAGAAGCTGCACACGCTGACATCTTGGCCCGAGCTGAAGCAATGCTCCAGGCCTTTGGACTCAGCTACCGAGTACTGAACTTGTGCACTGGAGACCTTGGCACTTCTTCAGCCAAGACAATTGACCTTGAGGTATTTAGCCCAGGCGTTGATCGCTACCTAGAAGTTTCGTCGGTGAGCTGGTTTAGAGACTTCCAGGCACGTCGTGCCAACGTTCGCTACCGCACTGAAGATGGCTCAACGGCCTTGGTGCACACGGTAAATGGCTCAGCTCTGGCGTGGGCTCGTATTTGGGCTGCACTCGTAGAAACAGGGCGCCAGGCCGATGGATCGATTGTTCTGCCAGAAGTTCTTGCGCCATACCTCGGCGGCAAAACTGTTATTCCGGCTTAGTTAACTCAAAGCGGTAGCCAACGCCACGAATAGTGGTGATGTGAATTGGATTCTTTGGGTCAAATTCAATCAGTGTACGAAGGCGCTTGATGTGTACGTCGAGCGTCTTGGTGTCGCCAACGTAGTCGTCACCCCATACGCGGTCGATGAGCACTTCACGAGTCATAACACGACCGGGATTTTCTAAAAGATTGCGAAGAAGCGCAAATTCTTTTTTACGAAGTTTTATTTCTTCTCCGCTCACGTAACACCTGCGTGAGTCAATGTCGAGGAGGATAGGACCGAGCTCAATTATTTCGGTACTGGCTTCTTCAGAAGGTGTGTAGGTTTCGCGACGGCGAAGCACTGCACGAATTCGAGCCACAAGTTCTCTGAGTCGATATGGCTTCGTGACGTAGTCGTCAGCACCAAGTTCCAACATCAAGACCATGTCGACTTCTTCACTCTTGGCGCTCACAATGATGATCGGGATGTCGCTCTTTGCTCGGATTGTTCGACAAACGTCAAGACCAGAAACTTTTGGCAGCATCAGGTCAAGAAGAATTGCATCAAACTTTCCAACTTCAAATTTGTCGAGTGCTTCTTGACCATCTCGAACAATCGTGACTTTAAAGCCTTCTCGGTCTAAACCAATTTCGAGCGCGTCAATAAATGATTCTTCGTCCTCAACAACGAGGAGGTGAATCTTCTTTTCTTCTTTATTTTTTGACATCAGTGGTTCATTGGAAGGTCAAGCGAGAACGTTGAGCCTTCACCTTCTGTTGAAGTAACGAGAACATTTCCACCATGATTTTGTGCCACGTGTCGAACAATACTTAGTCCAAGGCCAGTTCCACCAGTTTGACGTGCTCGGCCCGGGTCAACTCGGTAGAAGCGTTCGAAAATACGTTCGAGATCTTTCTCGGGGATACCAACACCTTGGTCCTTGATGGTGATTCGAATCAGTGGACCCGCAATCTCACCTAATTCGTTTACAGACTCGTCGATTCGCGCTGTTTTGATAGAAACCGTTCCCTTTGCTGGTGAATACACCACTGCGTTCTCGAGAAGCGCGTGCATGGCTGAAACCAGCTGGCGTCTGTCACCAACAACGACAAAGTTTGTCTCTGGTTCCTTGAATTCCACGGTTACGTCTTGTTGCTCCGCTGCAGTTCTGATGCGTTCAATGGCGTCAGCAACAAAGAGTGAAACTGAAATTGGCTCGCGAGTAGGTGAGCCTTCACTTTCAATCCTGGAGAGATCGAGAAGGTCTTCAATGATGCGGTTCACTCGGAAGGCTTCAGAGTTAATGCGGTCCGCAAGTCTGGCTGCAACGTTTGGATCTTTTTCATATTGCAAAGTTTCTGCAAGCAGTCCAAGTGCTCCCATGGGTGTTTTTAGTTCGTGAGAAACGTTGGCAATAAAGTCACGACGAATTTCTTCTAGGCGGCGTCGCTCAGAAACATCTTCAATTGCTGCAATGACGCCAAGTGGTCGTCGACCATCGTCAATGACAGTTGCTCTGATACTTAGCGTGCGACGTGGTGGACCGTAGATTTCAATTGTTCGCTCGGCTACACCGTTAGCCCAACCTTCACTGAGCACTTCGGTAACAGCTTGAGCGCCAAGTGCGTCACCGTAGTTGCTCTCCATAAGAGCTTCGGCTTGGGAATTACGAAAAATTACATTTCCTGCTTCGTCACAAAGAACGAGACCGAGTTGCAGTGCATCGAGCGAGCGTCGAAGTCGAATACTTTCTGCAGCAGATTCGCTAACTGCAGTGGTTGCAACGCCAGTTACTTCTTCTAAAAACGTAATTGCTGTTTCTACTTTTCCATCGGAAATGTCGGCTTCGGTGCCAAGACGAGATCCGAGAGCGTTGAGTCGCTGGGCAATGGCTCGGTGCCCACGGCGGCGATTCCACATAACACCAAAAAGAATGCCCAAAAGAAGGACACCAAAGGCAGTTGCGTAAACGGCGAAGGTGGGCCATTTGGAGATCAGATTTTGAGTCAGGGCGATAAGCACGTGTCCATTCTCGCAGATGTATTCAGTAATTGTGAACCAGCGACCGTTGTGTAGCAACCAACAGAAAGCCACACATTTATGTTCTTTGCCTCCGTTACTTTGACCCCATCAACAACGGCCCTTCCGGGTGGTGCTGTATTACAGCAAATCGCCAATGGAATTGCGTCCTGGTCCCTAATTGCTTGTCTTATTGCACTAGTTCTTGGCGCGGGGGTGTGGGCCATTGGGGCACATTTTCAGAATTCGAATCAGTCAGTGGCTGGCCGCAGAGCTGTTGTCACTTCAATAGGAGCCGCGGTGCTCATCGGAGCTGCTCCTCAACTCATTAACTTTTTCTTTTCAACAGGCCTAAACGTCAAATAATGGGGAGCGTTTTGTGCTTTGTCTCAATTACCAGTTGTGCAGCAAAAAACGTAGCCAAGTCAACTCTCGGCGACTTATTTGACGCGCTTACTGCGTGGGTACTTTCCAGCGTTGAGTGGTTTATCAATGGCGTAGGTGGAGTGCTCGCGAGCGCGAGTGAACCAGCAACAGTTGTACGTTCGGCAACACCTGAATTTAAAACTCTGGTGACGGTGGCACCACTCCTTATGTTGATTGGCTTGCTCATTGGAACGCTTGAAGCGTTACGCCATGGCGAAAGCTCACAGCTGTGGCGCCTGTATCTCGGAGTGGCGCCCGCGTGCGTATTCGCAATTTTTATCGCACTACCTGGCGCACGTTTACTTCTTGAGGCGGTCGATCAACTTTCGCTAATCGCCACTGGCCCATTGGACAAGCACCTCGCAACTCTTATTTCAGCGTTTAATGTCACGTCAACTGCTCCAGGAGCTGGAGTCTTTATTCTTTCTGCTTCCATTGTTATTGGAGCATTCTTTCTCTGGTGTGAGTTGATACTTCGCACGGTGGCTCTCTCACTACTTCTTGTAATGGTGCCAATCATTGTGCCGCTCTGCACACTTCGTTCATTACGAAGGCTTGGGTGGCGATTGCTGGAAACGTTTGCAGCAATTGCACTGAGCAAAGTTTTTATAGTTATCGCTTTAATGCTCGGCCTCAACGAGCTTCAAGGAAATTCAGTTTCACAAATAATTACTGGTGCGGTGACAATTGCGCTCGCAGCCTTTACGCCTTTCGTCCTGCTTCGAATAATTCCATTCATTGAACAAGCTGCGTTTCACAATCTCCAAGGGACGCGACAATTATTGAAACAGGGAGCACAACTTGCTATGCGGCCTGTCCTAATTGTCCAGGACATGATGTCACCGGGTGCTGTTGGACTCGCTGATCCCATTAGAACTGAGGACCTGGGTTTTCCAATGTCTCACTCAACGGGTGATTTCTCTATGCCGCCGCGAAGTGATTATGAACCCCCTCAGGAAAAGAGCCCCCTTGATGAGTGAAATTCTTCAAATAGGAAATAGTGATGCTGAGTCTCGGTGGATTGGCATACGTAAACACCAAGCGGTTCTTTTGTTGCTGGGGGTACTTATAACTGGCGACTGGTGTCTTCGCTCGAGCCGATCTCTTGGAGAGGTTTGTGTAGGACTCTTTTTGCTGGCCTGTTCTCCGCAGTCATGCGACGGATTAACAAATGGCGAGTGGATCTACCTTGGTGCAACGTATCTACTTCGCTCAAAATGGAGTGTTGTTCAGTTTTCTTCAAAAAAGAACATCTGTTACTTAGAGACAAAAGGGCAAGCCTCATTCTCTGGGTATTCACTCGAGCATCGGGGGAGACTCGACCTTTCAGGCGGTGATAGTTCACTGAGCACTGAGTTGAAAGAGATTACAAATTCTCTAGCACTGCGTGGAGTAAAAAGCCATGTCTCATTGCACATACTTTGTGGCGCCGAAGAAAATAAAACGCTTCTCTGTGTCCCAGTCGACACAAATGTTTCCTCCGGCTGGAAAGTCAACCCCAGGTTGGTCGCACTTCTAATTGGTACATCACCATCAATTGATGTTTTAGAGCGCTGGGGATACACACGAACAAAAGAATCGTTAGTTCGTGTACTACGAATCAATGATTTTTCACAAGCCTTGTCAAACCATGCACTACTTGAACGACTTCAAACGAGTGGGCATCCGCTAGATCTCTCCATTCACTACGACGTGCTGTCGATGGAAAAATCGCAAAAAATTTCTTCTCGCGCAGTGCACGCAATTAGTAGTGACAGTGCACTGTCGCACGAAGCAGGTTTTAGACGCACTGCACAATCTGATCGAGCCTTCAAACGCATGAGGCAGCGAGAAATTCTTGTCGCCCAAGGGCTGCCACTTCTTAGGTGTGCTGTGTACGTAAGCGTGAGTGCCCCAAGCCAGCGCGAACTGCAAAAGCGAACGCGTGAAATTATTTTGATTGCGCAAGATGCAGGCCTGCGATGTCAAAAAGGACTCGCGAGACAAGCTGCGTGGTTTCGATTTCAGCTGCCTGGAGGTGACGGATGGTGAATCGCGCATGGACACATTGGGCCACTTCACAAGATCTTCATAGTTTGCGAGCACCGGGATACGACGCCGGAACCGGGCTAAGCGGTCGGGCCCTTGGCGTCTGCAGTAGAGGAAAGGAGTTTGTATATGATCCTTTTGATGCGTACAACGCATCACTAGTAACAAATCCAAATGTGATCATTTCAGGCTCGATTGGCTCAGGCAAGAGCACCGTCACAAAGATGATGCTGGACCGTGCGCTGGAACGCGGAAGAAAAGTAGTTGTGATTGACCCCAAAGGCGAGTACGGCGAACTAGCGCAAAAGTATGGAGTCACAGCAATGTCCCTCGGAGCTGATGGTTGGTGCAATCCGTTTCCCGAGGATGAAGGTGAAACGAAGGAACTCCTTCGCGCAATCCTTGCCAGCGCTCAAGGAAGTGCACTTGACGCAGAGCTTCATTATGTAATTGATGAGACGTACGTAGGACTTGAGCAAGCAAGGCCACAGCGCGTTCTATTTGCCATGTACTGCTTGGTCGAAAAGTATTTAAATGTTTCAACTCCGTCGGCACACAGAACTTTGGCGCTACTACTGCACCGTTTTGTTCTTGGAGACTTAGCTGGACTTTTTGATGGCTCACTCCCACCGCTTGTATTTAAAGGGCAATTAGTGATTCTTGATCTTTCAAAACAGTGGTCGGCAAACTCATTGTCAGTTGCGGCGCTAAGTGCTGTTGCTGCGGCCCAGCAAGTTGTGGCGACTCAGGGTGAACTTGGCTACCTCGTTATTGATGAGGCGTGGGCGCTGTTGTCAGATGAACATGCACTCAGGTGGCTTCAGGGATCTTGGAAACTTGCTCGCGCAAGAGGGCTCAGCCATGTGTTGGTGTTGCATCGTTGGAGTGATGTAGCAACTGCAGGCGATCAGGGCACATCACAAAGAGAAAGAGCGCTGGGCTTACTGCGTGAATGTGAAGCAGCGTTTCTATTTCGCCAACCACCCGACGAAGCTAAGGAGATGGGTGTTGCTCTTAATTTGCATAGGAACGAAGAGAGGGTTCTCATAGAACTGTCAAAGGGAACAATGATTGCGAGGTATGGGCGTCACCGTTCGATAGTGAAAGTTTGCCCAGATAGTCGTGACATCGCCTTTATTGACACCGATAAAGCGATGAGGACAATTAGTTCTACGATTCAGTAATGCAAAACGACACGGTCTTGGCGGTCGACATTGGTGCGACGTCGATCAAGTTCTGCTTTGTCGATGTTTTTGGAGAACTCATTGGAACACCTAAGCGTCGCTTGACGCCGTATCCTTGCGGCCCAGAACACCTCGCTGACGTGATTGCTACGCGAATCAATCTGAGTGATGTTGCAATGGTTGGCGTGGGCTTTCCAGGTGAGTTTCGAGATGGTCACGTGGTTCACCCAGGAAATCTTTCCAGAGAACGAGGTGCTGGGACTCCGATAAATGAGGAAGTACATGAACGGTGGTGCGGCTTTAATTTTGAAGGCGCACTACGCGAGAAGACAAATAAAGACGTTCGGGTTGTCAATGACGCAACAATGGCCGCGCTTGGCTGCGTTGAAGGAAGTGGCACTGAGTTAGTGCTTGCACTTGGTACTGGTGTAGGCCTCGCACTAGTAAAAGACGGCAAACTCGTCCCGGTAAGAGACATCGGAGCTGAAGTTGTTGCTTACGGTAAAACGTTTGATGAGCTGCTCGGTGAACAGGGAAGAGCTCGCGACCAAGAGAAATGGTTGTCTCAGCTCAAAAAATCTGTCTCTTCACTATCTGGTGAATTCTCAGTTGATACCGTTCACTTGGTTGGAGGCAATGCTCGAAGAATTTCGCCGAGTTCGTTTAAACACGTTCAGAGTCGCATTGTTATAACTGGAAATAATGCGCCACTGCGTGGTGCACCAAAACTTTTCTACAGCTGAGCGAGATCTACCGCTGAAGCAGCCAACACTGTTGCGAATGGGCGAACAGCACGGTCGTCAACAGCGAATTGTGGGCTGTGGTGCATTCCGCTTGATCCATCTTCAAGTGCGCCACCAATAAACATGAAGCTTCCAGGGATGCGGTTAAGGAACTCAGAGAAATCTTCACTACCTGACACTGGTGGCAGAACAAGAGCGTTGTTCTTTCCAAGCATCTCCTTACCAATTTCAATGACACGTTCTGCAATTGATGGAACATTTTGCACGCGTGGGGTGAATTGTTTCGTGTTAACGGTGCACTGCACCTGGAACTCAGCTTCGATTTCTTTAATGATTTGTGCGAATCGAGAAAGTGCTTCAGCTTCTTGCTCGTCAGTGAACGTACGAAGCGTGCCAGCGAGGTGTGCATGCTGTGGAAGTACGTTGCTTGCTGTTCCACTGGTGACAATTCCAGCTGAACAAGCACAAACGCCGCCTTCGTATTCCATGCCGTCAGAAATCTCACCCATGCGTGGAGCGAGTGTGCTCACAGCAAGAATCACACTGCCCTCTTTGGAAGGCATTGAACCGTGGCCACCCTTGCCTTTGATGTCAACAATGAGTCGACGCGCTGTTGCCATTAGGACACCAGGGCGAGTGAACATCATGCCTACTGGCATCATTGACGTAACGTGACCACCAATGACGTAGTCAGCAGGATTGTCTTCGAGAAGTCCACCTTCAAACATTGTTCTTGCGCCAGCGAAACCTTCTTCACCAGGTTGGAACACCACGGTGTATTCACCGGGAAGATCTTCTTGGCGTTGCGCTAGAACATCAGCAACTCCCAAGATGCTGGCGGTGTGAAGATCGTGACCGCATGCGTGCATTACATCTGCATTTTGTGATTTGAAAGAAATGTCAAGATCTTCATTGACTGGGAGTCCATCAATGTCAGCGCGAATCATGATGCGCTTTCCTGGCTTGCCACCCTTGAGCGTCGCTACGGCACCAGTTTCAGTTGGTGACTTTTTAACAGTCCATCCAAGTTCACGAAGTCGATTAGTGACCACGTCCGTTGTTCTGTATTCAACCATTGAGAGTTCTGGGTGTGAGTGCAGATCATGGCGAATGTCGACCATTGCGTCGTATGCGTTGTTTACAAGGTCTGGAAGTGCTTCGTTGAATGGAGTAGCCATAAACGAATGGTATCTAATGGCTCGGGGGCCCGTTAGGCGCTTCGGCTAAGATAGATAACCAGTAACAATGCGGCTGTAGCTCAGCGGATTAGAGCATCGGTCTACGGAACCGAGGGTCGGGGGTTCGAATCCCTCCAGCCGCACCAACTGTGGAATACTCATTTAGGGCAAAAAAGAAGCAATCCCATGTAAATGAGGGAAGTTTTTATGAGAATTGAAAACGACATAAAGCTTGATTTCAAAGATGTTCTCTTTAGGCCTAAGCGCAGCACCCTTGTATCTCGCAAACAAATTGATCTGACTCGCGAGTTCACATTTCGCAATAGCAAGCAAACATATTCCAATGTTCCAGTGATGGCCGCCAACATGGATGGTGTTGGAACATTTGCCATGGCAGAAGAGTTAGCTAAGAGTGAAATTTTTACTTGCCTAGTCAAAAACTATTCTGCAAGTGAAGTAATTAGTTGGATTGAATCAACTGGAAAAAATCTCAAAGACTGCTGGGCCTTCAGCATTGGAACTGCCCCAGACGACTTAATTAAGTTCAAGTCCATCTATAACGAAGTCGGACAAGAACACATGAAGTTTGTCTGTATTGATGTTGCTAATGGTTATACAGAAACATTCGTGGAATTTGTGCGCGACTTTCGCTCAAACTACCCAGAAATTGTCATCATTGCAGGAAATGTCGCAACACGAGAGATGACTGAAGAACTCATCATCAACGGTGCAGACATTGTGAAGGTTGGCATTGGTCCAGGATCAGTGTGCACCACTCGCGTGAAGACTGGCGTTGGCTACCCACAACTTTCAGCGATCATTGAATGTGGTGAAGCTGCACATGAACTTGGTGGTCACATCATCGCTGACGGTGGCTGCACATCACCGGGTGACGTTGCTAAAGCATTCGGTGCAAATGCAGACTTTGTGATGTTGGGCGGAATGCTTGCTGGACACGACGAAGGTGGCGGCGAAGTTGTCGACAATAAATATGTTCAGTTTTACGGAATGAGTTCTCGTGCCGCGAATGAAAAGCACTTCGGTGGGCTCCGCGAATACCGCGCAGCCGAAGGTCGCGAAGTTCTGGTTCCCTACCGTGGTGTCGTTTCACTGACCGTCCAAGACATCCTTGGTGGAATTCGTTCTACTTGCACATATGTTGGTGCCGCTCGCCTCAAAGATCTCAGTAAGTGCACGACATTTATTCGAGTTACTCAGCAGTTCAATAGCGTATTTGTTGAGTAGTTTCGCCCCAAATATGGGACGTTTGGCACATATCTCAATTTCTTAAAGGGTGAGAGACTCATGAAATGAGTTTCCGTCGTGTAAAAGACATTGATAGCCTGCACGCACTCATTGAGGCGACTTTTCTTATTGAGTCGGTTACGGATTTAAATGAGCTCACAGAGTCGATCGTTAAAACGGCCGCGGAGCTTTTAGGGGCTCGCTACGGGGCACTCGGTGTGGTCAGCGCCGACGGTGCCACTCTTTCTAGATTTGTTACGTACGGCGTCACCCCCGAGCAAAAAGATCACATGGGTGATGAGCCCACTGGTCGTGGAATTCTTGGAGAGATAATTCAAGGGGGAGTCCGACTGCGGATTTCTGACATGTCCAAGCACGCTGGCGCCGCGGGCTTTCCACCAAATCATCCAGTGATGTCAGCTTTTCTAGGAGTGCCAATTCGCACTTCAGATGGGCACATCTTTGGAGCAATCTATTTATGTGACCGAGCAGATGGTTCGCTCTTCAGTGAAGAAGACGAAGACTTGTTAGATGCTTTTGGTTTAGCGACTGGATATGTAATTGACCAAGCGGCACTTCGTGCCAGGTCTCGTGATTTAGTTCTAAGTGAAGAAAGAGAACGCCTGGCCAGAGACTTACATGACTCAGTTGTCCAGAGATTGTTCGGGATTGGCCTGAGCCTTCAGGTGCTTCGTCGAAGTGAACTCAACGATAAAGACCTTGAGCGAATTACTGCCGCACTAAAAGAAATTGACGCAACCATGCTCGAAGTTCGAACAACAATATTTGAAATTGAAAATGACCATCTGAGATCTGCTGCGCTCAAAATTAGAATTAACGAGCTCACAAATGAAGTCGAACACCGTTTGGGTGTGCCTGTTGTGCTGAGTATTTCTGATGGCGTTGAAGCGAACATGGATGTCTTCACCTCGGACCAATTAGTTAGCTCACTTCGAGAAATTCTTTCGAACGTTGTTCGCCATTCACACGCGAGTCAAGTTTTTGTCACTGTCAGTGAAAACAAAGAATTCGTAGTACTTGAAGTGAAAGATGATGGCGTTGGCTTTATTGCTCCAAGCTCTGTCGGACATGGACTTCGCAACCTCGCCACTCGGGCGCGTCAATGTGGTGGATCATTTAGTGCTTCATCAACACCCGAAGTCGGAACTGTTGTTACTTGGACTTCAAAGAAGGTAGGAAAATGATCAGAGTCTTAGTTGTAGATGACCATGAAATTGTTCGTCGAGGGTTGATTGAACTACTCAACGGCTACGACGGCCTAGAGGTCGTTGCTCAGGTTGGTTCTCTTGAAGAAGGTCTTGCCTTCTCAGATTTTTCGTCAATTGATGTCGCACTTCTTGATGTTCGACTTGCTGATGGCAGTGGGATTGAACTTTGTCGTCACTTCCACCAAGAAGCTCCTGGTCTTCATTGCATAATGCTCACTTCGTATGCAGACGATGATGCGCTCCTTGCATCAGTACTCGCTGGCGCAAGAGGTTTTGTCTTAAAGGACATCAACAGCGATGCCCTAGTTTCAGCAATTAGAAGTGTTGCCGCCGGAAATGAACTTATGAGTTCAGACCAGGTCGAATCTGCTCGACGCAGATTGCAGCGTGAAACCGCAGAAGATGCTCGCCTGGCTAGTTTGAGCCCACGTGAACGACAAATACTTGATCTGTTGAGTGAGGGCTTTAGCAACCGCGAAATGAGTGAGACGTTGTTCTTATCTGAAAAGACAGTGAAGAACTACGTTTCATTCCTGCTTTCAAAGCTGGGCTTTCAACGTCGTACCGAAGCCGCGCTCTTTGCACAAAAGATGCATGACCGCGACCCCGGTAGATCCTTTTAACTAACTCTTGTAGTGATCTCTCCAAATGAGTCGGTAGACCCGAGTCTTTCGTGGGATTGATCGAAGGCCCGGAATAAAGGGAACGAAGATCATCAGCGCTGAAAGGAACATCATTAGCGCCCAGACAAGTGCGTCGGCGTTTCCACTCGCGTTGAATGGTGGGATTTGGTACCAGAACGAGTACATCCAGAGCCATGCTTGACCTGGATAACTACCTGTCTCATTCATCATTCCCCATTGACTTCCAGAGAGATGTTGCTTGTCGGCAGTAGTAGCCAGGTACGAGCCATCTGAAATGAACAGGAGGGTCTTCGTAAAGTCAGTCGTGTAAAAACTGTTATTTGAAATCAGTGACTCATCGAGTGCTCCGCTGCGAGCCATAGAAGTCAAGTTGTTAATCATCACTGGGACTGGACCTGCAGTTGCAGTTGGGACCACAATTTGCCCATTGGTAAATGTCATCTTGGATGATGCATCTGAATAGTTAGTCACCCAAATTGCTCGAGTCTGCACAGTCGCGTTTTTCCAATTCAGCAAACTTTGGTGTAGATCAGCTTGGTAGGGCAGCGCCGTAAGAGGATTAATAACAAAATCATTGGCTGTATTAATTGGTATGCGAACACCAACTGTATTTACCAAGTTCACAGGGCCAATTGCCTGTCCAGTCGATGCATGGTTATACGGAGGACCGTAGGAACCGGTAGTGGAAGTTCCATTGAGCTCACTGACCGCAGTCATCGCAAAATCAACTGGTGCTACGTTTGACCACTTTTTTATTGTTATTGATGTCTCATCTGGTGAGCCATAGATAATTGCCAGGGTTAACGTCAGAATCGTAATGAGCAAAAGAGCAATCGCCCCTTCTTTCAAGATGTCGTACGGTCTTTGCCGGCCAGTCCACTCAACAACATCAACGTCACTTCGAAAGTTTTTACTCATTATGCAACCTTTTTGTCATCAGCGAATGGTGGAACAACACCTTTAATACGGACCATCACGACATGGACGGTGGTCAGCAGCACTGCAACTAATGGAAGAAGCACAATGTGCCACATCAACATTTGGCCCAAGTTGAGAACGTTGAAGTACGCACCGGCGCCAGTTGCATTAATTCCATCTTTTGCCTGAGTGGAAATCCACTGTGAATCAAAGTTGCTTTGAGATACGTAACCAGTGAATCCAGCAGCGATTGAAACTAGGAATGTGATGCCACCAGTCATCCAAGTGAGTTGGCGCCCACCTCTCCACGCAGCCATGAAATATTTACCCCAAAGGTGAATAACCATTGAGAAGAAGAAGATTTCAACACTCCAAAGGTGGAGTGAATTGACGAAGTGACCGTAATTTGATTCGTGCCACCACTGAGGGCCACGAAGGGCAAGTACACAGCCAGTCAGAAGCACAAGGACAAAAGAGGTAAGTGTTGCTACTCCAAAGACATAAATCCAAGAAGAGACGTAGCTTGGCTGCGTATCAGGAAGAACCTTTTCTGGTGGAAGCTTTCCTTCAACACGTTTGCGCAGACGCGTGGTCCACTGACGATCGATTTCTACTGAACTCATTTCTCACTCCTATTACGGTTGCGACCAGGGAATGGCAACAGAAGTGCCGCGACAAATGTGGCAATCATCAAAACAATCACGATGAAGTTGCTGACACTCAGGTAGACAAAGTGCCAGTGAATGTAGTGACCAGGATGATCCAAGTTGACGAGTGAAGCGAAGAAAAAATAGTTCAATGCAGCTCCATTAGTTAAGTAATTTTCTACGAGTAAGGCTATTAGTGCATTTTGCGAAAACTAAGTGAAAATGCCCTTTTGGGCCACAAAGTGACTTTGGTAACAATGCGAATGAAAAATTTGAAAATCAATAGAACCGAAAAAATTCTTTGATTTGGTAGGCTTTCTTACTTAGATACAGCGCACATTGTGTGTCGAAGGAGTATTCGTGAAAGTTCTTGTTCTCGGTGGTGATGGATTCTGTGGTTGGCCAACCTCGCTTCACCTATCTGACATTGGTCACGATGTAATCGTTGTTGACAACCTCAGTCGTCGAGCAATCGATGTTGAGCTCGGAGTCGACTCACTCACACCTATTACTTCGATGGAAGAGCGTGTCAAGGTTTGGAAAGAAATTTCTGGCAAGACTATTGGCTTCGTCAATCTCGATCTTGCCAAAGAGTATGACCGTTTTGCTGCACTGCTGAAGTCAGAGCGCCCTGACGCAATTGTTCACTTTGGTGAGCAGCGCGCCGCTCCTTATTCAATGCGCAACGAAGTTGCTAAGCGCTATACCGTTGATAACAACGTGACAGGAACGCACAATGTTCTTGTGGCGATTGTTGAATCTGGTCTCGACATAGCGCTTGTTCACCTCGGAACAATGGGTGTGTACGGCTACGGCTGGTCAGGCACAGCTCCAATTCCAGAGGGGTACCTCACAGTTAAGGTTCCAACTCCAGACGGAGATCTTGACCGCGAAATTCTTCACCCAGCTAACCCTGGATCGGTGTATCACCTCACCAAGACACTTGATCAACTTCTCTTTGCCTTCTACGCAAAGAATGACCAACTGCGTGTCACTGACTTGCACCAAGGCATTGTTTGGGGAACACAAACTCCACAAACTGCACGTGACGAGCGACTCATTAACCGCTTTGACTACGACGGTGACTACGGAACAGTGCTTAATCGTTTCTTGATGCAAGCAGCAATTGGTCACCCACTCACTGTTCACGGAACTGGCGGACAGACACGTGCGTTCATCCACATTCGTGACACTGTGCGTTGTATTCAGATTGCTCTTGAGAACCCACCAAAGCGTGGCGATCAAGTGAAGGTTTTCAACCAAGTAACCGAGACATATCGTGTGCGTGACCTTGCTGAATTAATTTCAAAGCTCACTGGGGTGGAAATTGCGAACCTTCCAAACCCACGCGTCGAGGCGGCAGAAAACGAACTCAATGTGGACCGTGAAAAGTTCCAAGCACTAGGGCTCAACCCAACACTCCTCTCTGAAGGTTTGCTTGAAGAGTCTCGTGACATTGCGACGAAGTACCGCGACCGTGCAGACACGACCAAGATCATTGCTCGTTCAGTATGGCGTCAAGGTATGGAAACTGCCCCAGACCTCGTTAAGTAATTAACGGAGTTATGCGCGTCAGTAACTGACGTGCGAGAATTCAAACATGTCCAAAATCTACGACTATGTTCGACACCCTCGTGCCGAGGAGTTACGTACTGGACGACCATCTAAAACAACAGACTTTAGAAACGCAAAACATTCGAATCCCTTTGTCAGATTTAATTCTAAATTTGGGTTGAAAATTACGCTGGCCGTTGGAACAATGTGGACTGCGTATCTCTTTACAACCATCGCACTTTTTGCGCTGCCTTCAGCAATCAGACAAGGAACGTATTTTGTTGTGGTTTGGCTTTCAAGCAGCTTCTTGCAATTAGTCCTACTGCCAATAATTATCGTGGGACAAAATATTCAGGCTGCCGCTGCAGACAAGCGTGCAGAAGATACGTTCAAAGATGCAGAAGCGGTGTTGAAAGAGGCATCAGAAATTCAGAATCATCTCCTAGCTCAAGATAAAGCCATTTCAGAAATTCTTGAAAGAATTGAAGTAATAATGACCAAACTTCCAAAAGGTAGTAAATAGTGTCGGCAATCCACTTAGTAGCTCTAGGGCTCCATGAAGTTAAGTCAGTTCACCGTGGAGAAGTTCTTTGGCTAGGACGGATAATCGCTATTGGAGTTCCGACTGTCTTGATTACAGGAGTTTGGTGGACTCTGACTCGCCGAGGTAAGTGAGTAACCAAGACTTTCCATATATCCCTCTCGAAAACAAGGGATGGCGTATGGCGATGGGGTTGCGCCCACTCGATCTTTCTAACTGGTTAGAAATTGATCACAACCGAAGCGCGGAACTTGAATTGAAACAAGAACTTCTTGCTGAAAGATTTGAAACGGTTGTTGCGACTACTTCAGAGGGTTTTGAAGCAAGTACAGAATTACTCAGTTGCATAGAAGAATCACTCAAGGAATTTCATCCGGAGATTTCATACAAGATTGATCAAAATGAGCACCCGATTGTCAGCGCCAGCAGATTGGTGCAAGAAGATCTCTGCGTGCTGGTTAAATCTGATGACTGGCGCTTACAAGCCGCATCAGTCTGTTTCCCATCTAGGTGGGATCTCTCAACAAAAATTGGAACAACACTTGACTCTATTCATGGTCCGGTTCCTGGTTACGACGTTGAACTAAGTAGTCCTACAAATGCTTTCTTTGATCGTCTAAAACCGGACCGTTCATTTTGGCGGCTCAACTGGACGCTCCTTGACGACCCAACGTTGCACCAACCATTCAGCATTCGACGAAGTCCAAGTGGTGAGCTTGGTGACTGGTATTTTCGCGTAGAACGACAAACGCTTCGCCAGCTTCCAATGACCAAAGCAATCGTCTTCACAATTCGTAATTACGTTGCCTCAGCAAAAATGTTGCAAGAGCTCGATCCTGAATTTGGGACGAATCTTCTTTTGGCACTCGATACAGCGCCTGAAGCAATGCAGGGCTATAAAGGCTGGGTGGGTGTTGCTGACAAACTCCGAGATGGGCTTCGCTAGTTACGAATTAAGTCTTTGGCAATTGCAATAATTTGCAGCTCGTCAGTTCCAGCGTAAATACGGAGTACTCGCGCGTCACGGCATAGCTGCTCAACGCGGTATTCAGCAATGTAGCCGTTACCACCGAAGATTTGAATTGCGTCATCAGCAACTTGGCACGCTGCTTGTGCGGCGTAGAGCTTCATTGCTGAAGCTTCTGCGAAACTTGGTACTACACCGGCAGAAGAACGCTCAATGTGCATGAACACCATGTTGCGAACGTTGACACGAGCAACTTCCATGTTCGCGAGCTTTTGCTGAACGAGTTGGTATTCACCAATTGGTGTTCCCCATTGCTTACGAGTCTTGGCGTACTCAACTGCGAGCTTGCAACACTCTTCAATGATTCCAAGAGCCATCGCTGCGGTTCCAGCGCGCTCAGAAACAAAGTTGTCCTTAGCGCTTGATCGTCCGCCACCCTTTGGATCTTCAGTTTCTCCGAGCAGTCGGTCTTTTCCAACATAAACATCGCTGAGGAATACTTCACCAGTTGGTGAACCGTGCTGTCCCATTTTGTTCATTGGCTTTGCCTGGACGAGTCCCGGCATTCCCTTGTCAAGCACGAAGGTCAGCACCTTGCGGTTACGGATGTCTTCGCCACTGCCGTCATCGAGCTTTGCGTAGAGAACAATTGTGTCTGCGTAAGGTCCGTTAGTAATCCATGTCTTTGATCCATTCAAGATGTATCCATCACCATCACGCTTGGCTGAAGTGCGCATTCCACCGAGTGCATCAGAACCAGAGTCTGGTTCGCTGATTGCCCATGATCCGACCTTGTCGAATGTCACGAGGTCAAGTCCCCATCGCTCCATTTGTGCAGGAGTACCGAGCTTGTTGATTGTTCCACCAGCAAGACCAGTTGAAACACCCATTGAAGTTACGAGTCCTGGGCTAACGCGACAAAGCTCGATTGTGGAGATTAGTTGTGCTGCTGGGTCTGAGCCACGTGAAGTGCGCGGCGCTTCTTCGCCAGAAATCTTTCGTTCGAGTTGACGCTTGAAGTTTTCCTGCGCCATTTCTTTCAGACCGAAGGTTGAGTAAAGCTTTCGGATGATGTCGAATGGTGGCATTCCGTTGTGCTCAAGGTCGTCGAGGTGTGGACGAATTTCTTCGTCGACGAAGCGACGCATTACTTGGATAATTGCTTGGTGTTCTTCTGACCAGTCGTACATGACTCTCCTGTATTTATTGAACCTTGATGATGTTATGCGCTAGGGCGACATCCATTAACTGGTCGTAAAGCCCATACGTCCAGCGCAAATTGTCGTAGGTGGCAATGATAAGAGCCACAATGATCCAGGGTTGGGTTTTGCTCTGAACAATGAACAGAGCCACGAGCAGGGTTTCGGAAAAAGCTCTTCGAAGTCCTTTAGCCCCCAGGCGTTCTGCAATTAGTGAACTCGCCACCATTACATTTACGAGTGGAATGAAGGAAGTTACTGTCCATTTGCCTTCGAGCTCTTTAAGCGCAACTGCAAAGCAGAGTGTTCCAATTAACAACATCGCAATAGCCATGTTCGATGCTGTAACAGCGAACCACATTGGCACTGGGTGACTTGTTTTAGGCCAGTGCTGGAGCAAGTTGACGATTAGCCCAAGTCCAGCAAAGACAGCGAGAACACCGTATTTAGTAAGACGAGAAAGAGCTTGGATAAGGCCGAGTGAAGCAAGGACTGAATCCTTGCTGGCGGGCTCTCCATATGCTCGAGTCATTTCCGACCAGGAAGTTCCAGTCCAGACACGCCATTTTCTCTCACCACTCGGGTCGGGATACCACCCCGGTGGCGTAGTACTAGACGAAGACAAACTCATGGGACTAGCCTCGCATAAAACGGGGGGTATAAAAATGAGCCAGACACGAGGGGCCGCAGCGCCTACTTCAGGACTTCAAGATCACGTTGAGTTAAATACTCAAGAACTAGATCAAGCTATTAACGATGTTGCAAAAAATGCCCAAGCCTGGGCGGCAACATCACCAGTACAGCGCGCCGAATTCCTTGCTCGCGTAGTTGCTGACACCTACGCAGTTTCAGAAGAATGGAATGCAGCGGCTTGTTTCGCCAAGGGACTTGATCCAAAGAGCCCAGAAGCCGGGGAAGAACTCTTCAGTGGTATTGGAACATACATTCGCATGGCACAAGCATTTCGCCAGTCGATGCTCGACATCAATTCCAAGGGTCACCCCCAGTACCCAGGACCAGTTCGTCACAAGCCAGGTAACCGAATTGCAATTCAAGTAATTCCAGGAAACGTCTTTGACAAAATTCTTTACAGCGGCATGACCGGTGAAGTCTGGATGGAACCTGGTGTCAGCGAAGCTGAAGTTAAATCAACTCAGGCAATGGCATACCAAGAACCACAAGCTCACGCTGGTGTTTCGCTTGTTCTAGGTGCAGGCAATGTTGCATCTCTAGGGCCACGAGACGTACTCACCAAAATGTTTGCTGAAGGAAAGGTTGTGGTTCTAAAGGCAAACCCAGTCAATGACTACTTAGTCCCGTACTGGAACAAGTCGCTGAAGTCATTGATTGATGCTGGCTTCCTTCGCATCGTGAGCGGTGGTGCACAAGTTGGTGCGTACCTAACTACTCACGCCGGCATTGACGACATTCACGTAACTGGTTCAGACAAAACACATGATGCAATTGTTTTTGGTGTCGGACCAGAAGGCGAGCGTCGTAAGGCCGCGAATGAACCACTTATTACTAAGCCGGTTTCTTGCGAACTTGGGAATGTTTCACCAGTGGTGATTGTCCCGGGTAAGTGGTCAGCAAAAGAGATTGCGTACCAGGCCAAGCATGTTGCAACCATGCTTGCGAACAATGCCGGGTTTAACTGTCTTTCACCGCGCATCATTATTACTCACGCCCAGTGGGAACAACGAGAAGAATTCATGAGTGAACTTGAAAAAGTTTTCGCCAGTATCCCAACGCGCCGTGCGTACTACCCAGGTGCGCTGGCACGCCGTGATTCATTCTTGAGTGTGCACCCAGACGCACATCAAATCGGTGACGGCAGCGGCGACAAGATGCCCTGGACAATTATTCGCAATGTTGATCCAAACAACAAAGCTGACATGAGTCTTAACGTTGAAGCATTCTGTGCGCTCACTAGCGAAACGGGCCTCGATGCTTCTTCGCCAGCAGACTTTGTTCGAAAAGCAACTGACTTCTGTAACGACGTTGTTTGGGGAACGCTCTCAATGACAATGATCGCGGACCCTCGTGCTTTGAAAGACGCAGAAACTGGCCCTGCCATTGAGCAGGCAATTGCTGATCTTCGTTACGGGTCAATTGGGCTCAACCTCTGGCACGCAATGAGCTTCGCGTTCTCGACAACTGTGTGGGGTGCCTACCCTGGTCACCTGATCACAGACATCCAGTCAGGTAGCGGATTCGTGGGCAACGGCTTCATGTTTGCTCGACCACAGAAGTCTGTGGTTCGTGGACCGTTCGTTGCATCACCAGCACCAGCGTGGTTCTCAACGAATGGCAATGCCGCTGTAGTTATGCGCAGGCTTCTTAACTTTGAAGTTAAGCCTTCGTGGGCAAAACTTCCGGGGCTACTGAAAGCAGCGCTTAAGAGTTAAATGGCACTGTGGCGACATTCGTGTTGCCAACAACCACACATTTTGTAGGCAGGCAAGCAACGTCGTTAAATGGAGTTGTGACGTAGTTCAGTTTGTTGACTACGAGAACACCATTTTGCAATGTTTCGAGCCACGGACCACTCTTCTTATTTGTGCCAACCACGACACACGTACTGACGCTGGCACACGACATTGCGGTTATTGCATTATTTGAAGAACTTACCTTTTTCCAGATTCGACCATATGTCTTAGTTCGGAGTATGAAACTATTCCCAGTTGAATCGGTCATGGCGCTGATGCATTTAAGCGCACTGCAAGAGAGTGAATGGACTGTTGTCCATGAAGGGTTTAGAGATCGTTGCAACCAGGTGACGCCAGCATCATGCGTGGCGTAAAGAAGAGCCGATGGTCCTAAGCGACTTGGTCCACTTACGAGGCAATTACTCGCTTCGTCGCAGGACAAAGAAATCGTTCCAGTTACTGACAGCGCAGGAGGGAGTGTCGTGGTCGACCCCCACGTTGCGCCTGCATCTTGGCTAAAAAGCAGGTCTAGTGAGGAAGTGTCCGGGTTAAAGCCAATCGCTGCGCACGTGTTTTCGGCAAAGCAATCGATGGAGCGAATTGTTTGAAACGTTGCTGGCATCTGCACTGAGGACACAAAACCAGAACTGTATTTCCACAGAAACTGTGAAGTCGCAGTGTTGCCCGCGATCAAACAACCAGTTGGCCAACACGATGAAGCTGAAATCTGGATTGCAGTAGCTGGAAGGCGAAGAGATGACCACGTCTTTGAAGACTCTGAGTATTGCTCACCTGAACCGTACTGCGAGGTGCTTATCGCAATGCACGAAGTTGCGGTGCATGATGCACTCGTTAGCGCATCATTAATACTCAATGTTGGGATAGCAGTAATTGTTGGCCCACTCGACAAAGACTGTGTTGTTGTGGCACAACCTGTAAGTAGTACTGAGGCGATAGACGCCACAATAAGCACGCGAACAGAACGCATGGTTTTTCTTAACCAGCAGCGCGAACAGCTGTTGCCAGCACGCTGAGGCCATCAGCAAGTTGCTCGTTAGTGATGGTGAGTGGCGGTAACAAGCGGATTACGTTTCCGTATGTTCCACACGCCAGCGCAATCACACCTTGTGAGTTGCAGTAGCTAACAATCGACTTCGCAGCCGCAGCATTTGCATCCTTGGTGCCAGGCATTACGAGCTCCATAGCGATCATGGCGCCCTTTCCACGTACTTCGCCAATGATTGCAACATCTTGCTGGAGAGCCTTCAGCGCACCGGTGATGGCGTCACCAAGTTCACGAGCTCGTGCAATGAGGTTTCTTTCGCGCATGACACGAATAACTGCGAGTGCCGCTACACAAGTAACCGGGTTACCTCCGTAGGTGCCACCGAGTCCACCTTCGTGAACTGCGTTCATAAGTTCAGCGCGTCCAGTGACACCAGAAAGTGGCATTCCTCCAGCGAGTCCCTTGGCGGTTGTAATCATGTCCGGGACTACGCCTTCGTGGTCAACTGCGAACCATTCACCAGTGCGACCGAATCCACTCTGAATTTCGTCAGCAATAAAGACAACACCGTTCTTGGTGGTCCATTCAGAAAGCGCTGGAAGGAACCCAGGCGCTGGAACAATGAATCCACCTTCACCTTGAATTGGTTCAATGAGCAGTGCGGCAACGTTCCCGGCACCAACTTGAGTCTCAATCATCTTTATTGCTCGAGCTGCTGCTTCTTGGCCGCTTAGTCCGTCTTGGTACGGGTAACTCATTGGCATGCGGTACACCTCACCAGCAAAAGGACCGAAGCGGTCCTTGTACGGCATGTTCTTAGCGGTGAGTGCCATTGTCAAGTTTGTACGTCCGTGATAGGCGTGATCAAAAACAATCACTGCTTGGCGACCAGTTGCGAGGCGTGCAATCTTCACTGCATTCTCTACAGCTTCTGCGCCTGAGTTAAAGAGAGCTGAAGTTTTGGCGTGAGTACCAGGTGTGATGTTTGAGAGTTCTTCACAAACTTCGATGTAGCTCTCGTACGGTGTCACCATAAAGCACGTGTGAGTAAAGTCAGCTACTTGTTCACTAACTGCGGCGACGAGTTCTGGGACTGCGTGACCAATAGTGGTGACGGCAATGCCTGATCCAAGGTCAAGAATTCGGTTGCCGTCGATGTCTTGAAGGATGGCGCCTTCGCCACGCTCGATGTAAATAGGGAAGCCCTGGGTGAGTCCTGCGCTTACTGATTTTTTGCGACGTTCGTGCATAGCGACCGACTTTGGTCCAGGGATGGCAGTTACGAGCTTGCGCTCTGTTCCTACGGAAGATTCAATTGACGAGACCACAGCGACTCCTCTGAGTGTTTTGGCTAGTGCCAGACGTATCTAGCGTAGTTCCCGTTTTGCAAAATGCCAATAGGTCATAAAGAAACGGGTGACTTTTGGTCACCCGTTTCATTTACTGGCGGAAGCGGTGGGATTTGAACCCACGGTGCCCGTAGACACAGCAGTTTTCGAGACTGCCCGATTCGGCCGCTCTCGCACGCTTCCGTGCATGAGTCTACTTCTCGGTGCTTTGTGTCTTCTAGAGACGACGTGAGGCGAAAAATTCACGCAGCAACGCTGCTGAATCATCTGCGAGGACGTCGTAGGTGATCTCTGCTTCGTGAAGGAGTCGAGGATCGCTCAACAAGTTGTAACGAGACCCAACAGCTCCAGCCTTTTCATCTGATGCGCCTATGACAACTCGAGAAACTCGAGCATTAAGCAGTGCGCCAGCACACATCGCACATGGCTCCAGCGTGACGTACGCCGTAACGCCGTCCATGCGCCACCCACTCGACTGCTTCGCAGCATTTCTCAGCGCCACAACTTCTGCGTGAGCCGTAGGGTCTTGGTCAACTTCGCGACGGTTTTCACCCGTGCCAAGAACTTGGCCATCTTTAACTAGGACACAGCCAACGGGAACGTCGTCGTGAGCAGCAGCATTTTTCGCAGCGTCTATTGCTAGACGCATAAATGCAATGTCATCATTCGCTGCATTCACGAACTGCCCTCTCTATCTCGTTGTTACTGGCGGAGGAGGTGGGATTCGAACCCACGGAAGGTTGCCCTTCACACGCTTTCCAAGCGTGCCGGTTCGGCCGCTCTCGCACTCCTCCAAAACCGGGACTACTAAATGCAATACCGGCACGCAAGGCTACCCGAGCCCCACTAGTGGCGGAACCGCTAGCCTTTTCAGGCCGAGGTTGAAAGCGGTGGTCGGGTCCCGTGCGACGGCCGTTCGTGAATCGAGTCAGGGGCGGAAGCCAGCAGCTCTCAGCGGATTGTGCCGGGTGCCACGGATCGCCTGACCACTGCTTTGGACCTCGGAGTGTTACGCGGCACAGTTAGCATGCTTGCATGGCTGAATCAACACCGACCCCTTCATCACTCGATGGGGTGACCTCTCTCTACCGGCGTTTTCGCCCAAATCGCTTCGCCGAACTTCGTGGCCAAGACCACGTGGTTCGCGCACTGCAGGGTGCTGTAAAAAACGATCGTGTCTCACACGCTTATCTCTTCTCCGGTCCACGAGGAACAGGAAAAACAACGACAGCTCGAATTCTCGCGAAGGCTCTCAACTGTGAAAATCCAGTTGACGGTGATGCGTGTGACAAATGTGCGAGCTGTATTTCAATCACTAGAGGATCGTCTCTTGACGTAACCGAACTTGACGCAGCGTCGAATAACGGTGTCGATGACATTCGTGAAATAACTGCAGGTGCGTGGCACGGGACGCCGGGTCGCTGGAAGGTGTACATCTTTGACGAAGTCCACCAGCTAACGAAGGCCGCCGCCGCGGCATTGCTTAAGACTCTCGAAGAACCACCATCACATGTTGTTTTTGTTCTTGCAACCACCGACCCACACAAGGTGTTGCCGACCATTCGCTCTCGTACACAACACCTTGAGTTCCGACTCATCGGTGGCGACACGCTGAGCTCATTACTTCACGATGTTGAAAAAGCAGCTGGATTGAAAGTTGACGATTCAACAATTGATGCTGCTGTTCGAATCGCGCGTGGGTCGGCTCGTGATGCACTGAGCGCACTCGATCAACTCATTGCCACGGGATCTGTGAATGATGCACAACCCGCTTTTGAGGATTTGTTTAGTGCACTTAGCTCGAATGATGCAGTTGCTGCACTCAAGGCGCTGGCGGTGCTGACGGGCGAAGGCTGGGACCCAGAACAACTCGCAGAGAGTTTTGCAGCGGAAGTTCGTCAAGTCTTTTTGCTGTTAGCTGCACCTGAGGTGGCGGATGTTGTGGATGCTGAGCGCGAGCGTCTTAGTGCCTGGGGCTCACAGCTGGGCCTAGCGCGCACGGTTCGAATTCTTGAAACACTCGGCAAGTCAATGCGTGAAATGAAGAGCGCACCAGAGAAGATCGTCATGCTGGAAATCGCCTTGGTTCGACTAGTTAAGCCAGAACTTGACACAACTGTTGAGGCACTTGCTGAGCGGGTTGAAAAACTTGAATATGGTGTTCCGCGCAATGCACCGGTATCAGCGCCAGCACCGTTACTACGACCAATTGGTTCTACAACCAAGGCTGCGCCAACAAAGGCTGCGCCAGTTGCTGCTCCTGAGCCGGTTGTTGAAAAAGTAGAAAAGGCTGCGGTAGAAAAACTTGAGCTAACGCTGGCTGACGTTGCTGAGCGATTTACGCAACGTGTTATTCCTCGCACTGCCCGCTCGGCGCAACTTCTGTTACGAGATGCACAGATAGTTGCCCTTGATGGGAGCCGACTAACGATTGCTCTCCCGTCTGAGGAAATGCGCTCAAATACTGAGCACATTGCTCAGGGACTTCGTAGCGCCATGGACCATGAGTTCAAAACAACCTTTCAGATTGACTGGATTGTTGATGCGAATGCTGCGAAATCAGCGCCAGCGCCTGAACCAGTTGCTGAAAAGAAAAAAGTTGAAGCAACTCCAGATGAATACGAACCAACAGGTGACGCAGTTGTTGTTGATTCAGTACCCGGCCATCTCATTAGCGAGATGTTTCCAGGTGCTGAGGAGATTTCGTGAATTACCCTCCCGCTCTGCAGTCAGTTGTTGATGAGCTCGGTAGGTTCCCAGGTGTTGGTCCGAAATCTGCACAGCGCATTGCATTTTGGATGATGCGCCAGCCAGCAGAAGATGTCGCCAGACTTTCTAGAGCGCTGGATGAAATGAAAACAAAGCTTTCATTTTGCGAACGTTGCTGCAACATTGCTGAAACCGGCGGACTCTGTGAAGTGTGCAGTGATGACCGTCGAGATCAAACAGTTATTTGTGTTGTAGAAAGCCCACCCGATGTAGTTGCGGTCGAGCGCTCGGGTGCATTTCGTGGAACGTATCACGTGCTCCACGGCGTACTTAATCCTCTTGAAGGTGTTTCTCCAGATCGACTCCGTATTCAAGAGCTCGTGCGCCGACTCAATGAGCCGGTGAAGGAAGTCATCTTGTGCTTCAACTCAAATGTTGAGGGTGAGGCGACTGCGATGTACTTGAGTCGCTTGCTACAGCTACCGGGATTAGTTGTATCTCAGCCAGCCAGTGGTCTACCGGTAGGTGGTGACTTGGAATTTGCGGACGACATCACCCTTGGTCGTGCAATTGATGGCCGTCGAATTCTTAAAGACTAAGCAAAGCGAATAACGCAGAGCAGCCCAACGATGATGCAGTACACCCCGAATGGGACGAGGTTTTTTGAAGAGAACCACTTCGTTAAGAATTTGACTGAGAAGTACGAAGCAACAAATGCAAAAATTGCACCAACGAGTGTTTGCATTCGAACACCGTCTCCAAGATGGCCCATCAGCGATGGCAGCTTGTAGAGACCAGCGCCGAGAATGACTGGTGTTGCCAGTAAGAATGAGAATGTCGCGGCATCTTCATGGGTGAGATCGCCAAGAAGTCCAGCACCAATGGTGACTCCACTTCGTGAAATTCCTGCGAACAGCGCCAAGATCTGAGCTGAGCCGATTGCAATCGCACTTCTCGCGCTCAGACTGTCTAACTTTTTCATTTGAACATGCTTGCCACGATTTCGCAGCAGCCTCTCAACAGCAATAAAAATTATCCCGTTTAGCGTAAGAAAGATTGCAGCAGCAAGTGGCTTCGCAAAAAGTACGCGCAGTTGTTTCTCGAGAATAATTCCGGCGATCCCTACCGGGATGCTTCCCACCATGAGAATGAAAAGTCGACGGTAATTTCTATCTACTTGTTCATCGTTGATGTGCCACAACGTAGCGACACCGTTCGAGCGAGCTTTCTTTAACTGACGACCAAGACCCATAAAGAGTGTGAACCACGTGGAGCGGAAATACACGAGTAACCCCAATGCCGTTCCTACGTGGAGGCCAACTAAAAAAGTAAGAAAAAATTCTTGCTGCTGTCCTTGGCTGCTCACTAAGTTGTGCCAACCAAAAAGTGCTGGAAGCAGGACACCGTGTCCGAGACTGGAGATAGGGAAGAGTTCTGTGACCCCTTGCAGGATCCCCATGAAGATTGCTTGAAGGTATGAAAGCGACGGGGCCAGGACCAAATGTGCAGTTGTCATGCCTCAACGCTAAACCACGCAAGACTTAGAACATGCGTTATGTAACTATCGTCCGCCATTGTGAGTCTTCGCCTGCAAAAACAGGTGAGAGTGATTACGAACGAATCCTCAGCAGTAGAGGACAAGAGCAAGCACGCCAACTCAGGTCTTGGGCAACGGATTCTCTACGACTTGGTAAGTATGGCCCGACAACTGCACTCGTTAGCGCTGCAGCGAGAACTCGGGAAACCTTTAGGCGAGCATTCGAAGACACTGCATTCGTCATGACTTCGAATTTCTCAGAACTGATTTATAACGGTAAGCGAAATGTCTCTGGCGAAGATCTCTTAATTGATCTCGCCGCTATTGATCCAGTCGTTACGTCACTTCTCCTCGTCGCACACAACCCAAGTGTTCACGAACTTGTCTTTAGTCTCGCGAAGGAGCTACCCGACGCGTTGAAAGGGGAATACCCGCTCGGTGGCGCGTTTGTATTAGCGATTCCAGACAATGAACAAATTGGACTCGCCCAGTATGAACTGGTCGACAGTTTTATCCCTGATTAAAGAGAGCGAAGGATTGCTGCGTCGCCTTGTCCGCCACCACCACAGAGCGAAACAGCGGCTGTTCCACCACCACGTCGCTTCAGTTCAAGTAGCGCAGTAAGAGCAACACGTGTTCCAGACATTCCAACTGGGTGACCGAGCGCAATCGCTCCACCGTTGACGTTGATCTTGTTTTCGTCAATGCCGAGTTCATCGGCTGAAGAAAGTCCAATAGCTGCGAACGCTTCGTTGATTTCGAAGAGGTCAATACCCTTAACGTCAATGCCCGCCTTGGCAGCTGCCTTCGCGATTGCGCGCGCTGGCTGGTTGAGAAGCGATGCGTCAGGTCCAGCAACTTGTCCGTAGCTAATAATTTCTCCAATAGGAGTTAGCCCGAGCTGTGCGCAGCGCTCGGCCGACATAACAATCACTGCAGCCCCACCGTCAGAAATCTGCGAAGCATTTCCAGCGGTGATGGTTCCTTCTTTGTCGAACGCTGGGCGAAGTGAGCTCAGTGATTCAAATGTTGTTTCAGCGCGTACACCTTCGTCGGTGTCAACAAGAACTGGATCGCCCTTGCGCTGTGGAATAGAAACACCAACAATCTCTTCAGCAAACTTTCCAGATGCGATTGCGGCAGCAGCAAGTGCGTGGCTACGAGCAGAGAATTCATCTTGACGTGCACGGGTGATGCGTCCGTTGTTGTAACGCTCAGTTCCAAGCCCCATGGCACAGTCATCAAAGGCACAGGTAAGTCCGTCGAACATCATTGAGTCAATAACTTTTTGGTCACCAATTCGATATCCTGCGCGAGCACCTGGAAGAAGGTATGGCGCGTTGGTCATTGATTCCATTCCACCTGCGACAACAATCTCAGCTTCACCTGCACGGATCATCATGTCGGCCATGTAGATAGTTTGAAGACCTGACAGGCACACCTTGTTAATAGTTGTGGCGTTAACGCTCATCGGGATGCCACCTTTCACTGCAGCTTGGCGTGCAGTGATTTGTCCTTGACCGGCACCAATTACTTGTCCCATGAGAACTGCGTCAACGAGTGTTGGATCAACACCTGCGCGCTCGAGTGCACTCTTAATTGCAAAACCACCAAGGTCTTGTGCACTTAGTGTCGAAAAAACACCAGATAGTTTTCCAATGGCGGTACGGCTACCGGCGACGATCACACTGCGGGACATATGAGCTCCTTCTAAAGATATACAAACGATAGACGTTTCTACGACTGGGGTTACCGAGGAGGAGTAAACAGCAAAACAATGGCCAAAGTCAGCAGACCAACCGCTGAAATCCCGGTCAGCCAGCGACGCACTCGAGGCTCGGCCAAGATCACGGATGCTTTATCGATCGCTGCGACAAGGCTGAAGTACCAAGTCGTAGAAACGATTGCCTGCACCGCTACCAGCACCATTATTCCCACACCCAGATTGAAGTTGTTGGGAACAAAAAGTGGAATAAACGCCACAGCGAAAACAGCAGCCTTAACGTTCGTCAGATTTGTGAATAGTCCCAGTCGAAATGCTGCGAGTGAATTTGTGCTCGCCTTGCCGTTGTAATCAAATTTTCCAAAATCGTTTCGAAGTTCGAACAAAGTTTGGATTGAGAGAAAACTCAAATAGGCAACACCAGTGAACTTAAGAAGATTGAAAGCAAGGTGTGAGTGTGCGAACACAGCACTTAGCCCCACTGAGGAAAGTGCACCCCAAATGATGAGTCCCGTTGTATTGCCTAGAACTGAGAGATAGGCGCACCTAGATCCTCCAATGATTGTCTGGCGAAGAATCATCGCAACCCCTTGGCCTGGGACCATGGCAAGAAAAAGTGCCGTTAAGGCAAAGCCAGGGATTACTTGGAGTATCGACATTGCAAAATCCTACGCATAATTGAGCTTTGGACCAGTTGGGCTTCGACCTCTGCGCCACTATTCTTTTCCCATGAGTGAAATCCTTGAAGCAGTTAGAGCTGGGGCATCGGGCGAGGTTCTTGCTGACACGCCACTTCCAGCAACCACCCGTGCGGTATTCGTTCGTCGTGATGAACAAAACATGTTCGACGGTGTTGCTAGCCAAGACAAAGACCCACGTAAGAGTTTGCACGTTGGTGAAGTTCCGCTTCCAGAGCTAGCACCTGATGAAGTATTCATCGCAGTGATGGCGTCTTCGATCAACTTCAACACAGTCTGGACAAGTATTTTTGAGCCGGTTTCAACGTTTGGTTTTCTTGACCGACTCGGAAAAGAATCAATTTGGGGTAAGCGCCACGCACTTGACTACCACGTTGTTGGATCAGACGCTTCTGGTGTAATCATCAGAAAAGGTTCTGCTGTCAGAAACTGGAACATTGGTGATGAAGTAACTGTTCACTGCAACCACCTCGACGACCAAGACCCAAGTTCACACGACGACTCAATGCTTGCGAGCAACCAGCGCATTTGGGGCTTCGAAACAAACTTCGGTGGTCTTGCAGACATCTCTGCAGTGAAAGCTAATCAGCTGATGCCAAAGCCAACGCACTTGACCTGGGAAGAAGCTGCAGTGAATGCACTGTGCAACTCAACCTCATATCGAATGCTGGTTTCACGTAACGGTGCTCCTGTAACTCAGGGTGAGAACGTACTCATCTGGGGAGCTTCTGGTGGTATTGGTTCATACGCTGTTCAGCATGTTCTGAACTCTGGTGGAACACCAATTGCGGTTGTGTCGAGTGAGAACAAAGTTCAGACCATGAAAGAACTTGGTTGTGAACACGTGATTAACCGTGCTGAAAAGGGCTACAAGTTCTGGAAGGATGAGCACACGCAAGATGAATCTGAATGGCGCCGCCTAGGAAAAGATATTCGTTCACTTGTGGGAGCCGACCCTGACATTGTCTTTGAACACCCGGGCCGCTCAACCATGGGAGCCTCTGTCTTTGTAACGAAGCGCGCTGGAACGATTGTTACTTGTGCCGCAACCAGTGGTTACATGATTGAGTATGACAACCGTCACTTATGGATGAAGCTAAAGACCATCAAGGGTTCACACTTCTCTAACTACCGTGAAGCCTGGGCGGCGAATCAGACAATCATGGATGGAAAAGTTGTGCCACCGCTTTCTGCTGTGTACCCACTTGAAGAAGTTGGCGAAGCTGCAAACGATGTTCACCACAATCGTCACGAAGGAAAAATTGGTGTTCTCTGTGTTGCTGAGCGTGAAGGACTTGGAATTTCGAATCCAGAACTCCGTGCCAAGGTCGGAGAAGACCGCCTTACTATTTTCCGTCGACACGACAAGGACTAATTGTGGAATCACTATTTATTGAAATTGATCACGTTGCCATTGCCGTGCATGACATTGAAGCTGCAATTACGTGGTACGAAGAAGTTTTCGGTGCAACAGTCGAACACCGTGAAGACGTTACGTCTGACGGCGTTTATGAAGCACTCGTAAATGTTGCAGAGTCTTACATTCAGTTGCTAACACCAACTCGCGAAGACTCACCAGTTGCTAAGTACCTCGCAAAGAATGGTGAGGGGCTACATCACATCGCGTACCGCGTCAACGACTGTGCTGAAGCACTCAATGCTGCAAAAGAGTCGGGTTGTCGCGTCATTGACGAGAAGCCTCGTCCCGGATCAAGAAATACTACGGTTGCATTTATCCATCCGAAAACTTCATTTGGAACACTGATTGAACTTGTGGAAGTTAACTAGTTCTTTTCTGTACAGATTTAGAAAAGTAACTACTGCACAGTAATTAGTAATTGCCTTACAAAATCTTGGCTCTAGGGCCTCTAATTCTCGGAGTCGTCATGGCACGCTCGATGTTAGGTAGCCTTGCTTCCTATGGAACACTCAATGTCTGAACGTTTGGCTCAATTAGAAGCCCTGAAGTCCGAAGCCCGTCTAGCTGGTGGCGAAAAAGCAATTGAGCGGCACCGCGCTAAGGGCAAGATGACTGCTCGTGATCGCATTGAGTATCTGCTCGATGAGGGCACATTCCAAGAACTCGACATGCTCAATCGCCACTATGCGTCTGGCATGGGTCTTGAGGATTCACGACCACTAACCGACGGCGTTATCACTGGTTTTGGAAAAGTTGATGGACGAAAAGTCTGTGTCTACTCTCAGGACTTCACCGTATTTGGGGGTGCGCTCGGTGAGACGCACGGCGAAAAAATCCAAAAGATTATGGACCTTGCAATCTCAATGGGTCTTCCAATTGTTGGACTTAATGACGGTGCTGGTGCTCGAATCCAAGAAGGAGTAGCGGGTCTTAATGCATATGGTGGAATTTTCTTCCGAAACGTAAAAGCATCAGGTGTGGTTCCCCAGATTTCTGTAATTCTCGGACCGTGCGCCGGTGGTGGTGTGTACTCACCAGCACTCACAGACTTCATCTTTATGGTTCGAGAAACTAGCCACATGTTCATTACTGGACCTGACGTTGTGAAGACAGTGACTGGTGAAGAAGTAACACTTGAAGAGCTCGGTGGTGCGATGACGCACGCAACTAAGTCTGGTGTTGCAAACTTCGTATTCCCTGACGAACAAAGTGTCTTGGATGAAGTTCGCTACCTGCTTTCATTTCTTCCATCAAACAATATGGAAGAGGCCCCACGAATTCTTACTGGCGACCCAGCGGACCGACTCTGTGAAGATCTTCGAGACATTCTGCCAACTTCACCAAACGTGCCTTACGACATGAAAAAAGTCATTACTTCGGTTGTTGACGACGGCGACTACATGGAAGTTAGTGCTGCTTTCGCACCTCAAATTACGTGCGGTTTCGCTCGCATTGACGGACACACTGTTGGTCTCGTTTCAAACCAGCCGAAGATTCTTGCTGGTGTGCTCGACATTGACTCAAGTGAAAAAGCTGCACGATTTGTGCGAACCTGTGACGCATTCAACATTCCATTGATTTCCTTCGTAGACGTGCCTGGATTCATGCCAGGTGTTGACCAGGAATACGGCGGCATTATTCGCCACGGTGCAAAGTTGCTCTACGCATTCTGTGAGGCAACAGTTCCTCGTATCTCTGTTGTAACTCGTAAGGCCTACGGTGGCGCTTATGTGGTTATGAACTCCAAGTCAATCGGTGCAGACCTCGCGTTTGCTTGGCCAACCGCGGAACTCGCTGTGATGGGATCTGCTGGTGCGGTTGAAATTGTTCACCGTCGTGACTTGGCGAATTCTGAGAACACTGATGAACTGCGCGCGCAACTAGTTGATGACTACGAAGAGCGATACGCCAACCCTTACATTGCTGCTTCACGTGGATTTATTGATGACGTCATTGACCCAGCTGAAACTCGCATGATTCTCGCTCGCTCGCTCGACCTACTTCGTGGCAAACGCGAAGACTTGCCAAAGCGTAAGCACGGAAACGTTCCACTGTGAGCCACGGTCTCGCTCCACGACCAGAGTTGTCCCCAGAAGATGTTGCCGCCGTTATTGCTGCAGCGCAAAATCACTTTGCTCAACGTGGCGAGGGTGTCGCAGACGACCTGCCAGTGTGGCGTTTTTCAGGCCGATGGTTCGGAACGCAGACCCTTACGAATAGACGCTCTCTGTAATTAGAGAGATGCTTCTACAAGGCTTAGAAGATCACTCATAATTGCGCTGAGTGAGAAATCCTTTGGTGTGTAGACCGCGGTGACACCCTTTTTCTTCAGTGCTTCACCGTCTTCATTTGGAATAATTCCACCAACAATTACTTTGGCTTCCACGCCAGCAGCGTTGAGTCCACTGATCACACGTGACACGAGCTCAATGTGCGATCCAGAAAGAATTGAGATTCCTACGATGTCGACGTCTTCATCTCTTGCGGCGGCGACAATTTCTTCCGGCGAAAGTCGAATGCCTTGGTAGACAACTTCGAATCCGGCGTCTCGTGCAGCAACGGCAATTTGTTCGGCACCATTGGAGTGACCATCTAGTCCCGGTTTCGCGACAAGGAGCTTCGGCGGTGTTCCACGTTTTGCCTGCACTGCCTTTGAGCGTGCAACGAGCAATGCAAAGTCATCTCCACGGTTGCTAATGCCACCACGTACACCAGTAGGAGCGCGGTATTCACCGTAGACCTCTCGTAGGGCTCCTGCCCATTCACCAGTAGTGCCACCAGCCTTAGCGAGTGCGATGGTTGGAATCATGATGTTGTCTTCAGGCTTGGAGCTCTTGGCAACACGAGTTAGTTCTTGCAGGGCTGCACGAACGGCGTTTTCGTCACGGTTAGCGCGCCACTTGGTGACGTCGTCAATCATTTCACGTTCGACTCTTGGATCAACGGTCATGATTGCTTCAAGCGATGAACCACTTGTCAGTGGAGATTCAGTTGTTTCGGTGAACTTGTTTACACCAACAACTACTTGCTCTCCAGATTCAATGCGAGCAACGCGCTCAGCTTGACTCGCAACTAGGCGACTCTTTAGTTCTTCGATCGCTGCAAATGCACCACCAAGACTGATGACGTCATCGAGTTCGTTCTTCACGGCTTCAGTTAGTTCGCGGACTTTGGCTTCCATCACGTGTGAACCAGCGAAGATGTCGGGGTATTCGAGCAAGTCACTCTCGTAGGCGAGAACTTGCTGCATACGAAGACTCCACTGCTGGTCCCAAGGTCGAGGAAGGCCCAGCGCTTCATTCCACGCTGGGAGCTGGATGGAGCGCGCACGTGCGTCAGCTGAAAGAGATACTCCGAGCATTTCAATAACAATTCGCTGGACGTTATTTTCTGGCTGCTGCTCAGTGAGCCCGAGTGAATTGACTTGCACGCCGTATCTAAAGCGACGAAGTGCCGGGTCTTCAACACCGTAGCGAGTTCGACAAATTTCGTCCCATATTGCGGTGAAAGTTCGCATCTTGGCGATTTCTTCGATGAAACGCACTCCCGCATTCACAAAGAATGAAATTCGCCCAACCACTTGGGGCATCTGCTCAGGGGTTACTTTTCCAGAATCACGAACAGCATCAAGAATGTCAATTGCGGTGGCTAGCGCGTAGGCAACTTCTTGAACAGGGGTGCAGCCTGCCTCTTGGAGGTGGTAACTACAGATGTTGATTGGGTTCCACTTTGGAACATTGTTTATGCCAAAGGCAATCATGTCAACAATCAGTCGACGCGATGGTTCAGGTGCGTAGATAAAGGTTCCTCGGCTGAGGTATTCCTTCACAATGTCGTTCTGCGTTGTTCCCTGCAACTTGTTGAATGCAACACCTTGTTCTTCGGCGAGAGCCAAGTAGAGGCCCCACAGCCAAGCAGCAGTTGCGTTGATGGTCATCGAAGTATTGATTTCACCAACGGGAATCTGATCGAGGAGCTGGCGCATGTGGCCTAAGTGTGCAACTGGCACACCGACTTTTCCAACTTCACCTGCAGCAGCAGAGTCGTCTGGGTCGTAGCCGGTCTGTGTAGGTAGGTCGAAGGCAATCGATAGACCAGTTTGGCCCTTTGCGAGGTTGCCTCGGTACAGCTCGTTTGACTTAACGGCTGTTGAGTGTCCCGAGTACGTGCGTATTACCCATGGTTTAGAACGCTCAGCCATGTGACCTCCGAGATTTCTATCGACCGTAGTCGAAGAAACCGCTGCCAGTCTTTCGACCAAGTTTTCCTGCCGCTACTAATTCGCGCAACATTGGACGAGGCTTGAAGTTCTCTTCGCCAGAGTCTGCGTACAGTGCTTCCAAGATCGAAAGTGATGTGTCAAGACCAACAAGGTCAAGAAGTGCGAACGGTCCCATCGGGAAACCACATCCACCCTTCATAGCGATGTCGATTCCTTCACGCGTTGCCACGCCATCTTCTAGGAGGTGAATTGCGTTGTTTAGGTATGGGAAGAGAAGCGCGTTAACAATGAAGCCTGCAACGTCCTTAACTTCAACTGGGTCCTTGCCACATGCCTTAGCAAATTCAGCTACACGATTAATTGTCTCATCGCTGGAGCACGATGCTCGAACAATTTCAACAAGTGACATGGTGTTTGCTGGGTTGAAGAAGTGCACTCCACAAACAAGTTCACCGCGGTTGGTCTGTGCAGCGAGTTCAAGAACTGAAAGTGTTGAAGTGTTCGTTGCCAGAACTGCGTCCTTGTTGATTGTTTCGTCGAGCTCTTTGAAGATCTGCTTCTTAACATCAATGTTTTCAACTACAGACTCAATGATGAGGTCGCAGTCCGCGAGGTCTGAGAGAGTGGTGGTTGCACTAACGCGAGCACGAATCTGGTCAGCGTCTTCTTGAGTGCGCTTTCCTTTTTCGACTTGTTTCGCAAGGGACTTCTCGAGTCCAGCCAGCATCTTGTCAGCCGTTTCTTGCGAACGACTCCTAAGAATCACTGTTGCTCCGGCGGCTGCAGATACTTCTGCAATTCCGCTGCCCATAATGCCTGAACCTAAAATTCCAATTTTTGTGAACGTCATTTCAGAAGATTACTTGCCAGTAGCCGGGTCGAGCCAGTCGAGAAGCTTCGTTATGCAGAACTTGGCCCTAAGGGCCAAGTTCTTATGACTCAGTAATGGTTACAGACTCGATGATTACGTCCTCTTGTGGACGTCCACTGCCTGTTCCGATGGCGTCAATTGCCGCAACAACTTCCAGACCCTTAACAACTTTTCCAAAAAGTGCGTAGAGCGGAGGAAGGCGCATGCCATCAGGTCCAGAGATTACGAAGAACTGTGAACCATTGGTATCAGGTCCTGCGTTGGCCATGGCGAGTGATCCAAGCTCGTAACGACCAGCTTTTGGAAGCTCGTCTTTGAAGCGGTACCCAGGCCCACCAGCACCAGTGCCAGTCGGATCGCCACCTTGCAGCACGAATCCAGGGATCACGCGGTGAAAAACAATTCCGTCGTAGTAGTGCCAACGTGACAAGAACACAAAGCTGTTCACTGTATTCGGTGCGCCCGCAGCATCTAGAACAATTTCAAGCGTTCCCTTTGACGTGACCATTGTTGCTGAGTAGTTCTTTGCTGGATCAATGATCATTGGTGGGGCAGCGTCAAACTTCTGGCGCTGTGGACTTGAACCGTCTGCGTTTGGAATGTTGTCGCTCATTATTAACCCTTCGTGACCTTCAAGAGGTCAACTACGAATACAAGTGTGTCGTTTGCGGCGATGCCGTTACCCGGTGACTGAGCACCGTAGCCAAGTGACGCAGGAATAATGAGTTCACGTCGTCCGCCTTCGCGCATACCAACAATTCCTAGGTCCCAGCCCTTAATAACTTGGCCTGCACCGAGCTTGAAGCTGAATGGCTGTGAAGTCCACGAAGACTGCTGAACTTTGTGAGTTGAATAAGTAGCGAGAACGTACTGCATCTGAAGTGTGTCGCCAGCCTTTGCTGCTGTGCCAGTTCCGGCAATGAGGTCACTCGAGCGCATTTGTGATGGAGCAGCACTAGTCGGCACTGTAACGGTTGGCTCAGACCCAGACTTTCCAGCAGCAGAGCGGTCCGCTGCAGGAATCGGTGCAAACGTTGAAACGCTCGCAGCGATTGTTGAAGTCGTGACGGCACCTGTGGTTGTTGTTGAACCCTGTGCCATTGTCGTCGTTGTTGCACCAAGTGTGGTTGTGGTGGTTGGAATAGTCGTTGTAGTGGTGGTGCTTGAGCCCCCAGAGAACAACGCTGCGCCAGTTCCAAGAACCATTGCGCCAACTATTGAAATGATCACCCAGCGGCGAAGCGTTTGGCGCCTTTGGGACTCACGTTGGAGTCGCTCCATCTTTTCGCGGCGAGCCGCTTTTTGTCGTTCACGTTTAGTAGTAGCCATGGTGCGACATTACTAGGACTTTTCGGGGTCAGAAGCCCTCAACTAGAATTGCGTGATGGCTCTTGTGGTTCAAAAGTACGGTGGAACGTCAGTCGGCGATGCTGAACGTATTCGCGCTGTAGCTAGCCACGTTGCCAAAACTCGAGCTGCGGGCAATGAGGTCGTCGTCGTTGTTTCGGCAATGGGCAAGTTCACTGATGATCTGATCAAATTGGCGGACGAAGTATCTCCAACACGCCCACCTCGTGAGCTCGACATGCTCCTGACGGCTGGTGAACGTATTTCTATGGCCCTTGTTTCTATGGCGCTCGCGGACCAAGGTGTGCAGTCGGCTTCGTTTACGGGTTCGCAGGCAGGAATTATCACGGACACTGATCACACCCGAGCCAAAATTCTCGAAATGCGACCCGAACGTATTCGTGAAGCTATTGACGCTGGGATGGTTCCGGTCGTAGCTGGGTTCCAAGGTGTTTCAACAGACCACGACATAACGACTCTTGGTCGTGGTGGCTCAGACGTCACTGCTGTGGCACTCGCTGCTGCACTTGGTGCAGACGTATGTGAGATCTACACCGACGTAACAGGTGTGTACACCGCTGACCCCCGTGTTGTGCCAAAGGCTCACCGCTTAGACAAAATTTCTTTTGACGAGATGATGGAAATGGCAGCCACTGGTGGCCGAGTACTCATGTTGCGCTCAGTTGAGTTTGCCCGTCGTCACGGTGTGCCATTACATGTTCGATCAAGTTTTACCTGGGAACCAGGAACCTGGATTGTGGAGGAGGACCCCACTATGGAAGAAGCAGTTGTTACCGCAATTACCGACGACACGTCTGAGGCAAAAATCACGGTTGGCGGTGTTCCCGACAAGCCGGGCATCGCTGCGAAGTTGTTCCGTGAGCTCGCTAACGAGGGCATCAACGTTGACATGATTGTCCAGAACACTGGTGCCAATGGGTTGACCGACATCTCGTTCACTGTTGCTCTCACTGACCTCGACGCCGCAACTGGCGTTTGCGAAAAAGTTAAAGGTGTGATTGGTGCTGCATCAGTTACCACTGACAACAACATTGGACGTGTTTCAATTGTTGGCGCAGGAATGAAGTCAAGCGCAGGTGTCACGGCTTTGATGTTTGAAACCCTCTCAAATAATGGAATCAACATTGAAATGATTTCAACGAGCTCAATTCGTATTTCATGTGTTCTTCGTGCAGACAAGGTTGGCGACGCAGTTCGTTTCCTTCACACTGCATTTGGCTTAGACGCGAACTAGGCTTACCCCATGCGAATTGCCATTATTGGAGCCACAGGTCAAGTAGGAACAGTCATGCGAGCGATTCTTCGCGAGCGTAACTACCCAGTTGACGAAATCCGTTACTTCGGTTCATCACGTTCAGCAGGAACATTCCTTGACTGGAACGGAGAGCAGATTGTTGTGGAAGATGCTGCAACGGCAGACTTCTCGGGCATTCAGATCGTGCTCGCATCTTCTGGTGCAACTGCCTCTCGTGCAATTTCACCTTTGATGGCTGCAGCTGGTGCGATCGTGGTCGACAACTCTTCAGCGTGGCGTAGTGACCCTGATGTGCCACTCGTAGTTTCTGAAGTCAATGCGCACACTCTTCACAACATCCCTAAGGGAATCGTTGCGAACCCGAACTGCACAACTATGGCGGCGATGCCAGTGCTTAAGCCGTTGCACTTGGCAGCGGGACTTACCTCTTTGACGGTTTCTACATACCAAGCAGTCAGTGGTGCTGGGCGTGACGGTGTGGATGAACTTGCTGGCCAAGTTGAAGCATCGGTGCAGCGTGATATTCGAGTTTTGACATTTGATGGTGCAGGTATCGAGATGACTCCTGGAGTCAAGTTTCCTAACACCATTGCGCACAACGTGATTCCTATGGCTGGGGACATGATTGACGACGAGCGCCTCGAAACTGTTGAAGAAAAGAAGCTTCGTGACGAAAGTCGCAAGATTCTTGAAATCCCAGGACTACTCGTGGCGGCAACTTGCGTACGCGTTCCAGTCTTTACGGGCCACTCACTATCAATCACCGCAAGTTTTGATCGACCAATTTCACCTCAAGAAGCAACAGAAATTCTTTCTAATGCACCAGGTGTCGTTCTTCATGAAATGCCGACACCACGTTTGGCAGCAGGTAAGGACCCAAGTTACGTTGGACGAATTCGTCCGGCCGAAACTGTGAAGAATGGACTTTCATTCTTTGTCAGCAATGACAACCTTCGTAAGGGCGCTGCGCTCAATACAGTGCAAATTGCCGAAGAACTCATCAGCATTATTTCCTAGGAAATACCTTTCGTTTTAAAGGTGTCACACCGCCTACCTATGGTGTTCAAATAGAACAAAGGGGTTTGTCATGAACGGAATTATTTTTGGCGTTGCGGGTCTCGTAATTGGCCTTTTAGTCGCACTGCTTTTCAAGACTTCATCCAAGAAGACAAGCACGCTTGAAGTTCCCACAGGTGTTGCACTCACCGCTGCGGACATTGAACGAGTGGTGAAGAGTCAATTCGCTGAAGCGCTCACTGATCTCACCGAGAGAGCACGCGAGGACCGAAATGAATCCATCAACCTTGCCGCGACGCAGGTTGCTAAATCTGGCGGCGACGAACTTGGCAAACGTGCAGAAGAAATCGACAACACCTTAAAGACGTATCGTGAAGCGATCGATAAGCAAGTGAGCGAATTACAAGGCGAACTGAAGAACTTGCGTGAAATGAACATTGAACGTTTCGGAAGCGTCGACAGTGCAGTGAATGGACTCGCGTTTCAAACTCAAGCCCTTAACAAAGTTTTATCTAGCTCGCAAGGTCGAGGTAACTGGGGCGAGCGAATGCTCGAAGACATTTTGACCCAGTCCGGATTTGAACGCGGAATTAATTATGAGCGTCAAGAGAAATTAGAAGGTGGAGGAAAGCCCGACTACAGCTTCTTCCTTCCACCCGATCGTGTTTTATATCTCGACTCGAAGTTCCCGCTTGAGAATTACTTGAAATATTTCGAAGCAAGCGATGAGAACTCTCAGAAAATGTACAAAGAGTCATTCTTAAAAAATGTGGAACAACGCGTTAAAGAACTCGAAGACCGTGACTACGTTGAGCAGTCGAACAAGAATGCGATTGACTACGTTTTGCTCTTCATCCCCAACGAAGGGATTCTCGGTTTTATTCAAAATGAGCGCCCAAGCCTCATTGATGACGCAATTAATAAGAAGGTGTTGCTCTGCTCACCTCTTACTCTCTACGCATTCCTAGGTGTTGTTCGCCAAGCGAGTGCGAGCTTCAACATGGCCCAAGAAGCCAATGAAGTACTGCGACTCCTCACCTCTTTTGGTAAGGCGTGGACACATTATGTAAATAACTTGAACGACATTTACAAGTCATTTGAAAAGATGCAGAAAAAGCTGAAAGCAGTCACCACCGGTCGAGTCTTTGGAACACTGCGAAAGAGTGTTGAGCAAGTCGAAAACTTGGCTCAGTCCAAGGGAATTGGCGGCGACACCAAGGCTCTCGATGAAATGGTTGCTGCCTTTGAGGTTGTCGAACAGTCAGGCGATAGTGACTACGAGTTCGATGACGAGTGATCTTGGTGAATTACCAGTGGTTTACTCGTTCGCGTTGAGTGACTAAGTTCTTTACTCGTGGCCCGCTCTCGCGCTCAGCGTCGTACTCAGTCAATTTTTATCGGGCTGGCGGTTCTCATCACATTGCTAGTGCTTCTCTTTGCACGAGACATCAATAATTCTGCACACCAGGCAAGGAGTCCTCGTCGAAGTGAGAATTTAAGTTTTGCAACTCTTGCAAACTCATCAATCCAGAAGCAAAATAATTTTGATTCTCGGTTGTCGTTTCTTCTGCAAAGTGGCTCGAGCTTAAGTCGCCCAGTTTTTGCGGCTCGATTGGAGCAACTCGCACTGGAGCTCCCTAGGTGGGAGACTGACGTTCAGTTACTTAAGAGTCCAACGCTGGCGCATCACATTAATTCTGAGTTCGTTTCAATCACTGAATCCAGAATTGGCATATTCACTTCCGTTATTCGATCGGTGAGCAATGACCTAGAGCTGCCTGGAATCACGCTCGGCCAAACAACAAGTTCACACACCTCGCTCACTTCGCTTAAGCAAAAATGGGACCACATCCGATTTGGACTTCGAAAAGAACCAGGACGAGCTCAACTGATTCCATTTACAAATCTTGTTGGCTCATTGCACCACATGGGCACTATTTCTTCTCTGCGGTCATCTGCGACACTGCGAGTTACGAGAGGGATCGGAATTGCCGCAGTTTCTGTCCACCCATCACCACTACCCGCGTCTCATGGTGTGTTGCTTCTCGCCCCAGTGACGCGTGTAAATCTTGGAGTCTCAGTTTTAAATGCCAGTTTTGTTGACCAACCTGTGACGATGTCAATCACATTCCAGCCATCTAATGGAAAAGGTTTTTACCAATCGCAGACCTTGAAGGCGACGATTGGGCCAAATCAAGCGTACGGTTTTCTGCCGAAATCCCTAAAAACTAAGGCAGGACAACGAGCAACGTTAACGATCTCCGTGGACG
>JBAWYN010000002.1:0-47803 GCA_037143535.1 Acidimicrobiaceae bacterium | reverse complement strand
CACCACCGGCGGGACTTACGGTTGTCGCGCCATTGGGCAATGTGATTTTTGAAACAGCTTGCCACGTGCCATTTACTTGATTAGCAATTCCTGCTTGGTAACTACCTGAGCTGTCGAGGTAGGCAGAGGCAGCAGCGCAGTTACCAACGCTTGAACAAGTGAATGCAACAACTCCACCATTCTTTCCAGCTTGTTGCGCACCGCTTGGTAGCGCCAATGTCTTAGCGGCCTTCCAGCTTCCGTTCACTTGGTTCACCAAGAATCCTTGGTACTGACCAGTAGATGTGTAGTACTGACCACCGGTGACGCAGTCGTTAGCGGTGGGACATGTAATGCCAGAGAAACCGTAAAGGAGCACACGAGGATTAGAAGCTGCGTCACTTGGCAGTACTAGTGCAGTTGCTCTTTTCCAGACACCATTAACTTCTGAAACAACAAATGGTGTTTTTGCACCAGTACGAGTTGCGTATGTTCCAATAGCGGTGCAGTTCTGGGCCGAGGCGCAGGTGAGTGCATTGAGTGAGATGTTGGCAAACGCACTTGTGTTTGATGGCGTTGCAACGTTTTGTGCTGTTTGCCATGTGCCATTAACTTCATTCAACAAGAAACCCTGACTTACATTGTTGACGTCAATGTAATTGCCAATTGCGCTGCAGTTTCCAGTACTCCAGCATGAAATTTGTGCAACTGAAACATATGGGTTGGCGTTGGTAGTTGTTGGCAGTGTGATCTTTGTAGCTTGTCGCCACGTTCCCGCAACTTGACTGGCTACAAATCCCTGCGTCTTTTGTACGGAGGATCCGGCCTCAACGTATGTTCCAAGAACAACACAGTTGCCGGCAGATGAACATGATGCTCCATGCACTTGCGCATTCTGCGCTGTTGCAGCAGCGCCAGTTGGCAAGTTAACGGTGGTGGCTTTTGCCCATGTTCCATTGGACTGAGTTGCAACAAATGCGTCGATGTTTGAAGAAGTGTCGGCATACTGGCCACCAGTCACGCAATCACCTTCACTCGCACATCCCAGTGCGTAGACCATTACACCCGGAGATTTTGCAGCGTTTGATGGCAATCCCAGAACGGATGATTGCCATACTCCCTTGGTTTCACTGAGCAACAAACCCTGCACTGCGTTTGATGAATCGTTCACGCTTCCAGCACCACTGCAGTTGTTGGCTGTGGGACACGACAAGAAGGGCAGCCACCCCTGGTAGATGCTCGATGTTCCACTAGGCAGGCTGACGTTTTCTGCAGCCTTCCATGTCGGGCCAGCGGCCCCTGCGGGCACGACGCTCATCAAGGTGAGCGCGAGTGTGGCAATCACAAATGTTGAACGAGCGAGTTTCATGCATCTACTTTCTAAAACTAAGAGCAATCCTCAGTATAAATAGGTACGAGGTAGAGGCTGAGTGCGAATCGCTTGTGAATGTTGTGCTTTAACAACTTCTTAATTCTCATTGAGGCTTTAATGAACAAATCCCCGGCTCAACGAGCCGGGGATTTGAACTGAATCGTTACTTATTTACGCAAGGTCAAAACGGTCGAGGTTCATAACCTTGACCCACGCTGCAACAAAGTCCTTCTCGAACTTCTTCTTTGCGTCATTGGTTGCGTACACTTCTGAGATTGCTCGTAGTTGTGAGTTTGAACCAAAGATGAGGTCAGCTCGCGTGGCTGTCCACTTTGTCTTGCCTGACTTTCGGTCAGTTCCAACAAGTGATCCGTCCTTCGCTGGCTTCCACTCAGTATCGAGGTCGAGCAGGTTCACAAAGAAGTCGTTGCTAAGAGCACCTGGGTTCTTGGTGAATACTCCGTGACTCGAGCCGTCAACATTTGTTCCAAGTACACGTAGTCCACCTACAAGCGCTGTCATCTCTGGAGCGCTGAGTGTAAGGAGGTGTGCGCGGTCAAGAAGAAGGTCTTCTTCACTACGACGTTGTCCCTTAGCTACATGGTTACGGAAACCGTCGTACGTTGGCTCAAGTACTGCGAACGATGCAACATCGGTGTCCTTCTGCGTTACGTCATTACGACCCGGAGTGAATGGAACTGTGACTTTGCGTCCAGCGTTCTTTGCCGCCATTTCGATTCCAACGCAACCACCGAGCACAATGATGTCAGCAAGTGAAATCTTCTTAGTCTTGGTGTTAAAGCCCTTGCGAATTGATTCAAGTTCTTTAAGAACTTTCTTCAATTGCGCAGGGTTGTTAACTTCCCATGCGTTTTGTGGGCTTAGCGCAATGCGCGCACCGTTCGCTCCACCGCGCTTGTCGGTGCCACGGAACGTTGCAGCAGATGCCCACGCTGTTGAAACAAGTTGTGAAACACTGAGGCCAGAGTTCGCAATCTTCTTCTTAAGCGCAACGATGTCCTTGTCGGTTGGAAGCTTGAAGTCAACTACTGGAATTGGATCCTGCCAGAGCTGAGGCTTCTTTGGAACGTATGAACCAAGTCCTCGTATGTATGGACCCATGTCACGGTGTGTCAACTTGAACCACGCACGAGCAAAGGCATCCGCGAAATCTTTCGGATTCTCTTGGAAGCGCTTTGAGATCTTCTTGTACGCAGGGTCAACAATGAGAGCAAGGTCAGTTGTCAACATTGTTGGCGCGTGAGTCTTGTTCTTGTCGTGTGCGTCTGGAACAGTTGTCGATCCAGCACCACCCTTTGGTCGCCACTGTTGTGCGCCTGCTGGACTCTTGAAGAGTTCCCACTCGTACATAAAGAGGTGATTGAAGTAGTCGTTGCTCCACTGTGTTGGCTTGGTTGTCCAGATACCTTCGAGTCCACTTGTGATGGTGTCACCAGCGTTGCCAGTTCCCATGGTGTTAATCCAGCCAAGGCCCTGTGCTTCAATTGGCGCAGCTTCTGGTTCTGGTCCAACGTACTTACCTGGGTCACCTGCACCGTGAGTCTTTCCAAAGGTGTGCCCACCAGCGATAAGTGCGACAGTTTCTTCGTCGTTCATTGCCATGCGAGCAAACGTTTCACGAATGTCAACCGCAGCCTTAAGTGGGTCGGGGTTTCCGTTAGGACCTTCTGGGTTTACGTAGATCAGTCCCATCTGAACTGCACCTAGTGGATTCTCTAGGTCGCGCTCACCGCTGTAACGCTTGTCGTCGAGCCAGGTGTCTTCAGGTCCCCAGTAGATGTCATCTTCTGGTTCCCAAATGTCAACACGTCCACCAGCGAAACCGAAGGTCTTAAAGCCCATTGAGTCAAGTGCGCAGTTACCAGCAAAGATCATGAGGTCAGCCCAGGAAATCTTCTGTCCATACTTCTTCTTGATTTCCCAGAGAAGACGGCGAGCCTTGTCGAGGTTTCCGTTGTCCGGCCAGCTGTTGAGTGGTGCGAAACGTTGCGCACCTGATCCAGCGCCTCCACGACCATCACTGATCCGATACGTTCCAGCACTGTGCCACGCCATGCGAATGAAGAAAGGACCGTAGTGTCCCCAGTCGGCTGGCCACCACTCTTGTGAGTTGGTCATCAACTTCTCGATGTCCTTCTTTAAGACATCAAGATCGAGCTTCGCGAATTCTTTCGCGTAATTGAAGTTCTTGTCCATTGGACTCGCTGCAGGATTTGCCTGGTGCAACAACTTGATGTTGAGCTGATTAGGCCACCACTGCGCGTTGTTCTGATTGCCGGTCACTCGAGTGCTTGCGCCTCCAACAACTGGACACTTGTTTTCTTCTGTCATGTTTCTCCTTTATAGATTGCGGTACTGCGTTACTTCGAACTTTTTTGACAACTAGGACATAGGCCCCAGTAGGCGACCTCTGCTTCGTCAATTTCAAAACCCATGGAGTCTGCTGCAGTAAGACATGGTGTTTGCCCTAACGCACAGTCAACGTCAACAACCATTGCGCAACTTCTACAGATTAAATGGTGATGATTGTCACTAATTCTGTCCTCGTAAAGAGCAGGTGATCCAACGGGTTGGATCTTTCGAATGATTCCCTTTTCTGCGAGCAGACCAAGTGTGTCGTACACAGCTTGACGAGAAATTGTTCCAATTTCATTAGTGGCGATTGCGACAACGCCATCTGCTGTGATGTGTGGTTGTGCTGACACCGCGCGAAGTACTGCGAGACGCTGCGCAGTTGCCTGGACTCCGTTTTCTTTCAGTACGTCACTTGCGGTAATGGTCACGAGGGCAACTATAGCAATTATTTGGACATTGTCCAGTACTGGACTCAGTACAGAAACTAAGCGGATTCCCCATCAACAGAGGGTTTTTCAGGAGGTGAGCCCTTGTCCTTCCAAGAAATGAGCGGCAAAACGCTCAACCCAATCAAGAATGAGATCTGCAGCGCAATTGCGAATGGGTTTCCCCAGTACTTGCTCCAAAGGCTATGAAACTCATGACCAATCGCCGAAGCAGTCGCGTCGTAGATCGCGTATGAAACAAGTCTTCCCACCGCGAAAGTGATGAGAATTTTTGTGAGAGGCATTTCGAGTAACCCAACTGCACAAAAAAGCTGAGCAGAGGGAACTGGGGTAAATAGAAAAACGATGTACCAAGCAATTTCGCCAGATGGATGCTCATCAATTTTTGCGTGTGCCCGATTGAGATTATTTACGTAGCGCTTCGGAAAGAAGTCTCTCAAACGCCCGAAGGCAACAGCCAGAAGTCCACGTCCTGCCACCGCGCCTATTACTCCCAGTAGCACCACCGCAACGGGATTCAAATGCCATCTCCACTGTGCAATGACGAGCGCCAACCATGTGGGAGGTCCAAAGGCTGGTAGGAGGTTTATCCCGAAGATGATTAGCAAAAGAAAGAGGTAGTTCACTAGTACTCAGCGTAGGTCGATTCTCGCGAGTCATCCTTGGCCCAGGCGTGCATTGGAGCGGGCGACGAGAATCGAACTCGCGTTCTCAGCTTGGGAAGCTGATGTTCTGCCGCTGAACTACGCCCGCATGTCACCATCGTAATCTCCAAGCAATTGCCCATTTTTAAGGGCAGATTGTGGCCAGGTGGGTTACTTCAGAGTAACGTTGCCATAGTTATGGTGCTCTCAGATAGGTCAATCAAAGAAGCTTTGGCTTCGGGTCGAATCATCATTGATCCGCTGGGCGATGACTGCATCCAGCCATCTTCAGTAGATCTGCACATTGACCAGTACTACCGCGTATTTCGTAACCACTCCCAGCGCGTCATAGACGTCAAGGAAGTCCAGGAAGATCTAACTGAACTCATTGACGTAGGACTCGACACACCAATGATTCTTCACCCGGGTGAATTTCTTCTTGGATCTACAACTGAGAGAATCATGTTGCCTGACGACCTGGTTGGTCGACTTGACGGAAAGAGCTCGCTCGGTCGTCTAGGACTCGTGATTCACTCAACAGCTGGTTTTATCGATGCTGGCTGGGATGGCCACATCACACTTGAGCTTTCGAATGTTGCCAACCTTCCAATCACGCTCTACACCGGAATGAAGATTGGTCAAATTAGTTTTTTCCAAATGACAACACCAGCAGATAATCCTTATGGTTCGTCAATCCTTGGATCGAAGTACAAGGGACAACGTGGTCCAACCGCAAGTCGTTATTCAGAGAATTTTAAAAAGAACTAAAGAAGAGGAAATCACGTGTTAGCAAGAATCATTATCGGACTCGGAGTCTCACTAATTTGTTTCGCTGTTGCGGGACGTCGTTTCTTCTGGTTGTCGAAACTGATTCGAAGCGGAAAGCCAGCGCCACGTCGCTGGCAGGGCTTTCGCAAAGTTACTGAAGCAGAAGTTGTAGAAGTTGCTGGACAGAAGAAGCTGCTCAAGTGGACCGTGCCTGGACTTGCACACTTCTTCACAATGTGGGGCTTCACTGTCCTCTTCACAACAATTATCGAAGCCTACGGTGGACTATTCAATCGTGACTTCCACATTCCATTCATTGGACAGAGCAACTGGCTCGCATTCACCGAAGACTTCTTCTCGGTGGCAGTTCTGATTTCACTTGTTGTGTTCTCAGTGATTCGAATCAAGAACGCACCAGCTCGAAAAGATCGTGAATCACGTTTCTATGGAAGCCACCTCGGAGCTGCTTGGATTGTCCTAGGTCTTATTTTCCTAGTAATCGCTACATTGCTGATGTACCGCGCTGGACAAATTAATGCTGGGCACTTCCCATTCCCACGCACCGTAGGCCAAGTTTCTAACGACATGGCAACAGCCGCAAGCAATCAGCTCATTGCTTCACCATGGGCCTTCGCATCTCAGATCGTTGCTCAATGGCTAGCGCCACTCGGCACTGGCGTTAACAGCGTCATTGAAGTTGTATTCCTTCTCGCAAACGTTGGTGTGATTGCTGGATTCATGGTTTTCGTTTCGTACTCGAAGCACTTGCACATCTTCCTTGCTCCAATCAACATTGGAGTTTCACGTCGCCCACGTGCACTTGGTGGTCTCGACAAGACCCCCGACATGGACATGGAAAATGTCACCGAAGACACAGTGTTCGGTGTTGGAAAAATGGAGGACTTCACCTGGAAGCAGATGCTCGATTTCTCAACGTGCACCGAGTGTGGTCGTTGTCAGTCAGTGTGCCCAGCGTGGACAACAGGCAAGCCGCTAAGTCCGAAGCTCCTCATCATGGGACTTCGCGAAAACATGTTCGCTTCAGCCGACCGACTTCTCTCTGGCGAAGGTGGCGGAGACGTTGCAACCCTCGTTCCTACAACCATCGATCCAGACGTTCTCTGGTCGTGCACAACATGTGGTTCATGCGTGGAACAATGCCCAGTCGACATTGAACACGTTGACGCAATCATTGACATGCGTCGTTACGAAGTACTTATGGAATCTCGTTTCCCAACAGAAGCCGGACTACTTCTTCGCAACATGGAAAACCAGGGTGACCCGTGGGGTCTTGGTGCTTCTAAGCGCACCGACTGGTTGGCTGAACTCGACTTCGAAGTTCCAATCATCGATGGTCCAATTCCTGCAGAGATTGAATACCTCTACTGGGTTGGATGTGCCGGATCGCTCGACGAGCGCGGTCGTAAGCAAATTGTTTCAACCGCACGAATGCTGCACCGTGCTGGCGTGACGTTCGGAATCCTTGGTCCACGTGAATCGTGCACCGGTGACCCAGCGCGTCGTATGGGTAATGAGTACTTGTTCCAAGAAATGGCTAAGTCCAACATTGCAACACTCAACGAAGTTGGTGCCAAGAAAATTGTTGCTAGCTGTCCGCACTGCTTTAACACCATGAAGAACGAATACCCAGGCCTTGGTGGCGACTACGAAATGATTCACCACGCTGAACTCCTCAGTCACTTGGTCGCTACTGGCAAGCTCGTGCCGGGTGTTTCCTACACCGGAACAGTTACCTACCACGACCCTTGTTACCTCGGTCGTCACAACCGTGTCTTTGATGAACCACGTAACGTGCTCGATGCCATCCCTGGTGTGAAGCAAGTTGAAATGGGACGTTGCCGCGAAAAGGGATTCTGCTGTGGTGCTGGCGGAGCTCGTATGTGGATGGAAGAGAACATTGGAAAGCGCGTGAACATGGAGCGCACCAATGAAGCCCTCGAAACCGGTGCTGACATTGTCTCTACTGCTTGTCCGTTCTGCATGATCATGCTTGACGACGCGGTTAAGGCCAATGGCAAGGGAGATGAAGTCTCCGTCATGGACATTTCTCAGGTTTTCGAGAAGTCTCTCGGATTGTAAGAAAATTGAGGCCAAAGTGGTCTCTTCTAGCAACTAAGGAGTGGGCGTGTTCACTGCATCCACCGTCATCCCTTATCCACACTGGTTAAACCCAGCTGATAACTCATGGCAATTAATTTGCGCCACGTTGGTTGGTCTCATGAGTATTCCTGGTCTTGCTGTTTTCTACGGTGGACTCGTACGAAACAAATGGATTGTGAACACCATGCTGATGGTCTTCACTGGGTTTTCAGTGACCCTTGTTGTGTGGATGCTCTGGGGCTACAACATGGCCTTTGGTCAGCTCTCACACTTTGGGCCAACTGGTTCATTCTGGAGTGGCTTCATTGGACACGCAACACCACTCGCAACGGCAAGTTCGGAGCAAGGTCAAACGGTTTCGGGCGCTAATACGTTGATCCCATTTCATTTTCCTACAGCAACGTTTGCGTATTTTCAATTTACGTTCGCAGCGATTACACCACTCATTTTTCTTGGTGGACTTGTTGGTCGACTCAAATTCAAAGCGTGGTTGTTGATAGTTCCACTTTGGATAACGGTTGTGTACTGCGTTAATGCTGCACTTATTTGGAACGGTGGGTTCTTTGCTCAAAAGGGAGCAGTCGACTACGCCGGTGGATTTGTTATTGAACTGAGTGCAGGTGTTGCTGGATTTGTTGGCGCCGCGATTGTTGGCCCACGTCGCTGGCAAGACCGAGAGAATGCATTCCCAAGCAATCTCATGATGACAGCCGTAGGTGCTGGAATCTTGTGGCTCGGATGGAACGGTTTCAACGGTGGCGCAGTGTTCTATGCCGGCACCAACGCTGCGAGTGCAATTCTCAATACAAACGTTTCTTCTGCAGTTGGTCTACTCACTTGGATTGTTATGGACATGTATTTCTCCAGACAAAAGAAAGCAACATTCTTGGGTGCCACGAACGGAATGCTCTGTGGACTTGTGTCGATTACTGCAATTGCGGGATTCGTTAATGGAATTGGCGCAATGATTGTTGGTTTTGTTTCGTCGGCACTTGTTTGGTGCTCGTGGAACTACCTCTCACGCATTCGTCCGTTCTCACAAGTTGACGACGCGCTTGGTGTTATTCACACTCACGGATTCGCAGGACTTATTGGTGGTCTCCTGATTGGACTTGTTTCTGATCCGAAGATGGCTGTCTATGGAACAACTGGTCGTACGTTTAATGGACCCGGCGGATTCTCTGTTGGTGGCTGGTTCTATACCAACTCGTTCCATCAACTGTGGGAGCAGTTCCTGACTGCACTTTGGGTTGCTGCGTACACTGCGGTAGGAACCGCATTCGTGTTCTACTTAGTTAAGTTCCTCGTAGGAGGGTTGCGTGAGAGTGATGAAAACCTTGCACTCGGTGACATTGGAATCCACGATGAAGAAGCATTCCCAGATCCAACATTCGGTGAACCAGTTGGAACACCTAGCCACTTGCACAACGACAACGTCTAAGGAGACTCAATGAAACTTGTGACAGCAATTGTAAAGCCATTCAAACTTGATGAAGTAAAAGTTGCGGTGAAAGAAGTCGGCGTCTCGGGCATGACGGTGTCGCAAGTACGAGGCTTCGGTCGCACTGGTGGGCACATAGAGATCTATCGCGGTAAGGAATACGAGTTCGACTTTGTCGACAAGATCCAAATTGACATTGTTTGTACCGACGAAACAGTCGACGTAATCGTCGACGCAATTGTGAACGCAGCTCGCACTGACATTCACGGCGACGGCAAGGTTTGGGTTACTGACGTAAGCCACGTAGTTCGAATTCGCACTGACGAACACGGCCCTGAAGCGGTTTAGTTTTTAGTTAATACGCCGGAAACATTTCGCTAACAAACCAGAAATCTTGGTTTGGCACACTCTAGGTATCAACCTGAGGTCAGCGTCGCCCTCTCCTAGTAATTAAGGAGTGGACGTGTTAGCTGCAACGACCATAATTCCGTATCCAAACTGGTTAAATCCAGCTGACAACACCTGGCAACTTATTTCTGCCACGTTGGTGGGCCTAATGAGCCTTCCAGGTCTTGCTGTTCTCTATGGAGGACTAGTCAGAAAGAAATGGATTGTGAACACCATGCTGATGGTGTTCACCGGGTTCTCCATCACACTGGTGGTGTGGATGCTGTGGGGTTACAACATGGCTTTCGGACAACTTTCACACTTCGGGCCAGATGGATCGTTCTGGAGTGGGTTCGTAGGACACTTCACACCTCTTTCAACAGCAAGCGCTGAACAAGGACAAGCTGTTTCAGGTGCGAACACACTTATTCCGTTCCACTTCCCAACAGCAACACTTGCGTACTTCCAATTTGTATTCGCCGCAATTACTCCACTGTTGTTCCTTGGTGGTCTTGTTGGTCGACTCAAGTTCAAGGCATGGTTGTTGATTGTTCCTCTCTGGATCACCATGGTGTACTGCATTAATGCAGCACTGATGTGGGGTGGCGGATTCTTCGCACAAAAGGGTGCGGTTGACTTTGCTGGTGGATACATCATTCACTTGAGTGCAGGTATTGCTGCATTCGTTGGAGCCGCAATTGTTGGACCACGTCGCTGGCAAGACCGTGAGAACGCATTCCCGAGCAACCTAATGATGGTTGCGGTTGGTGCAGGGTTCTTGTGGCTTGGATGGAACGGATTCAATGGTGGTGCAACGTTCTACGCGGGAGCTGATGCAGCTAGTGCTGTTCTCAACACGAACGTAGCAACTGCAGTAGGTGTTCTCACCTGGCTCATCATGGACATGTGCTTCTCACGTCAGAAGAAGCCAACGTTCCTTGGAGTCATCAACGGAATGCTCTGTGGACTTGTGGCCATTACCCCAAGTGCTGGATTCGTTAATGGAACCGGCGCAATGATTGTTGGACTTGTTTCATCTTCAATTGTGTGGGTCTCATGGAACTACCTATCGCGCATCCGTCCATTCTCAAAGGTTGACGACGCAATGGGTGTTATTTACACCCACGGAATCGCCGGACTGATGGGCGGACTCATGGTTGGGGTTGTTGCTGACCCGAGCATGTCGGTCTACGGAGTATCTGGCTCAAACTACAAGGGTCCAGGTGGGTTCTCAGTTGGTGGATGGTTTTACACCCACTCATTCCACCAACTCTGGGAACAGTTCTTGGCCGCACTTTGGGTCATTGGTTACACCGCAGTTGGCACCACAGTGATCTTCTACCTGGTTAAGTTCCTCGTTGGAGGACTTCGTGAATCAGACGAGACACTCGCAATTGGTGACCTCGCAATCCACGATGAAGAAGCATTCCCAGACCCAACATTCGGTGAGCCTGTGCTCACACCAAGTCACACTCACTCGGACAACAAGTAAGGATCAATCATGAAATTAGTTACTGCAGTTGTAAAGCCATTCAAGCTCGATGAAGTCAAGGTTGCCGTTAAGGCACTTGGCGTTAACGGCATGACCGTTTCACAGGTTCGTGGATTCGGTCGCACCGGCGGGCACATTGAGATTTATCGTGGAAAGGAATACGAGTTTGACTTCGTCGACAAGATTCGTATTGAGATTGCCTGCACTGATGAAGCTGCTGAAAAGATTTGCGACACAATTGCTGACGCAGCTAAGACAGAGATTCACGGTGACGGAAAAGTTTGGATCTCAGACATCGAGCACGTGGTACGAATCCGTACCGGCGAGCGCGGTCCTGACGCAGTTAAGTAGCAGTGAATACCCCTGGCCTGGGGAAGGGGTAACCGCTCCAGGCCAGGGGTTAGTGAATAACCCTTCGATCGATTACATGTTTATTGCGTGGGGGATGAGTCTATTTTAAATTGGTTCAAGAACTCCATTACAGAAGCCGTGAAAACATCATTCTTGTCCCCAGCAATCATGTGAGACGCATCGGGGATGTTTATAAGTTTGGCACTTGGCTTGCGTTTAATAAAGTCTGCGACCGAACTATCGTCAACAACGTCGCTAAGTAGCCCACGCACCAACATGACAGGTACGTCTACTTCTTCTAGTGCACCTTCGAGTTTCTTGGGGATTTCAACATCAACCTCATGATTTCTGGTGTCGCTTAGTAGGAGAGGGTCCCAGTGCCAGCGCCAACGACCATTTTTTTCACGTAGTACTTTTCTGAGCCCGTTGGTATTTAACGATGGTTTTCGTGTTGGAATATATTGCGCAATTGCGGCGGCAGCTTCTTCGAGTGACGAAAATCCATCGAGTCCAGATCGCATGAAGTTCTTAATTCTTTCAACACCAAGTTGGTTCATTTGAGGTGTTACATCGACCAAAATGAGACCACGAGAGAATTCTTTGGTGACACTTGCTTCATTTAGAAGTGAAATGATTCCTCCTAGCGATGCACCAACAATCACTGGTGTGGCTGGAAGACTCTCAACGAACTCAATGCAGTCTCTACAAAGTGCGTCAATCGTGTAGTCACCTTTAGGGTCCCATTCACTCTCACCATGTCCTCGAAGATCAAAGGAGTAGGCACGCCATCCACTTCGAGCAACAACATCCATGGTCAAATCCCATGCATGCCTCGTTTGCCCTAGCCCGTGAAGGAATAAAACTGGCCCCCCATCCTCCTTGCCCATTGCTGTCGCAGCGAGTTTTAGACCATCGCTTGTTGGAAATTCGAAGTGAAATGATTGCATTTTTTGAGCCTTTAGATCGAATACCGTACGAAATCTTGCTATTAAATCCTTTAAATCCCATAAAACAGAAGGAATTTCTCATTCAACTTGACAATACCAACCGGAAGGTATAAACATGCTTCAGTACTTGGGAGTCCAAGAACCGGCAGTCAATTAGTCATGTCCTATTGGGGGGTTTTAATGAACGGAAATAGCACACACGGTTTCAGCACAGGGAATCGTAAAATATTTACAGGGGTGCTTGCACTTTTGATGATGATCATGGCGTTCACGATTGGTGCGCCAATGAAGGAAGTACGCGCAGCGGGACCAGGTATGACGCTTGCATTGCCTGCGATGCCGTCTACTTTTGATCCAATCGAAGGGGCAAGATCTGGTGGAATGATTTGGGACTCTGTATTGGAACCACTAATCAACTATGACTCCGTATCATTAAAGACGGTTTCAACGGGACTAGTAACTTCTTGGATTCACAAAAATGCAACAACGTGGATCTTCACACTTCGTCCGAGCATCTCATTTACAAATGGTGAAAAAGCTGATGCAGCTGCAGCGGTATTCTCAATTCTGCAAAACACAGCAACTAAGGATCCAAAAGCAATTCTTGCCGGATACTTTGCACCTGTGACTTCAGCAACAGTTGTGGATTCAACAACATTCAAGGTTGTGACGTCTTCACCATTAAATGACTTGCCACTACTACTTACGACTGTTTACATGCTGCCACCTACTGCCTACGCAGCTGGTACATCACGTGACTTCAGTAATCACCTAATTGGAACTGGACCATACATGTTTAGCTCTGCTGTTTCTGGTGTGAGCTACACAGTTGTTCCGAACCTAGATTGTTGGGATGGCGCAGGCAAAGTTAGTTCGCTAACATTTATTTGGCAGACAGACCCAACCACACGACTTGGTCTAGTGCAGAGCGGAACAGCACAGGTTTCATTTGACGAACCACCATCAAGCGTTGTTGGACTTACTGGCTTAAATGTGGTGAAGACACCGGTAGCCCGAAGCAATGATGCTTTCCTAGTTACACAGGTTGCCCCATTTGACGATGCTTCAATTCGCAAGGCAGTCGCAGAAACAATCGATCGCCATGCAATTGCTACAGGAATTTTTAAGGGGCAAGTTGTTGAGCAGAAGAGTCTTTTAACTGTTAACCCAACAGTTCAAAACATCACTGCTGTGAAACTAAACACTACTGATGCCAAGGCAATCGTTAAGAAATACAAGGGTGACAAGAGTTTTCTCTTGTCATACCCAATTGGACTACTTCCAGACATTGACTTAGTTGCTCAGGCAATTGCTTCGCAACTAACCAAGATTGGACTTAAGCCAATTTTGACTCCAGTGACCTATGGTGCACTTGTAGGAGCAATCATTGGTGGAACGCAGACCGGTTTGTACATTATGTCGGTTGTGCCAAATGCACCTACCCCCGCCTTCTTGTCACAAGGGTTCCTCACCTCTAATTCGATCACACAGAATTGCAATGACCCACGATTTGACACTGAGCAGGCAACAGCTCTTGCTTCGACTGACGCTGCAGCAGATGCAATTTGGAAGTTGATGGACAAGCAAGCGGTTGTTGATGACCACTGCTACGTACCGCTTTACTCAACAACGAAGATGGACGTAATGGCCACAAATGTGACTGGTTGGAAGCTGACGCCAGTGAACCGTTACACCTATTTCACACTTAGCTACAAATAATTTCAGGAAAAATTAGGTAAAGAATTAATTACTAATGGTTCCGAAAAGCAACGCTGACGTCCGATCTGTGAGCTCTCATCCCGAGAGTTCACAGATCGGACTAGTTGCATCCAACAATGCAGTTCTTGTCGCAAAAGATGTTTCGGTTTCATATCGCGGCAATCGAGCAGTAAATAAAATTTCATTCGTTGTACCCGCTGCATCAGTCGTCGGTGTGGTGGGTGAGTCTGGCTCAGGGAAAACATCGCTTGCACTTGCGACAACTGGGCTGCTACCTGTCGAGGCATCAGAAATACTTTTTTTAGGTAAAAGCATTCTCGGGCTAGACAAAGAAGAACTTAGAAACATTCGTGGTGACGTTCAAATTATCTTTCAGAATCCGCACGCCTCACTTGACCCGCGTCAAAAAGTTGTAGCAGGATTCAAAGAATTAAGAAAAATTTTCCCAGAAAGAACTCACTGGATAACTGATGAGGATTTGATGGATCGTGTTCACTTGGACAGGGCTCTTCTGCACTCGTACCCTCATCAACTCAGTGGTGGTCAAGCGCAACGAGTATGTATTGCAAGAGCCCTTATCTATCGGCCCCGTCTATTAATTGCCGACGAACCAACGTCTGGGCTCGATGTTTCAGTTCAGGCATTGATCCTTGAACTTCTTCTTGAACTCCGAGAAAAAGAGCAGCTCTCAATTCTTTTCATTAGCCATGATTTAAGTGTGGTTAGGAGGGTTTGCTCCTACGTGTATGTAATGCGACATGGAGAACTTGTTGAAGAAGGTCCGGTATCTGATGTATTAGAAAATCCAAAAGAGGAATACACGAAAAAACTATTGGCATCTGTCCCCGGTCGAAGCAGAAAGCAGATTTAGCAAGTGCTTAAATTTCTAAGTTTTCGACTTTTTAGCGCTCTATTAACTATCCTATTTGCACTGACAATTGCTTTTTGCTTGGGACACATTTCCGGTAACCCTGTATTCAACATGCTTGGGCCAACAGCACCGAAAGCTCAAATCCACCTTTTAGAACACCAGCTGGGACTCGATAAAAGCTTTATCCAGCAGTACTTCTCGTATCTTTCAAATCTCTTTCACGGCCAACTTGGTAACTCGATCCAATTCGAATCATCAAATGTATCTATGATCTCAACGCGCCTTCCGAACACACTTGAGTTATTGGCACTGGCAATGATGATCGCAATTTCTATTGGTGGACCACTTGGGATTATCGCAGCGCTGAAGCGGAATTCAATTTGGGATCGTTTGGCTTCAGGGGCGGCATTAGTTGGCCAATCAGTTCCTATTTTTTGGTTGGGAATCATGGTGATCCTTGTTTTTTCTGTTCACTTGCGCTTATTCCCAGCCGGCCAAAAAAATGGTTTCTCATCGTTTGTACTTCCAGCAGTTTGCTTGGCATTATTGCCAATGGCTCAAATCGCCCGATTAATGCGAGCAACTATTTCAGAAGTTTTTGAAGAACCTTATATTGATGCGGCGAAAGCTCGAGGTCTTTCAACAAAAAGAATTGTTTTTGGGCATGCTTTGAGGAATGCCAGCCTGCCAGTGATCACTATTATTTCACTTCAAATTGGATCGTTACTTTCTGGCGCGATAGCTGTTGAATACGTTTTCGGGTGGCCCGGAGTAGGGACCTTGGCTGTGAATGCAATTCAGTTCCATGACTATACATTGATACAAGCAATTGTTGTTATTGGTGTTCTTGGATTCGTGTTCATAAATTTTTGTGTAGATGTCTTGTACGGAATTATTGATCCAAGAATTAGGGATGCAACAAAATGACCATTTCTTTTGAAACAAACAATTCAGATTTGCTCCTTGCAAAATCTAAAAATAAAAAGTGGTACAAAACTGCAATCTTTTGGATTAGTGCTCCATTGATTTTAATTACGTTAACTTGTGTTTTTGCATCGCTACTTCCACTAAGTGACCCGAACAATCTTGATCTATCGTCTACAGTTCTTCCACCGTTTTTTATGCATGGTGGAAGTATGACTCATCCACTTGGGACAAGCAACTTAGGTCAAGATTTATTATCTGAACTTATTTTTGGTGGCAGAACGACTATTTTTATTGGTTTAGTTGGGATGCTTGGTGGTGCGCTACCTGGAATCTTGCTGGGTCTTGTTGCTGGATTTAGCCGTGGGATTGTCGACACGGTAATCGCACGTTTAATTGATGCTCAGCTATCTCTACCGTTTATTCTTGTGGCGCTTGCCGTCATTGCATCACGTGGCCACTCGGTTGGTGTCATTCTTACCGTCCTAGCACTCACAACGTGGCCCTTCTTTGCTCGAGTAATACGCTCAGAAGCTCTCTCGCTTCGAGAACGTCCATTTGTAATGAGCCTTAGATCAGCAGGAGTTACTCGAACAAGAATTCTTTTGAAACATATTCTCCCCAATCTCTTTGGAACAGTTGTAGTTCTTTCAACACTAGGGATTGGAGCCGCGATTCTTATAGAAAGCGCTATTGACTTCCTGGGCCTTGGAGTTACTGCGCCTGGCCTTAGTTGGGGATCAATTCTTGCATCAGGTCAGAGCCAAATTGGAACTGCGTGGTGGATTGCTGCATGGCCGGGAATAATGATCAGTGTTTTCGTTTTACTTGTAAACCTTTTGGGTGATGAGCTAATCTCCCGTTTCGATCCTAGATATAGGAACCGTTGATATGTCACTTCTTGAGATAAAAGGACTGACCGTAGATGCTGCTACGAGTACAGGCCAGCAACGAATAATCGATGACATCCACCTTTCGATTGGCAAAGGTGAGATCATCGGGATTGTTGGCGAATCAGGAAGTGGCAAAACTACTTTGGCTCGTGCTTTAGTAGGACTTCTCGATAAGAATCTTCGAGTCAGCGCAGGCGAATGTTCGTTTGATGATGAAGTCATAATTTCCGACAAAGTTGATCTGGCTAATACAATTCGTGGCAAAAAAATTGGAATGGTTTTTCAAGATGCAGGTCGATCACTTAATCCACTTATGAAGGTCAAAGCTCAAATTAAAGAAGTGCTTCGAGTCAATCGACCTGAAATTACCAAGGAAGATATCAAAGCAGTAATGCACGAGATTCTTCAACGGATGGAAATAGATGATCCTGATCGAGTATTAAATTCATTCCCTCATCAATTATCAGGAGGGCAACGCCAACGTGTTGCCATTGCCATCGCAATTGTGACGAGTCCAAGTTTGGTCATAGCGGACGAGTGCACAACGGCACTTGATGTGACTACACAAGCTGAAGTCGTTCATTTGCTTCGGGAACTTGTTCGTGACGGAAAAACAAGTCTGTTATTCATCACTCATGATCTTTTACTAGCATCTGAACTTTGCGACCGTGTGATGGTGATGTACGCGAGTGAAGCGGTTGAAATTGGACCTGTCTCCGATGTTCTGGAAATGCCAAATCATCCCTACACAAAAGCATTGATTGCATCAGTTCCGAGCTGGGATGTGACTGGTCCATTAAAGGGCATTCCAGGTTCAGCCCCAAAAATTGGGCTTGAAAATGTTGGATGCAACTTTGCAGATAGATGCTCCTACAGCGAGCCTGGTTGTTTTGCAGAGAATGTCTCTTGGACCTCAACGTCACAAATGTCTGGTTTTCGCTGCCGAATCCCACTGAGGAAATTAAGTAGCGATGACATTCAAAATTGAAAACTTTGATGAAGTCATCACGACAACAAGGGCTGTTCGTAGAAGACTTGATTTTGAAAGACCAGTAGCAAAAGAACTAATAGAAGAGTGCGCAACGCTTGCGCTTCAGGCACCGACTGGCGGGAACGCGCAAGATTGGAAATTCATTTTCGTTGATGATCTTGAGATAAAAAAATTACTAGGAATTATTTATGAAGATTGTTTCAACACTTACGTAGCAAATCCAATTGCAGAATACGGTAGCAACGCGGAAGTTGCATCTGGCCGGCTAGCTGATTGGAACTCATCAACAGAAAAGATGCTCGATGACGCTAAGTACCTTGCAAAGAACATCGGGAGAGCACCATGGATTTTGGTGGCATGTGCTACTAGACCAAACCCACAACGTGGGGCACAACATGGAACTGCCGCTGCGCTCTACGGGTCAATCTTCCCTGCGGTTTGGTCATTTAATCTGGCTCTTCGCTCAAGAGGGCTTGGGTCGGTTATCACAACACTTCATTTGAATCAAGAGGCAAAAGTTGCTTCACTTCTCGACATCCCTCTAGAGGTTACGCAATGTTGCCTTATGCCTATTGCCTACACGATTGGAACGAACTTTAGGCCAGTTGCACGAAAAAGTATTAAATCGGTTATCTACTGGAATGGGTGGAATAAAAATGTCAGCTAACGGGATTAGTAATTACGGTGCTTATTTGCCTTCGTGGAAGCTCACGACGACAAAATTTGGAGCTGAAAGTTTTAAACTGAACTCCAAACAATCTCGAAGTGTTAGTTATTTCGATGAAGATACGGTGACAATGTCCGTTGAGGCATCTTGTTGTCTAAAATTCCAAGACAGTGAAAGTTGCGAAGTTAATGTTGCAACTGCAACACCAACGTATCTAGATAAGTCTCCAGCTGCATCTATTTGTGAAGTGATCGGTGCACCAAGCCATACAAGAGCGATAGATTTTCATGGTCTTCGTTCAGGCGCAAGTGGACTTTGGAACGCGTTAAGCAATCATGGCATTTCAATTTCTGCTGATGTACGTGTCTCTGCTCCAGGTTCAGCTGATGAGCTTGCGGTTGGTGACGGCAGCGCAATGTTTGACTGTAGGGGCGACGAATTTATTGCAAGTCTTCTCTCGAGTTCATCGCGAACTGAAGAGTTTCTTGATAGATGGCGCCTGCCCGGTGAGTCGTTCATTTCTTCGTGGGATGACCGTTTCTCAATTGACATCTATGTTGAACTAATTACACAAGTTGCCACGGATGCATTAGCAATTGCGAAGCTTGAGTCAACAACACGAACCGTTGTTAGTTGTCCGAATCCACGTGCAGCTGCATTAGCCCGAAAACTTTTAAAAAGTTCTGGGGAAGACGGAGAACTTGAGAAACTAATTGGCTTCACTGGGTCGGCTCATCTTGGACTCTTAATTTGTGATGCTCTTGACCAGTCAGAACCTGGTGACACAATTTTGGCTATTAATGCAGCAGATGGTGCTGATGCGTTCGTTTTTGAAGTTACAGGCCACATTAAAAACAAGAAACAATCGCTCACTGTTCGCCAGCAGGCTCAGACGCAACATCCAATCGCTTATGAGAGGTATCTGCGCTGGAGATCACTTATTGATCTTCGTGGCCCACGTCGACCTGAACCTGATGCACCGGCTGCACCACCAATGTGGCGTAGAGCTGATTGGAAGTATGGGCTAGTCGCTTCACGCTGCTTGAAGTGTGAGACGGTGTGCGCCCCACCCGCCAGAGTCTGTTCCAATTGTGGATCAATCGATACATTCGTGCAACATTCGATGAAAGATCTCGGGGGCACCGTTGCATCAATGACGGTTGATTTTCTGCAACCGACACTCGACCCACCGATGATTCTCGCAGTTATTGATGTCAACGGAGGTGGACGTCGGAGCGCTGAAGTAACCGACAACCCTTCAGGCGAAATTCAGGTCGGAGAGAAGTTGCAACCTTCGTTTAGAAAAATTCATTCAAGTAATGGAATTCATAATTATTTTTGGAAAGTACGCCCTGAGCGTACAGAGGGAGAGAGCCATGGCTAATCACGGAATGAGAGATCGAGTTGCAATTGTTGCGATGGGGTGTACCCCATTTCGTGATCATTGGAATAAGTCAGCAGACGACTTATTAATTGATGCTGTTAAAGAGTCCCTTCAGTTATCTGAGGGCCTAGAGCTCGATGACATTGACGCCTTTTGGGTCGGAACGCAAGGTTCGGGGATGGCTGGCGTTACGTTGTCTAAACCGCTGCAACTCAAAGGTAAGCCTGTCACGCGTGTAGAGAATTACTGTGCAACTGGTTCTGAGTCATTTCGAAACGCATGTTTCGCTGTGGCGAGTGGTGCATATGACATTGTCATGGCGACGGGGGTAGAGAAATTAAAAGACTCATCATTTGCGGGGCTCACTGCATCATGGCCACCATCTGATGGAACTGATATCAATTGGACTGCGCCTGGTGCTTTTTCGCTACTCGCGCCTGCATATGCTCACAAGTACGGCCTAGGTGATGACCAACTTCGGGAGGTTCTAACTCACATCGCATGGAAAAACCACCAAAATGGTGTACTTAATGAAAGAGCACAATTTCGCTCCGCTGTTAGTAAAGAAACGATTACGAACGCTCAGAAAGTTGCGGGTCCACTCGGAGTTTTTGATTGCTCAGGCGTATCTGATGGTGCTGTGGCCGCTGTAATTGTTCGAGCCGAAGATGCATACAAGTACACAGATCGACCGATTTTCCTCAAGGGGCTTTCATTTGTTTCAGGTGCTTGCGATGGTGCAATGACTTCGTCGTACGACTACACCACATTTCCTGAGGTAGCCATTACCGCACGTGATGTTTATGATCAGGCGGGGATTACAAATCCTCGCGAGGAACTCTCGCTTGTTGAGTGTCACGACTGCTTCACCCCAACGGAATTGGTGTTGATGGAAGACCTCGGACTTTCTAATCGCGGTGAAGCATGGAAAGACGTTCTAAACGGGACATTTGATCGTATGGGTGAAATGCCTGTAAACGTTGACGGTGGGCTTAAGTCCTTTGGGCACCCCATTGGGGCAACGGGTTTACGCATGATGTTTGAGTGCTGGCTACAACTTCGAAATGAAGCAGGCGAGCGTCAAGTCCCTGATGCAACACTCGCAATGGCACAAAATCTTGGCGGTCAACCTGGAGCATGTGTGGCCTTCGCAGCAATTTTCGGAAAGTCACTGGGTTGAGCACGGAGCTTTCACTTAAAGGTCAGGTTGTTCTTATTACTGGCGCTGGCGGTGGGATAGGTCGTGCCCACGCTGAACTGCTTGCATCGAGAGGTGCATCTGTGATCGTAAATGACGTTGGCAGCACCCTCGATGGCTCAGGTGGTTCTGTACAAGTAGCCGAAAGTTGTGCCGAGTTAATTCGTGCAGCTGGAGGAGAAGCAGTCGCCTCGAGTGCTTCAATTGCAACGAGAGAAGGCGGCGAAGAAGTTGTTGCTCTTGCTGTAGAAAAGTTCGGTCGCATCGACGCAGTAATTCATAACGCAGGAATTTTGCGAGACAGATCTTTTGCCAAACTGTCAGAGCAAGACATTGAAGACGTATTTGCGGTTCACTTGCATGGTGGGTTCAATGTGTGTCAGCCAGCATTTCAAATTATGAAAGAGCAGCGCTACGGAAGGATAGTTCTTACAACGTCATCTTCGGGGTTGCTCGGTACTTTTGGTCAGGCAAATTATGCCGCCGCGAAGATGGGGCTTGTCGGGTTGATGAATGTAATCGCAGTTGAAGGTGAACGATTTGGAATCACCGCAAACTGCATCGGGCCAACAGCACGAACCAGGATGACTGAAGAACTGTTGGGCGACATGGCCTCAAAATTGGATCCAGCTCACGTCGCAGCATTTGTTGCCTATCTGGTTTCACCCGAATGTGATCTGAGCCACCACATTTTCTCGGTTGGTGGTGGAAGAATCGCCAGAGTATTTATCGGCATGACACCTGGGTGGTCTACGTCGCCTCGAATTGCGACTCCAGAGGAGATCAGAGATCACATTCAAGAGATTGTAAGCATCGATGACTTCATTGTTCCAAAAGATGGAACTGATGAAATCTCGCTTATTCAATCGGCGCTTGGAGCGTAGATGAAGTTAATTACTGATGTTGATGAAGTGTTGACGACAACTCGAACTGTCCGTTTTCGCCTTGATTTTGATCGTGCAGTAACTCGAGAACTAATTGAAGAGTGTCTTAGCATCGCCCAACAGTCCACAATGGGCAGCAACGTAGAAGAGTGGCGAGTGGTTGCAGTGACTCAAGAAAAATTGAAACTAAAAATTGCTGAGCTTTATAGAGACACTTACGAACAATTGGTAGCTCGTCCGCTTAGAGAAAATGATCAAGTTGTGCAGGAACGACTTGCGCCAGCGCTTCGAGGGTCCGTTGGCGACCAAAAGAGGCAACAGAAAATTATGGACGGTGTGAAGTATTTGGCTGAGAATCTAGAAAATGTTCCAGTAATTATGGTCTTCGCTACTACAACTCCTGCCCCTCCGGAGCCAGTTGGGAAATTAGCGTCTGGGTTCTACGGAACTATTTTCCCAATGATCTGGTCATTTCAACTGGCGCTTCGTTCACGTGGGCTTGGCTCAGTTATGGCGACTGGAGCCATGCATCATGCCAACGAGATTTCAAAATTACTCAACTTCCCGGACAACTTTATTCCAATCACAATTATTCCAGTGGCACACACTAAGGGGCTGAACTTTAATGCTGCACATCGACTGCCAGTGAAAGACATACTTCGTTTTAATACATGGGGAAAAGGAGAATAAGCGTATGACCCCTCGTGACTTAATGGGATTCTGGTCCTGGGCACAAGTTGAGCCCGAACGGCCTGCACTAGTGACAGCATCAAATCAGAGAATAACTTTTGGAGAATTATTCCAAGATGTGAATCGTTTGTCACATGGTCTTGCGAATGTTGCAAACGTTCACAAGGGAGATGTGGTTGCGTCAGTGATGACGAATTCACCAGAATTTATAAAATTATATTTGGCGACTATGCAGTCTGGCGTCTATTTAACAACGTTGAATTATCACCTGACCGAGCCAGAAATTCGCTACATCTTGCAAGACTGTGAAGCAAAAGTTGTTATTTGTGCGTCACAATTTGAGACATTGGTTTCGAAAGCCGTCGAAGGTCTTGATGTTGTTGTTTACTCTGAAGGCGCCGCCACAGGATGTAATGACTTTGCTGATCTATTTACTGATCAATCAGCGGAGCTCCCAGCTGAACGCCCAGCTGGTTCTGTCATGCAGTACACATCTGGCACAACAGGCCGCCCTAAAGGTGTCAAGCGACCTTTAAGCGGAAAGACGGCCGATGAAGGCGCACAAGTGTACCGATGGATTTTTGATGATTACGGTATGAAGCCAGGAGTTGATGGCGTTTGGCTCGTCACAGCGCCCATGTATCACGCAGCAAACATTTCAAACGCGATGGGTGTTTTGCACTTGGGCTATTGCGTTGTGCTTATGGATGGATGGACACCTGAGAAGTGTCTCCAACTCATTTCGACTGAGCACGTAACTTCAACCCACATGGTTCCAACCCATTTCATTCGACTTCTTCAACTGAAAAAAGAAGTTCGAGATCGATACGATGTTTCCTCACTGCAATTTGTTACTCATGGAGCTGCTCCTTGCCCCATAGAGATAAAAAAGCAAATGTTTGAGTGGTTCGGTCCCGTAATTTTTGAGTACTACGGGTCTACTGAAGTAGGCTCGACACTTGCAAAGCCTCACGAGTGGCTATCACACCCGGGCACAGTGGGCAGACCAATGTCAATTGCAGAGTTAAAAATTCTCGACGATGAAGGTAACGAAGTTCCAGCTGGAACTGTCGGCACTGTTTACATGCGTCAAGGTGAAGACGTTATGGAATACCACAATGATCCTGGCAAAACTGAAAGCATTCGACGTGGTCGTTTGCTAACTGTCGGCGACCTTGGTTACGTTGATGAAGAGGGATACCTCTACTTGGCTGGAAGATCAGTCGAGCTAATTATTAGTGGTGGTGTCAATGTTTATCCGGCAGAAATTGAAGCTGTATTGATACTTCATGAAGCTATATATGACGTAGCCGTGATTTCAAAAGATCACCCTGACTTAGGTGAAGTGCCAATCGCCGCTATTGAGTTGCTCCCAGGATTTGTGCCAAGTGACGAGTTAAAGGGCATAATCATGGACTTCTGCAAAGAGAGACTGTCTAGGCAAAAACTTCCCAAAGAACTGCATTTTGTTGAGAGTTTGCCACGAGACGAAAATGGCAAGATTTATAAGAAGAAAATTCTGGTTCGGTAGGGGTTTCAATGGGATTTCTTGATACCAACCGGATGGTATACAGTGGTTAAGTGAACTTAGCCCAAATACTCAGCGATCGAGCAAATGAGGGACCAGCTAAAACTGGACTCATTTTCGAAGATGGGCGCTCATGGACATGGGGTGAATGGGGGGATGTTTCTGGGAAATATGCTTCTGCGTTACGTTCGCTCGGGATTGGCAAAGGCGACAGGGTCGCACTTTTTCTTCAAAATTCCCCTCAGCTCGTGTTCGCATTGTTCGGTGCTTGGCAAATTGGGGCAATCCCAATCACTATTAGCTGGCTGTACAACGAAAATGAGTTGAAAGAGTGCTTGTTGAAAACTAAGCCAACTCTTGTTGTCACAGTAGAAGATAAAGCAAACATCATCCCTACTGGATACAACGTTTCACTGGTTGGAGACTCTTCAAAGGGCCAGAATCTGCAAACACTGGCAGAAAAGTCCACGACGTTGAAGGAAATAGAAAATGTTGCAAATGATGATGAAGCGGTAATTCTCTTCACTGGTGGAACGAGTGGACTCCCTAAGCCAGTGATAAGTACATCACAAGGAATTTTTGCTGCACTTGAAACACTTGCTCGTGCCTCAAAAGGTGGCAAGCCTGGGCCATATCCACTCGCGCCGCAAACGGTTTCACCCAATCTCCTATGTTGGCCACTCTTCCATGGGGGCGGTCAGCACTCTTTAATGTTTGCAATTTATGTCGGAAGATCTGTTGTATTGATGGAACGATTTCGTGTGGCGACAGTTGGCGAGCTCGTTGAGAAATATCAGATTGATAACTTATTTCTTTTGCCAACAATGATGTACGACCTTGTTCATTCAGACGAAAAAATTGATTTGACAAGTGTTCGCCAAGTTTTAACTGCCGGTCAAGCGCTAGACCCCGTATTGCGCATTGAGTTTGAAGAGAGATTCCATGTTCCAATCCTTTCTAACTACGGATCCACAGAAACTGGTCACATCGCAGGGTGGTCATCCAAGGATTTCAGAGATGGTAACTGGAAGCCTGGAGCCGCAGGGCACATCTACGAGGGTGTAGAACTAGAAATTCGGGGTGAAGATCTAAGCAAATTGACAGCCGGCGAACAAGGTGAGATTTGGGTTCGTACGTCGATGTCAAAGGGATACGCCGGGGAAGTCAGCGAAGAAGACATTTTGATTGTGGATGGCTGGGTTCGAACTGGCGACATTGGTTCAGTTGATGAAGACAATGTTTTATTTCTCGCCGGGAGAAAACGTGAATTGATTAAATGCGGCGGATACCAGGTGTGGCCTGGAGAAATTGAACGTGAACTTCGCCAGCACCCCGCAATTGCGGATGTCGTTGTTGTTGGAGCTGATGATGAACGCCTTGGCGAAGTGCCTAAAGCTTTTGTTGTATTACGTGAAAACCTAAATGCAACTGCGCAGGAGATCATCGCGTTTTCTCGCGATCGGCTAGCGCACTTTAAGCAAGTTCGAGATGTCGAGTTTCTTGATGAACTACCTCGTACCGACGCAGGAAAAATCCAACGTCAAAGTTTGAAAAATAGACAAAATAAGGAGAAATAATGAAGAAAAGTGAATATGAATTGCTCGATTCCCAGTGGGACGCCGATGCGATGTCTGTGGATGATGCTGTTATAAAGAATGCCGTCTTGTATGAAAAAGATTTATCCATTAAGGCAGCCTTCATCACTTTTAATGTTCCAGAAAAGCTAAACGCGCTGCCTATTGCAGCATTGGAATACGTAGGTGACCTTGTTCGTGAGGCTGAAGTTGACGATGATGTTAAGACCATTATTTTCAGAGGCAATGGACCGTGCTTTGGTACTGGGGCTGACGCTTCAGAACTTGGTCACTACATTGGCTACAAAGACCCTAAGCCAGGAGAACGACCAAAGCGACCAGCGCAACGTCAGCGCATCCTTCCTGACCGCAACATCATCCTTGGCGCCTTTACCGCTTCAGTTGCTAACTGCCTCAAAGCCACAATCAGCCAAGTCCATGGATACTGCTATGGAGGGCACATGCAAATTGCGTTGGCATCAGACATTGTGATTGCGTCACCTGACGCGACATTTACTCACCCGGCATTTCGTTATCTAGGTGCTGGCCCACAGGACATGTTCGCTTGGTTTGAAACAATGGGTGTTCGCAAGTCGAAAGAAATCATGCTGACTATGCGCCCACTGCTTGCAGATGAAGCAGAGCAGAGTGGCTTTGTCAACAAGGTTGTTGAGCGCGAAGACCTTGATAAGTGGGTACGTGATTACGCTCAGGCAATTTCAATGATGCCACTTGATGGGATCATGATTGGCAAATCAATGATGCGCTTGATGCAAGAAGCCCAAGGCAAAACTATTGGTGAAATGATTGGATGGATTGGACACGGTTGGGCAACTAACTTGCAATTTGATGAAGGTGACTTTAACTTCATCAAGGAAAGAAACACCAAGGGACTTGGCCGCACATTGAAGGAACGCGATGAAGCAGTCGCGCCATTCTTTAGGCTTGGTGGACGTCTGCCGGAAGAGAAATCGTGAAATTTGGGGTTCTCGCCTCTCATCAGTTCCCATTTGAGGACAACCTCTCCTTACGCCTAAAAGAGCTCTTTAGCCTTACTCAGCTCGCTGCTGATAGAGGATATGACTCGGTGTTCACGATAAATCACTTCTTGGCGAACCTCCAAACGCCGCAGGTTATTTCAATGACTGCGGCGATGCTTGAATACAGCGGATCAATGCAGGTTGGAACGTCAATTCTCCTTTTGCCGTTCTATCATCCAGTTCACATCGCCGAAGAGTTCGCAACACTTGACCAGTTATCTGGTGGGCGAATGATTCTCGGTGTTGGGGCGGGCTACCGAGATGTTGAATTTGACACGTTTGGTATCGACAAGAAACGCCGTGGAGCACGTCTTGCGGAGTGTGTAGACGTCATTAGAAAAATGTGGACTGGTGAGCCTGTTCACCACGATGGTGAGTTCTATAAACTTGACGGCGTAAGTAGTGGTGTTCGACCACTACAAGCGGGCGGGCCTCCTATTTGGATTGGTGCAGGTGCCTTCCCGGCTATTCGCCGTGCAGCACGTATTGGTGATGCTTGGCTCGCACCAGGTAACCCACCAACAGATGGCTGGACTGAAAAAGCTCAGTTTGAATACGAGGACTCACTAGCTGCATCTGGCAAGCCATTGCCTTCGGAGCGGCCAGTGGTTGTCGAGCTGTTCTGTGGCGTGACTGACGAAGACGCTAGGTCGACTGTGCTGCCATACATAAAAGACGAGTACTTCACGTACAGTGACTACAAGCAATTGTCATGGCAGCAGTCTCGTTTTGAGTTTTTGTTCAATGAAGTATTCCTCATTGGCTCTCCTGCAACATTGATTGAGCGAATTAACAAATTACGTGATCTCGGATTCAACCACATCATTTTTAGGCATGGTTGGATTGGCTTGCCAACAAGTGACTCTGCTGATTCAATTCGTCGGTTCGCTGAAGAAGTTATTCCACACTTCAAATAGCTTTCTCAGATTTGTGAGGCGAATGAACGCACACCTTCTACAAACGCATCTGGCTCTTCTGAGTAAGGATTGTGCCCAGAGTTCTTAAGCATTAGCAATTTTGCATTAGGAATTAGTTTTGCAAGAAGACCTGGCCCAACCTCTTCCGGGAAACAAAAATCCTTAGACCCACCAATCACAAGAGTTGGGACTAAAACCTCGTGCAACCTGTCTCGAACATCAAAGTGCGGAACGTGCAGGATACAAGCATTAAATCCCTCGGCACGATGGACTGTTTTTGCATGGCGTGCATCAAGAAATTCTTCACTAGGTGGTGTTGCAAAGTAAAGAGGCATTACTTTTCTCCAACGCTTCGCCCAAGTCTCATCGTCTGGCTGTTCTATGTAGATTTGTGTTGTATAAATCTCAAATTGCTCAGGAGTACTTATTTCTACAAGGTTCTTCATGACGGTTTCAACATGATCAAATGACGGACCGGTCGCAGAAAGGATGAGCCCTTTCAAGCGATCAGGGTGGGCGAGTGCGAATCGTTGCGCAATTACGCCACCATGTGAATGTCCGAGTAGAAAGATTTTTTCAAATCCAAGCTCATCGCAGATTGCATTGATTTGATTCACCCACATTGAATGGTCAGTTTCGAACGCATCAGGCAGGTGGCCAGAACGACCATTGCCAAGTAAGTCAACATAGACAACTTCAAATTGGTCACTTAAAGCATCAAGGTATGGTCTAAAACCTGAATGGTCTAGTCCGAGGCCACCGTGTAGTACGAGGAGTGGATCTCCAGATCCAATTCGCACAACAAACGAGTCGCCACCTTTAGTTTTTAATAGTTGTTCCATCATTATTCCTCTCAGTGAAACGGTTGTGATTCATGAATAAGTGAATTTGAGTCTGAATTGAACCAACGAAGTAGAGGATTTGAAATTGCTGAATCAAGGATCAGATTCATGGAAGTGTCTTGCCATTTACAAATGAGGACTTCGTGTCTATCTACAGTTTCATGACTAACTTCTGCACCAAGAAGTTGCCAGAGCTTTGCGGCACCGGGCAGATCATTGTGAGACAAAGTTGCACCGAGAAAATGTAAGCCATTGCCCTCGTTCATTTGTGGCTCGAAACCACGTCGACGAGCCCACGTAACATCATCAACATCAGTCCAGAGGAATTGGATTGGAATGTTGCCGCTCACTTTTACTGATAAGTATGCTTCGTGCCTCGATTTCCCTGAGGTGTTTGCGCCAGTTACTTCATACCCCGATCGCTCCATCAGCTCAATAGCTTTTGGAACACTTTTCACCTTGAGAGTTACGTGGTGGAGTGACTCACCATGGCGCTCAAGAAAATTAGCAAGTTGGCTTGTAGCTGCGTCTTGGCTTATTGCCAAAGTTTCTAACTTTGCTTGATTTGAAAATTGATACTGCGTTATACGTTGAATGTCAGAGTAAGCGTCGATCATTATTGACGCTTTATTTTGCTCCACAAATTTATTTCGAAAAACTTCCCATTCTGAAACTGCAATCGCAAAATGGTCAAGCGTCGAATCTAGATTTTGGTTGGAAGCAGCATGAGCCATTTTGCCGGCTTTAGTGCTTCAGAGTTTCGCTTGAGGCCCAATTGTGCATCCGCCATTTGCCAATTTGACGTCGGAGTGCAATCCCAGAACCGAGCCATGTGTCATTAAACATTGCACGGCGAAGAAAGAGATGAGGGTTTGCTTCGTACGTAATTCCCATGCCACCGTGCACCTGGATTGCTCGCTCGGCTGCAAAAATTGCCGATCTTCCAGCCCGTTCCTTGGCCTGGGCAACGATTATTTGAGCATCTGAATGCCCAGATTGAGCGGCCCAGGCTGCATATACGGTCAAATCCCAGGCTGCCTTAACACCAACTTGTGCCTCTGAAAGTTGAAATGCAACTCCCTGACGAGCCCCAATTGGCTGCCCAAACTGCTCGCGAACTTTTGCGAATTCAGCACCAAGACGTACAGCCCCTCGTGCGACACCACATAACTCAGCGGCGGCGATTACCATTGCACTTAAATGTCCCGATGTATTCGCTCCAAGTTGAGTTGGAAGTGAATTGAAAGCAACCGTTCCTGTTGGCCTCGAGTAATCAATGGTTTCTGACGAAGTAACGTCGTGTGCCGAAAGTAAGCAGACCCCGTCATTCCCTAGAACAACAAAATTATCTGCATCACTTGCGAAGGGGACAAGAACTTTTGTTGCGCCAACGCTGCCCTGCCCTGTTTTCGCTGCAACTAACGATTCACCGAAAGAGTTGGTCTCATCAGTTGCGATTGACCACTTCTGTCCACCTTGGGTCACAGGTGAAACATCGATTCCCGCTGTAGATGCTAAGTGGAGTGCCGCTAACTGTGGAATGAATCTTGATGGGTAGACCGATTGACCGGCTGCTTCGACAGCTACTACAACATCTATTAGGTCTCCACCAATCCCTCCAAGTGCTTCTGGAATCCCTAGAGATCCAAAATTTTCTAAAAGAGTTTGTTCTTGTGATGGCTCAATCCAAGCTTCTGGGGTGCACAGTTTCGCTTGCGAGACTCCATCGCTTGTGATGTCTTTTATTATTCGAGAAAGTTCGTTCTGCTCTGGGCTAAATGTGGCGTTCATTTTTCACTTTCTATCGTGAGCGGGGAAGACCCAGCACCCGTTCTGCAATAATTGATTTCTGGATTTCATCGCTTCCGCCCTCGATGCTGTGAGCACGAGCGCGCAGATAGCGGTTAACTCTGTGCCTTGCTGATGGTTGATAAAGAGAAATACCTGAAGATTCTCCAAACTGGACAGATAGCCGAGTTGCGTTCTGCATTGTCCATGTCCAAAGTAGTTTCAGCGCTGATGATTCAGGCCCGGGGTCGCCACCAGACTGAATTTCTGACATGGTACGAAGAGATCCAATGCGAACGGCCTCAGCGTCACTATGTAATAGTCCAATTTGGTCATAAAGTGAAACGTCATTCTCTCCACCTCGTTCTTTCGCGGCTTCAATGAGTGCATCGATTGCTTGCCTTGCCCACACCCAAAGGTTTAGAGCCATGCTGTTGCGCTCGAAGGTAAGGGTGGTCATGGCAACTTCCCACCCATTATTTACTTCTCCAAGAACATCTGCATCAGAAATAAACAAATCATCAATAAACATTTCATTGAATTCGGAGTCACCATTAATCATTGTGAGTGGTCGAACAATGATTTTGTCCATTGGGGCTAAGAAATAGGTGATACCTCGGTGTCGTGATTCAGGTGTCCCGGTGCGTGCAAGCAACATGCACCGCTGGGCATGATGCGCCCATGAAGTCCAAATTTTTGAACCATTCACGACCCATCCACCATCGACTTTTACTGCGGAAGTGCTAAGGCTGGCAAGGTCTGAACCTGATCCAGGCTCACTAAACCCCTGACACCAAATTTCTCTACTCTCCATGATGTTTGAGAGATATTTCGATTTAATCTCATCAGTCCCATGTACAAGGATTGTTGGTCCAGCCAACATCATCCCTGCACCATTAAGTGGATAGGGGGCATCACACAGTGCAGCTTCTTCGTTAAAGATTGCCTGGTAATTACTCTCTAATCCTCGGCCGCCGAATTCCTTCGGCCAAGTTATTCCGACCCATCCACCAGCACTAAGTCGATCTTGCCAAATGCCCGACCAAGTATCACGTTCGGCTCCACTGAGTAATTCGAGATTTGGAATGTCTGATGTTGCTTCTACAATCCAACCCCTCACATCACCGCGAAATTTAAGTTCATCCTCTGAATCACGAAAGTCCATTTTTCCCCTGAGATGTAGAATTGCCAAGACCCTTTTAAGCATACCATCCGTCCGGTATGCTTAAAAGGGAGAGTCAAATCTTCATAGTTCTTAGACACAACGGAGTTTTTATATGCGATTTGGGATAATGCTCGACAATGAATTTGCGAGCGAAAGTGATCTTGAAACCGGACTGACAAACTTGGTAACACTTACTGAGGCAGCCCGTGACCTGGGTTTCACTTCGGTGTTTGTGATTCACCACTACTTAGCCGAACTCCCTACGTTCCAGGCACTTTCTCTTCTCGGGCGACTTTCAGGAGTTTCTGGCAACATGCGCCTAGGAACAGGAATTTTAATTCTGCCGTTACTTCCACCAGTTCACGTGGCAGAAGAATTTGCATCAATAGATCGACTTGCACCCGGGGGGGCAATTTTTGGGATTGGTGCAGGTTACCGAGAGGATGAATTCTCTTCATTCGGCATTCCCCTCCCCGAGAGAGCAACTCGTTTAGCGGAGTCAGCTGAACTTATAAAAAAACTTTGGACTGGCGAAGAAGTAACACATCACGGTGAACACTTCGATGTTGAAAAACAAACATTAAGTATGGTCCCTAGAACTCCAGGTGGACCACCAATTTGGGCTGGTGCTACGGCAGAACAAACCATCAAGAGGGTGGCTTCATTTGCCGATGCTTGGGTTGCAAGTCCTGGTGCAAAAGCAAAGTGGGCAGCAGGGAACTTGCAGTCATTCAAGGATGAAAAGATTCGTTTAGGACATTCACTCGATACATTTGAAGCACCTATATTTCGAGAAGTATATGTTGGAGAAAAAAAAGGCGACTGGGAAGAAAATGTGGGTGAATCAATTCGCCGTTCCTACGGAGCATATGTTCGTTATGAACTTGATTACTTTGAAAAGCGCTTTGATGAATTAAGAGAAAAGTCATTTCTCTTTGGGACCCCAGACGAAGTAAGTGATGGCATTCAGTTTCTTTCAGATGCTGGGTTTACTGAAGTTATTTGCAGGGTTGGATGGCTGGGAACGAACATCGAAACTTCCCTAAAAACGTTGAAATTATTAGCCACTGAAGTAATGCCACGCTTTAAGAACTAGAACAAAAAAAATGGTAATTGACTCAACCAAATTCCGTCAGGCAATGAGCGCATATGCATCTGGCATAACTGTAATTACGGGATTTGAAGGGGACGAACCCGTTGGGATGACCTGTCAATCGTTTGCATCTCTTTCTATCGATCCGCCACTGGTTCTTTTTTGCCCAGCTAGGTCGTCATCATCATGGCCACGGATTAATGATTCGAAAAAGTTCTGTGTAAATGTTTTGTCAAATAAGCAACTTGATCTCTGTACATCGTTCGCAAAATCAGGTGGGGATAAGTTCACTAATGTTGAGTGGGAAGAATCATTATTTGGTTTACCGGTGATCAGCAATGTATTGGTAGCAATTGAATGTGAAGTTCATGAAATTTATGATGGTGGCGATCACGAAATTGTTATTGGTCTCGTAAAGTCCCTTACTTTTGGCCAGCCTGATGCTCCCTTGATCTACCATCAGAGCAATTTCTTGACTTGACTCAAAAAGAGAGTTAATTTTTAGCTGCGATTGCCAAAACATTAAAGATCGAGCCAGAAGTATCGCGACACATCGCAAAACGTCCTTCGGGGATGTCCATTGGTTGGATGAGAATTTCACCGCCAAGCTGCTCAACCGCACGGGCTGTTTTATCAGAGTCATGCACCATGAAATAGACACCCCAAAAAGATTCAACATGGCTAGAAAGAGTCGGTGGGGTTCGCATTGATCCAGCAATAGTTTTCCCATTACTTTTGAACACTGAGTAATCCATAACATCATGCGTCCCCGCAACAGTGTCCCATTGCATAGCGGAGCAGTAAAAATCATTCGAAGCAGGAAAGTTATTTGTGCAGAGTTCTGCCCAGCAAAAAGCACCGGGCGAGTTCACTTCCTGGAATCCAGCCAGTGTGTTTTTTTGCCAAATCGAAAATTGCGCTCCGAGAGTATCGGTGAATGTCGCTCTGCTGGCATAGTGAGAAATTATTTCATCGCTGGCCTCAACCCGAGCTCCCGCATCAACAATTAGCCTTGTTGCCTCTTCAATGTTCTCTACAGAGAAATGAAGATTCCAGAAACTAGGCTCAGCAGCTTTTTGGCGAAGAGCTGCAACAGTATTCCCGCCCAGAGTTGCTTTTAGAAATGCTGGATCGCCTGGAACAATTTCTTCGTATTGCCAATTAAATAATTCAGTGTAGAAATGCTTGGACAGCTCGAGCTCAGTGCAGTTTTCTACCCAGCACGCCTGCCCATTTATGTACGATTCTTTAAGTGGCATCATTCTCTATCCGGTAGTTTTAGTCTGTAATAATTACCCACATTTGGCGGGTGCTGAATCAAGGGGAAACCGACTTCAGCACCCGCCAACGCGCTTGAGCACATAAAAATGAAACAAGCTAATTCTTGGATCATATGTTCGGTTGCTCTCACGCACATGCGGCCTTATTTTCATTCAGGGGTCACCATGAACGAATCTCTGGGAGAACGTGCTCACCAAGTATTTGAATAGTCTCCATAACTTTTTCGTTCGGCATTCCCATCCACTGCGCTCTCAGAAAAACCTCGGTGACTCCAAGTTCTTCTTTGTAGATTTGTAAGCGATTCAAAATGTCATCAGGAGTTCCAACCAGGCAGTGTGTCATGAGAAATTCATCAATATCGAGAGACTGTGCTTGCTCCCAATTTCGGTACCCCTCGTATTGACTTTGCAGGTATGGACGGGCATTTAACAAAGCCTCTTCGCGTGTTACTGCGACACTGCACTCTCTTGTAATTGGGTATTCACGGTCTGAGCTAAAACCATGTTTTTCCAATTCATCACGGAAAAGCGATAGGCGTTGATTTAGTACTTCAATGTCGCCTTCAGGTCCAGCGAGCCATGAAGTATCAAGACGTGCTGCGCGTTTTATGCCAATGTCGCCAAAAGCCCCAAGCCAAATTGGTGGACCCTCTGGGCTATGGCTTTTGGTACAAATTCGAGCCTTGTTGAGAGTGCCAAAATGTCCAGTTGCAGTTACTTCCTCACCCCTTAATAGGCTTCGCAAAATCGGAACGTAACTCTCGAGGATTTTGAATCGCTCTTCGTAGGGAAGCCCAAACGCATCGAACTCGATTGCTCGATACCCTGCACCCAAGCCAACAGTTACTCGACCATTTGAAAGTGCATCGAGCGTGGCGATGTCTTCAGCTAGTGCGAGTGGATTTAACAAAGGGGCGAGTAGGACTCCGAAAACTATTTGAATATCTGTAGTGAAACTCGATAAGTACCCAGCAAGGGGTATCGGCTGCATAAATGCTGATCGTGCTAGATAGTGGTGTCCGAGTACGACTGATGAAAAACCGAATTTTTCTGCGGCGACAACTTGATCTTTTAATTCACCAAGTTTTGAATTGAGATCATCGGTGGGGTCAAATTGTGCGGAAAGAAATAGACCAAGTTTCATTGGGTCACTTCCTTGCCTTCGTCGTAGCGGTCATTGAAGTCACACTTCTTGCTGAAGCTTTGTAAGCGACTGAGAAGGACTCATCATCTTGATTTTCAGAAATCGCGATGTACGTGTTGAGAAGCGATCTAACTACATTGGCCGGGTATGAAGCAATTAATGCAGCAATTCGCTCAGTCTCAGCATCAAGTTCGTCGTCTTCAACCATTCGAGATACCAGACCAAGTTGGTGCACACGCTCTCCATTGATTGGCTCGCCTGTGACAAGTAAATCTAGAGCGGCTTTTGAAGGGATGCTGAGTAAGTCAACCATCACGCCAGCTGGAACAATTCCATAGCCAACTTCGGGCAACGCCACACGAATATTTTTTGAGGCAATGTTTATGTGGAGTGCATTGAGTAGACCAACTCCCGCGCCAGCTACCGTGCCACGGATGGCTCCAATGGTTACTGCCGGTACGTTACGAATTGTCTGAAACGAACTGTGAGATTGTCGTAGGTCGTCTTCAACTTGGGATTCGTTGAGAGAAGAAAGTCGAGCAAAATCACTGACATCCCAGCCAGCGCAAAAATGGGGTCCTTCGGCACTTACAATAACTACGCGACACTCAGCATCAGCAGAGACTTCAGCAATTGCGTCAACTAATGACTTAAGAAGTTCAGCACTGAGTGCGTTGCGACGTTCGCTCGCACAAATAGTGACTCGGGCTACACCGCTTACCTGTGGGACCGTTTTAATAAATAGTTGATCGCTCATAATCCCCCTGACCAAAAATTTGGTCTTTCGAACTGTTTACCCTATTTTTGCTATAAAAAAAGAGGAAAGAATTTGAAGTAAATAGTAACATAACGACTGGTTGGTATCAAACCTGTTAACTTTTCAAGCTCTCTTCCTTCGAGTTTTTTCGGCCAATGGACTCTAGGTTTAACTGTTCTTGACAGGAAATCAAAGTCTGGATACAATCATACCAACCAGTCCGAACTGGTTGGTATGAAACTAACGGAGGCTCCTATGAAGTTTGGCATCATGAATTTGTTCCCATCTACTGATTCGGTCGATGAAGCAAAGGAAATTGAGAACACACTAGAAGAAGCAGTTCTCGCTGACGAATTGGGTTTTGACTCAGTGTGGCTTGCTGAGCACCACTTCTCTCGTTACGGAATTCTCGGTAGTCCACTTATGTTCGGAATGGCTATTGCGAGTCAAACAAAGCGGATAACTATTGGCAGTGCCGTTGTTGTGTTGCCATTTCATGATCCACTACGCCTCGCTGAAGAAGCATCGCTGCTTGACATTATTTCTAAGGGACGAGTACGTCTTGGAGTTGGACGTGGTTACAAGCCTGACGAATTTAAAGGATTCAGAGTGAAGCCTGAAAATTCAGTCGAAATGTACAACGAAACAATTGATATTTTGAAACTAGCTTGGACTGGGGAGCAGTTCTCATATGACGGGAATCAGTACCAACTGAACGACGTTACGGTCTACCCAAAGCCGTTTACGCCAGGAGGACCCCCAATTCTCCAAGCGACTGTTTCTCCAGATTCGTATCGTAAGAGGGGACTCGCTGGTGATCATATAATTACATCACCTAATTTCACACCGGTTCGAATGATGAAAGAGAACTTTGATGTATATCGTGATGCCCTTGTAGAAGGTGGTCACAATGTTGACAACTTTGGTATTCCATTCATGCAGCAAGTGTGGTGTGGTGGTGAAATGGGAGAAGGCAAAGAAACTGCAGCCCAAGCATCATTGAACTATTACCGAAGCGTTGGCCAGATTATTCCTGGCGCTGAAGACGCCTTGGAAGCTGAAATCGAATACTACGAAAAAGTTAGAAAGAACATTGATCTTCTAACTCTTGAGAAAACGCTCGCTCACGGAGGTAACTTCGGGTCAGTTGATCAAGTTGTGGACACCATTGGACGACTTGGTAGTGATCTAGGCGTTACTGAATACATTGGTTGGTTCCGTATCCCTTCACTAGAGCGCACCATTGCTTTAGACGCTATGGCGAAATTTGCAACAGAAGTTATTCCACAATTCAGCTAAATGTATTTCTGAGAGCACCAGGTTTATTGACCAATGCGTGGTTGCACGCTCAGAGGTATGTTTGGGTTTGAAACCGCAAAGGGGCTCGTGAAGAAATGCCAGTAAGCGAAATTCATCATGTAGCGATGATTGTGAGCGACCTTGAACGCTCGGTTCAGTTCTATGAAGTTGGTCTTGGATACAAAAGAACACTCACGGCTGAGGTGGGCGGTATTGGTCTAGAGACCGCAATTGGCTTACCTAGCGGTGTTGAAGGCAACATTCAATACCTTCAAGGACCGTCACGCTTAGGGCAACTCGAACTAATTCAGTGGAAGACGTCCCCTGGGCCGCAGCAGCGCCGGGATCACACTGAGCTAGGACCACTACTACTTTCTTTTGAAGCGCCCAAAGATGAACTTAGCGAAATCCATGACAGATTTGTTCAAATGGGAGCAAATATGGTTTCAGGGCTGACTACAACAGAGTTACAGAACTTCGGTTTTATTACAGCATTCTCAGTTCGAGATCCTGACGGGAACCTAATTGAAATAGTTGCTCTTCCAACGAGAGAAGAAATCTTGGCATTCCGCAGTTCAAATTCATAAGTCGGTGTCACTGAGGGGGAGACAATGATTGATTCACCAACAGTTAATTTGAGCAAGATGCTGCGCTGGAATGTTGTCCGTCGTGGCGATAAAGAAGCTCTAGTTGATGAAGAGAAGAGATGGAGTTTTCTCCAACTTGATCAAAGTGTTGATGCTCATGCTCACGCGTTGAGCTCGGCTGGCGTTGGAAAAGGTGACCTCGTTGGAATTGTTGCGAGAAATTCTGCAACATATCTAATAGAGATCTTCGCGCTTGCCAGGATTGGCGCAATTTTGGTCCCGTTAAATTTTCGACTTCACGCTCGTGAACTCTCATCAATTTCACAGCGGGCTGGCATCTCGCTGATCTTGTGTGACGATGAGTTTTCGGACAAAGTGAATGAGCTCCTCACTACTGGGTTAATCCATCGTGCAGTACTTCACAGTGACAACGCTGAGGGGTTGGGACGCAACTGGTTTGCACTCGGTCAACTGCTTAGCAGTGTTGGAACAGAAAAATTCATTGATGCAGAAGTCTCACTTTCAGATGTGCAGCGTATTTTGTACACGTCAGGGACAACGTCTCTACCCAAAGGCGTTATTCAGACCTACGGAAACATTCTTTTTAATCAGTTAGGACAAATTCTTGAGTTGGAACTGACTGCTCAAGATCGAATTTTAATTTCTGCACCGTTGTTTCACGTGAGTGGTCTTGAAGCACCTGGCCACCACGCACTTGCCGCAGGGGCGACAGTTGTAATGACACATTCGTATGTTGGGAAAGATGTAATAGATCTTTGTGTAAAAGAGAGAATAACTGGCATGGTCTTGGCGGCACAGATTCTTTTAGAGATTCTTGACATAGAAGATCTTCAAACACGAGAGCTGTTCCCACTTCGCTACTGCATCTTTGGTGGAGTGCCAAAAGCTGTCCGTAGGCGTTTTGGTGAAGCGTTCCCAGGGGTGCGGATGGTTGATACATTCGGCATGACAGAACTCACCAACGGTGCTGCATACATGGATCAGTCGCATGAGTGGGCGAAGTTGGGGGCGGCTGGGACAGTGTTCCCTTATACCGAAATTAAAATTGTTGAAAAAAATGGCTCTGAATCACCGGTGGACACCGTTGGAGAAATAGTCGCCCGTGGGCCAAAGGTATCTCCTGGGTATTGGAAAGATTTGGATGCGACAGATGAGAGTTGGCGCGATGGATGGTTTCATACCGGTGACATGGCTTCAATGGACGAGGACGGATACATTTGGTTCGCTTCGAGAGAAAAAGACATGATTCGCTCAGGCGGTGAAAATGTCGCGAGTGCAGAGATTGAGCAAATAATTTCCGAACATCACGCAGTTGCAGAGGTTGCAGTAATTGGGATACCAGACCCTAGATGGGACGAAGTACCTAAGGCGTATGTTGTGCTTCGCATAGGAGCAACATTGAGCGAACAAGAACTCATTGATCACTGCAAGCAGGGACTGGGTGGGTTCAAAGTCCCCAAAGAAGTTGAGTTTAGAGATTCGTTGCCACGGAATGACTCAGGAAAAATTCTGAAACGAGAGCTTAGAGCTGAGTTAGAAAAATGAGCACATCAAACATTGCTCGAATGCTTGACTGGGCTAGGTATCGGTTCCGTGATCACGAAGCGTTAGTTTTTGAAGGCGAACGATGGACTTACTGGGAACTTGACGAAAATGTAAATGCACTGGCTGCGGCAATACGTGAAAATGGGATCAACCAGGGAGACAGAGTTGGAATCATTGGGACCAACGTACCCAACTACATTTTCCTTGTCCTTGCTTTAAGCAAAATCGGTGCAGTATCGGTAACCCTTAATTACAGGCTGCACGAAGAAGAGCTTGTTTCACAAATTCAGCGTTCTGGGGCGGTGGGGCTCGTGGTGGAGACTGATTTTGCGCAGGTTGGCTTAAACATCGCCAACAGAGTCCCTCAAGTCACGTGGCGCGCAAGTCTCGATCGTGAAATTGAGCAAGGGTTCAGCTCGATCACTGGACTGATCGAAGCGCATCGTGGTGAGCGAGTTACAGATCAACCGCTCAATGGAAGTGAGCTACAAAGAATTGTTTACACATCTGGTACAACTGGCTTGCCAAAAGGCGCGATGCTAACGCACCGAAATGTCGAAGCCAATATGACTGCACAAGTTGTTGAATTGGAAATTACGTCTTCTGATCGGATTTTAGTCTTTGCACCGCTGTATCACATTGGGGGGTTAGATGTTCCGGGTCTCACAACGTTTTATGCTGGCGCAACGCTGGTGTTGATGCGTAAGTTTGATTCGCTCGCCATCCTTAGAATTATTTCTGAAGAAAAAATTACTGGTACATGCATGGTTGCAACAATGGTTCATCTAATCAGAGACCACCCTGATCGAAACAAGTACGACTTAAATTCAGTTAATTGGTTGATTTTTAGTCAAGTGAGCCAAACGCTGTACCGTGCAACATCTGCACTATTTCCCCAGGCTCGACTTGTTGAAGGTTATGGGCTGACTGAGACATGTAATGGGCTTGCATATCTTGACGCAGATCACATGGGGTCAAAGCTTGGATCCGTGGGGAGGCCGCTTCATGGTGTTGATTTAGCAATTATGAACAACGACACATTCTTGGGTGCTAATCAACGTGGTGAAGTTGTTGCCCGAGGTGACAAAGTTTCCCCTGGTTACTTCGATGATGAAGCAGCAACATCGAAAGCTTTCCGGAATGGTTGGTTCCATACGGGTGACATTGGCTATTACGACGATGATGGGTATTTTTACATTGTTGATCGTCTCAAAGACATGATTCGTTCTGGCGGCGAGAATGTTGCGAGCTCCGAGATTGAGAGAATCTTGTACGAAATAAACAGCGTCGCCGAAGCAGCCGTTGTTGGGATGCCTCACCCGAAATGGGTAGAGGTTCCAGTCGCGGTGGTGGTTGCAAGGCCGGGGCACTCGATTGACATTGTAGAATTGATTGATCATTGTGGTAGCTATCTTGGTAAGTTTAAGATTCCCAAGGCAGTATTCATTTATAGTGAGTTACCACGTAATACAACTGGTAAAGTTCTTAAGCACGAACTCCGAGCGCAGCTAAGAATTGAAGATTCCGCCTGGGTTGCTGATGAATTCGTAGGACATAGTTAAGAGTCTGAAGGTATGATGAAAAAAAATGTTTCGCAAGCTGAAATTTTAGGTGGTGGTTATGACCCTGTTAGAACACGACAGAGAATTGTTGAAAGTGCACTTGAACTCTTCAGCAAAAATGGGTATAACGGCACTGCAGTCCAAGAGATCGCACAACTTGCTGAATTGACAAAAGGTGCCTTTTATCACCACTTTGCAACCAAAATAGAACTTTTGCTCACAATCCAGATGGAATATCTGGATACTCAATTAGAGATGCTCACTCCGATCTTGAAATTGAATTTGAGCTCGGAAGAAGTAATTGAAAAAATCATGACAGTCGGACTTGAAATGATTGTTTCACACCGTGCTCATGTTGCAATCTTTTATCAAGAACGCAGATTTTTCGAAGAACCGATTTTTGAATCAGTTCGAGCAAAACGGCTACTTGTGGAGACATTAATTCTTAATGCAATCAATAATGGTGTAAAAAACAAAGAAATTACACCAGAAATAAACGCTCACTTATTAGCGTTTTGCTTCTTAGGGATGACAGCATATTCATTCCAATGGTACGACGAAAACGGTGCGCTTTCACCAAAAGAAGTAGCACACCAGTTCTGTGAAATTGCATTCAAGGGTGTTTCTTTACAAAAGTAAATCTGTATTATCCAGCTTGACGCGCAACTGCTTCAGCCGCGGCTTGTGCAGCTATTGCATCCCCTAAGTAGCCGGCGCTCAGAATGTTTAATTCGTTGTCGAACTTAATACGGTAGGGAATACCGGTTGGAATTTCTAATTCCGTAATTTCATCTTCTGGGATGTTTTGCAGAATCATTCGAAGTGCACGAAGAGAATTGCCGTGCGCCACTACAAGCACCGATCCACCAAGCACTCCTTCTTTACGAAGATCTTCTGCAATCACTTCAGTGAAGTACGGAGACACGCGAGCAACAACATCCTTCAAGCATTCAGTCATAGGTATTGCTTCAACTGGAACGTCGCGGTAACGAGGGTCTCCTACATTGCTTCGTGGATCACCATCGGGCAGCGGTGGAGGCGGAACGTCGTAGGAACGTCGCCAGAGCTTCAGTTGTTCCATTCCAAACTTCTCAGCAGTTTCTTTTTTGTCCTTGCCCGTGAGGTCGCCGTAGTGACGCTCATTGAGTCGCCAACTTCTACGAACTGGGAGCCACGAGCGATTAGCAGTTGAGAGAGAGATGTTGGCGGTGCGGATTGCACGAGACAGAAGAGAAGTGTGTAGGACTCGAAGATCAAGTCCCGGTTCGTTGGCGAGCAGCACTCCGGCGGCCTGCGCCTCAGCAACGCCTTCGGCGGTGAGGTCAACATCGTGCCACCCCGTGAAGAGGTTGAGTTCGTTCCATTCAGAACGCCCGTGACGAAGGAGAATTAGATCTGCCATACAAATAAGCCTAAACCACCCCTCCGAAAAAGCCAAAAGGGCAGAATGCCTTATGTTTCTCCCTTAAATACAAGGAAAGATAAGAAGTGACTAAAGCCTTAGAAATTTTCTTGACAAGGGTCGACTCAACTTTGTACACTGGATGTCATGGGTTGAGTCTTCCCGGAAGGTCCGGCGAGCAAAACCCTTTAAATTAAGGAGTTTTTATGGCCAAGGCAGTCGGAATCGACCTAGGAACCACCAACTCGGTGGTCAGTTTTCTAGAAGCGGGTGAGCCCGTTGTAATCCCTAACGCTGAAGGTGGTCGCACGACCCCCTCGATCGTAGGTTTCTCAAAGACCGGTGAAGTTCTCGTTGGAGAAGTCGCCAAGCGTCAAGCAATCACCAACCCTGAGCGCACTATCCGCTCAGTGAAGCGCCACATGGGCGAGAGCTGGACCGTTGACATCGACGGCACCAAGTACACCCCGCAAGAAATCTCTGCACGTATTTTGCAGAAGCTAAAGCGCGACGCCGAGGCTTACCTCGGTGACACAGTTACCCAAGCAGTGATCACTGTGCCTGCGTACTTCAATGATGCACAGCGCACCGCTACAAAAGAAGCTGGACAGATTGCAGGACTTGAAGTGCTTCGCATCGTTAACGAGCCAACCGCTGCAGCACTTGCGTACGGACTCGACAAGGGTGGCAAGGAACAAACAGTTCTTGTTTTCGACCTCGGTGGAGGAACGTTCGACGTTTCAGTTCTAGAAATTGCAGATGGTGTCTTCGAAGTTAAGTCAACTCATGGTGACACACACCTTGGTGGTGACGACTGGGACAACGCAGTTATGCAGTATCTCGTAAAGACATTCAAGGACACCGAAGGTGTTGACCTCAGTCAAGACAAGATGGCCGTTCAACGTCTTCAAGAAGCTTCTGAAAAAGCAAAGATTGAACTCTCTGCTGTTCAAGAGACACAAATTAACTTGCCATTCATCACTGCAACCGCAGATGGTCCGAAGCACCTCGACATCAAGCTCACACGTGCGAAGTTCAATGAACTCACAGCTGACCTCGTTGAGCGTTGCCGCAAGCCATTCGAACAAGCAATCAAAGACGCCGGTCTAACGATTGACAAGATCGACAGCGTCATCATGGTTGGTGGTTCAACACGTATTCCTGCAGTACAAGAACTCGTGCAAAAAGTCACTGGCAAAGAGCCAAACAAGAGTGTGAACCCAGACGAAGTTGTTGCCGTTGGTGCAGCAGTGCAGGCCGGTGTTCTAAAGGGCGAAGTGAAGGACATCCTTCTTCTCGACGTCACACCACTTTCACTTGGTATCGAAACCCAAGGTGGCGTTATGACCAAGATCATCGAGCGCAACACCACTATCCCAACCAAGAAGTCACAGACCTTTACGACTGCTGAAGATAATCAGCCGTCTGTAGAAGTGCACGTCTTGCAGGGTGAGCGTGAAATGGCTTCGTACAACCAGACACTCGGTAAGTTCCAGCTCGTCGGTATCCCACCAGCCCCCCGTGGGATGCCGCAAATTGAAGTGACCTTTGACATTGACGCGAACGGAATTGTTCAAGTTTCTGCGAAGGACACCGCAACCGGTAAGTCACAGTCCATCACCATTACTGGCGGATCGTCACTTTCCAAGGATGACATTGACCGCATGGTTCGTGACGCAGAAGCACACGCTGAAGAAGATCGTCAGCGTCGTGAAGAAGCAGAGATCAGGAACACAGCTGACGGACTTGTCTACTCAACTGAAAAGTTGCTCAAGGAACAAGCTGAGTCATTCCAGGGAACTGAGAAGGAAGACGTCGAGTCAGCTCTTAGCGCTCTAAAGGAAACTCTTAGCGGAACCGACACTGAAGCGATCAAGAATGCAACAGAGAAGTTGCTCACAACTAGCCAAAGCTTTAGCCAGCGTCTCTACGAGCAGGCAGCCCAGGCAAACAATGGTGAAGCTGCTCCGCAAAGCAACGACGAGGACATTGTCGACGCTGAAATTGTTGAGTAATGATGAGCGACGAAATCTTCGAAAGCGATGTGGTGACTGCTGCTGAAGAGCAAGTCATCCACATCGTGGACGAGCTCAGTGAAGCTCAGCGTGAGCGTGATGAATATCGCGATGCACTGCAACATCTTCAAGCTGACTTTGAGAACTACCGCAAACGCGTTCTGAAGTCTTCTGAAGATGCGGCTATTCGCTCTGCGGGAGACGTTGTTGTGAAGTTGCTACCAGTGCTAGACGCATTTGATCTTGCCCTTGCGCACTTCTCACAGTCAACAACAGAAGAATCAGCAGCACTCATTCAGTCACGCGCCCTTCTTCTTGACACGCTCAGCAAGGATGGCCTCGAGCGCATTGACGCCGTTGGAGCAGAGTTTGATCCACAAGTTCATGATGCAGTCGCACACGTTGAGGGTGACGAGGACAGTCAAGTCATTGATGAAGTCCTTCGAGCCGGATACCGCTGGAAGGGAACTGTTCTTCGCCCAGCAATGGTGAGAGTGAAGGGTTAAATGGCCGAGAGGGAGTGGTTCGATAAGGACTACTACAAGGTCCTTGGACTTACGCCAAGCGCAACTGACAAAGAAATTACGCGTGCGTATCGAAAGCTCGCGAAAGAACATCACCCAGACACCAATAAGGGGTCTGAAGATAAGTTCAAAGAAATTTCAGTTGCCTACGACGTATTAGGTGACGCCGCGAAGCGCAAAGAGTATGACGACGTTCGAAAGATGGGACCATCAGCAGCTGGTTTTGGTGGACAGCAACGTGGAGGCCCACAGAACTTCAATTTCAATCAAGGCAATGTTGGCGACTTAGGCGACATCTTCGGAGGGCTTTTTGGAAACCAAGGTCGCAGGTCTCGTGCACAACGAGGCGCCGACATTGAAACTGCACTCCATATAAGTTTTCGCGACGCTGTCTTTGGCGTAACAACCACTGTCCCGCTTCCAAGTAACGATGCGTGTCACACCTGTGGTGGAAGAGGTGGTGCGCCAGGTAGCGGCTTCGTAACGTGTGAAACATGTCAAGGTCGCGGTGTTCTTAACAATGATCAAGGTGGATTTGGAATGTCGAGCGTTTGCCCGACATGTCACGGCAAGGGTGGACGGATTGTTACGCCTTGTGCGAAGTGTCACGGAACTGGGCGCGAACCATCATCTCGTCGCGTAAATGTTCGCATCCCCGCTGGTGTAATTGATGGTCAACGAATCCGCTTAAAGGCCAAGGGTAATCCTGGTGCGGGCGGCGGTCCTGCAGGCGATCTCTTTGTCGACATCCACGCTGGCACCGACGACGTATTTGGCCGAAAGAACCGACACGTCACAACGACTGTGAAAATTTCTCCAATGCAAGCAATGCTCGGCGACACCGTAGAAGTTCCAACACTTGATGAGCCTGTGACATTGAAAATTGCTGCAGGCACCCAAGGTGGCTCAACACTGCGTGTTCGTGGCCGTGGCGTTCCTGCTGGTGGGAAGCATCCCGTTGGCGACCTCCTCGTAACAGTTGACGTTGTTATTCCGAAGAAGTTAAATAAGGAGCAACGAACACTCGTTGAAAAGCTTTCAAAATCATTTAACGAAGAGGTAACGAATGTCTGAGCGAGAGCCATCACATGCGGTCTACGTGATCTCTGTTTTTGCTGAGATTGGTGGTGTTCACCCACAGACACTTCGCAACTACGAAAGAACTGGCCTTCTCAATCCCCAGCGCACGAGTGGTGGATCACGTCGATTCTCTGACGTTGACCTAGCGGCGCTTCGTCGTATTCAAGAACTAACAAATGAGGGGATCAACCTCGAAGGCGTCAAGCGAATCATGGTTCTTGAAGCTCAGCTCGAAGCAATGAAGGAAACCCTACGTGGCATAGCCAGTGATGCCCAGGCTCAGGTCGAAGCGACGCATCGCCAGTACCGCCGTGAGCTGGTCCCCATCCAGAACACCATTGCGTTATTCATTGACGCCCAGAAGCGAAATCAGGAGAATTCGTAATTCTGGGATAAAAGTGGTCAGGTAGACTGGACTTTTACAAGGAGTCTTGTGCCAGCAACCGTTGTAGTTGGAACCCAGTGGGGTGATGAAGGAAAAGGGAAGCTCACTGACCTTCTCGCACGCGAAATGGACATGGTGGTTCGCTATCAAGGCGGACACAATGCCGGTCACCGAATCGTTGTTGAAGGCGAAGCCTTCGCACTGCAACTCGTTCCCTCAGGAGTTTTGTACCCACACATCACACCAGTAATTGGCAACGGTGTTGTAGTTGACCCTTCAGTACTTCTTACTGAGCTCGACACACTTTCTTCAAAAGGTGTTGACGTATCGCGACTTGTTGTTTCAGGTAACGCGCACCTCATCATGCCCTATCACCAAGAGATTGACCGCCTCACCGAACGCTTCCTAGGAAAGAACGCACTCGGTACAACTAAGCGTGGCATTGGGCCTGCGTACGCTGACAAGTCATCTCGAGTTGGACTTCGTGTGCAGGACTTGCTCGACCCTAAGATCTTCCGCGAAAAACTTGAAGTCGTTCTTCACGAAAAGAACCTTCTACTCAACAAGATCTACAACCGCCCGGCACTGAGTGCAAAAGACATTGCGGACAAATACCTTGACGAACTAGCTCCACGCATTGCACCAATGATTGGTGACACCGTGAACATCATTCACACGGCTCTAAGTGCTGGTAAGCGCATCCTTCTCGAAGGCGCGCAGGCAACCTTCCTTGACCTCGACCATGGAACCTATCCATTCGTTACGTCATCAAACCCAGTTGCGGGTGGTGCGTGCACGGGATCTGGACTTGGCCCTCGCGACCTAACGGGGATTGTTGGAATTGCCAAGGCGTACATCACACGCGTTGGAGCTGGACCATTTCCTACAGAACTTGATGGCGACATGGCAGAACTTCTTGTAGACCGCGGTCACGAATACGGAACAAACACTGGCCGCAGACGCCGCGTTGGTTGGTTCGACGCAGTAATGGCTCGTCAAGCAGCACGCCTTAACTCTCTTACAGAAATTGCTCTGACCAAAATGGACGTTCTTGACACGTTGGATGAAATTAAAGTTTGCGTTGCTTACGAAGCCGACGGTGTTCGCTACGACTTCCCTCCATACCACCAGTCAATTCTTCACAACGTAACTCCCATCTACGAAACGCTTCCTGGATGGAAGACTGACATCACGGCTTCAACTAAGTACTCAGATCTTCCTGTAAATGCACAGAAGTACGTGAAGTTTCTAGAAGAGACCACTGGTGTGACCATCTCAGTTGTTGGAGTTGGCCCCGGCCGAGAGCAGTTCGTTAAGCCGTCGTGAGTCGCTGCGTAGTCGTTGGCTCCGGCGCTCGCGAACACGCACTCGCGTGGGGACTTTCTAAAACTGCAGAAGTAATTGTTACTCCCGGGAACGCTGGTATCGCTGCTCACGGAATTACTTGTGTTGCTACTCCCGCAACCGAACTCGAAGCAGATCTCTTTGTCATTGGACCAGAACAACCTCTAGTTGATGGACTCGCATCAAAACTTCGCGCTCAAGGCAAAACTGTCATGGGCCCTGGTGAAGATGGTGCATTGCTGGAGGGATCAAAAGCCTTTATGAAAGATTTTCTGAAAGCAGCTTCAGTCCCAACTGCTCAGTACGGAACGTTTAGTAATGCTTCCGACGCAATTGCATTCCTTGAAAGAATGTCGGCACCGTTCG
>JBAWYN010000001.1:0-55966 GCA_037143535.1 Acidimicrobiaceae bacterium | reverse complement strand
CGTTTCTTCTACGAGCACGATGCTCACTTCAATGGGTGCCGTCAGAGAAGACCGTGGTGATCAGGTAGTCATCACTGGTCCTCTAGATGGTCTTCATGTTTCAAAAACTGATCTCGACTGTGGTAATTCGGGAACGACAATTCGTCTTATGAGTGGAATCGTGAGCGGCATTGAAGGCGTTCATACTCTTATTGGTGATGCATCACTTTCCAAACGACCAATGGACCGAGTCGCAGATCCTCTGGAAATGATGGGCGCAAAGTGCTCTGGGCAAGGTGAGCACATCACACCTCCTCTACAAATCACTGGTTCAGCCAACCTCCGAGGTATTAGTTACCATGTGCCTAAGGCCAGCGCACAAGTGAAATCTGCAATCATTTTTGCCGGGCTCAGAGCATCGCAGCCAAGCACTGTTCACGAGGATGTCAGAACCAGAAGTGCAACTGAAGACATGCTTCGCCACGCTGGAGTTCAGATAGATAGTCATGACGTGGGCCTTGGTAGATCAGTGACTGTGCATCCAGGAAGACCGAGGCCCGCTCACTGGATTGTTCCAGGCGATCCTTCACAAGCCGCATTCTTCGCAGTCCTAGGTCTTGTTCACACCAATGCTCAGATTCAGGTGAGGTCAATTGATACATCTCCGGAGCGAATTGGTTTCATCTCAGTGCTGCAACGCATGGGTGGAAGTCTCACAATTGATGAATCTGGACTAAAGGCGTCGACATCGAAACTGATTGCAACTGAAATCCACGCTTCAGAAATTCCATCTGTTGATGAAGTGCCTGCTCTTAGCGTGGCAGCAGCTGCTGCCTCAGGTGTTACTTCGTTTCTTGACATGGGGGAGCTGCGACTCAAAGAATCAGACCGCTTTGAAGGTTCGATGCGCATCGCTTCACTCTTAGGTTGCAAAGTCTGGAGCGAGGGGGACAATTTCTTCATCGAAGGACTTGGAGATGTTGCATTGTTCCAAGAATTCTCGATCGACAGTGGTCTTGATCACCGAATCGTCATGTCGAGCGCGGTTGCAGCAACCGCTGGCAATGGCGGAATAATCACTGGTGCGTCAACCGTCGCTTCTAGCTATCCCAATTTCTTCGAGCACCTCGATTCGCTGCGATGAGCAATTTGATCATTGCTATTGACGGACCTGCGGGCTCTGGAAAGTCGACGGTCGCCAAAGCGGTCGCCGAGGGTCTCGGTTGGTCGTTTCTGGATACTGGAGCAATGTATCGAGCGCTTACCTGTGAGGCGCTATCGCGCGGGATTGACATCAATGATCAAGACGCGATGGGCGCTCTCGCTCGAGAAGCTGTTATTACAACATTGCCCAGAGTCACCATAAACGGAAGAGATGTTGAAGACGAAATTCGACAAGACCACATCAACGCTGGAGTATCTAAAGTTGCAGCGAATTCGTTCGTGCGTTCGGCAATGGTTACACGACAGCAACAGTGGTCTGAGGAACAGCCGATTGGCACAGTTGTAGAAGGCCGTGACATCACAACAGTGGTGTTTCCCAATGCCACGCTCAAAGTCTTTCTCACGGCATCGCTCGAAGAGCGTTCACGTCGCAGGGGTGACGAAAGTGCTGATTCGGTTGCTCGTCGAGACGAGGCTGATTCCACCAGAGAGGCCTCACCGCTTCGACAAGCCGATGATGCAATAGTTATAGATACCACTGGACGTGACGTCGAAGGTGTAGTTGGAGAAATCATTAGATGTCTAAAGCTGAAACAATAAAACTCAACACCCACAGACCTCTGGCGTACAGATTTGTTGTGAGGACGATTCGAATTCTGGGAACTTTGTTGTTCCGTCCAATTGTGATCGGTAGAGAAAACATTCCCAAAACTGGTGCGGTTCTTATTGCTCCAGTACATCGCTCAAATGTGGACTTCGCTTTCAGCGTGTTTATGTCGAGACGAAAGATATTCTTTATGGCTAAAGACAGTCTTTATAAAATAAAGCCAATTGGAAAGTTTCTTCTCCACCTCGGCGCATTTCCAGTCACTCGCGACAGTGCTGATCGAGATTCAATGGCAGCTTCTGAGTACATCCTTCAACAAGGTCAAGCTTTAATCCTCTTTCCGGAAGGAACCAGAAAACAGGGGCCAGTCATTGAGCAGCTTCGAGACGGTGCCATGTTCATTGCTTCACGAACTAATTCAGTAGTCGTTCCCGTAGGAATTGGTGGCAGTGACAAGTCAATGAAGCCAGGCGCCAAATTCCCTCGTCCCGTTCGAATCAAGATCGTTATAGGCAAGCCAATAGCGCCGCCTACGGCCGAGGGCCGTGTTTCAAGGTCTGCAATTAGCGCCAAGACCGAAGAGCTGCAAAAGGCTCTACAGGATGTCTACGATCAAAGCCTCAGGGCTTAGCGCTCTCTCCACCAGGTGCCAAAAACAACCTTGGTGTAACGGAAACCAAACAGCCAGTTCTTACCCTTTTTGGTAGTTCCAGAGAAGCGTGGGTGCCACACGGTTGGAACTTCAGAAGCCCGCCATCCACGCTTCATGCAAGTAATCAGAAGTTCAGCTGTCTGGTACTGCTCTTGGGTGAGGCGGTCGACAACATCGGCGAGCATGCTGACACGAAGTCCGCGGTAGCCAGTTGAAGTGTCGGTGAGTTTTGATCCGCACATTCGATTCATAATGAACGAAAAGAAAAAGACCCCCACTTTACGGAATCGGTCTGAGGTTTCGTCAACACCTAGTCGGCGGCTGGCAACAACAAAGTCCGACTGATCCGCAATAAGGGGAGCGAGAACTTGAGGAATTTCGGCTGGGTCGTTTTGACCATCTGCGTCCAGCGTTGCAATGTACTTAACGCCATTATTGATGCAGTAGCGGTAGGTAACTTGTAGGGCTACACCGTGTCCAAGGTTTACAGGAAATTCAATTACCGCTACACCTGGGAATGACCTAGCGATCTCAGCCGTGCGGTCATCGCCACCGTCCACTACTACCAACGTCGTATAACGCTCTCCGTTGATGGTTTCTGGCATCTTTTCAAGCACACCACCTATGTTGCCTTCTTCTTCGTAGGCACAAATAGAAGCGACAATGGCTTCAGGCTTGAATCCAGGTTTTTCTTTTTCGAGCTGTTGCAGTGCTTGGTCGATTGCGTACGAACGTAGTCGTGTGAGTCGGCGTTTTTCTAGATCGGCGCTGGCCATGAATTCCTTAAATTGATTTTGCTTTAGCGAATACACGTCGAACCATTGGTTCAAAGTGTTCAAGAGGTAATGAATCGTAACCTGGATCGAAAGCTTTTTGGTCCCAACGATCGGCAAACTTCTCTGCCAGTTCGTACCAAGGTTGTCCGACGTGATTCTCACGTAGGTTTGGATTCATTCCAAGGTGTTCGTAGTAGTGACGACCCTGGAAGTCTTGGTGGTGAGCCACCATGCGATAGACATTTTCACGAACGTAGGGGCGAAGAATTTCAGCAGCAATCATCGGGTGATTTGGGACTGAAATGAGCTTTCCGACGTCATGTAGTAGCGAAGCAACGATGACTTCTTCGTCGGCCCCTTCTCTCTCGGCACGAGTAGCCGTCTGGACAGCGTGTTCCATCTGGTCGACAGAGAAGCCGTCAGTGATTGCACTGAGTCCCTTAATCATTGAAAGTAGCTGTTCAGCAACACGAGGTTGAGCGGCGATTGTCTTTTCGGCAATTGTCATCCACTGTTCACGAGTAGATACATCCATGCTTGGAAATGAATTCATGTTGAAATAATAGCCCTGTAGGGGACTTATCTTGAGACTGAAGAGAGAACTTCTGCTGCGGTGAATTCTCGGTCGGCTTGACCGTCGAATGTTGAGACTGTGCCGGTATTTAAGGCCAAATCGAGTACTGCAGAGAGGGTTTTCAGCATCTCGCGTAGTTCTGGAGGTGGTGGGAAGTATTCATCTTCAACGGTGACGGAACTGATTTCTACTCCATTCACAGGATTCAAGAATTCCAGCACCTCGTTAACCAGAGACTCTGGCGCCGATGCGCCAGCTGTCACGGCGACGGTTCCACTTAGATCGTCGGGCAATTCAAATGCTCCATTAATTCGAAGCACACGTTTACAACCTGCCGCCTCTGCAACCTTTGCTAGTGCAACCGTATTTGAAGAATTCGCAGAACCAATGACAACGACCGCATCAGCTGTTGCAGCAATGGCAGTGAGAGCGGCTTGTCGATTTGTAGTGGCGAAGCAAAGGTCACTTCGATTCGGCATCCAGATTTCTGGAAAGACAGACTCTGCGTGTTCTCGAAGGTCTTGCCATTCGTTCATGCTGAGTGTTGTCTGACTGAGGAGTGCGTATGGTCCCTCAGTGTCTTTCAATTTGTCAATATCACTGGTTGATTGAATGAGGTGAACTGATTCAGGAGCAACGGCCATAGTTCCAACGGCTTCTTCGTGCCCTTCATGGCCAACGTACAGAACGGTGTAACCCTTTCGTGCTCGAACTTTGAGCTCGTGATGCACTTTGGTAACGAGAGGACACACAGCATCTATAACGGTGCCACCCGAAAGCTTCGCCATCTCTACGACTTCAGGAGGAGAGCCGTGAGCGCTTAACATCACCGGTGATCCGGGAGGAACATCAGCCACGTCGTCAATAAAAACAACACCTAGGGACTTGAAGTGATCGACAACAAATTGGTTGTGCACTATTTCGTGGTAGCAGTAGACCGGTGCTTCAAAGACACGAGTCATCCAGTCAAGGGCCTTGATGGCTTTCTCAACTCCAGCGCAGAACCCACGCGGAGCAGCAAGTACAACCTTCTCTACAGTCACGAAAACAGCCTAGTTACTTGAAAGTTGAATTATTGCCTAGGCTAGGAGGGTGTCGGGCGCGCGTATTTCCTCTATTTCTGATGGTTCCCCTATTGCGGGAGCTGGACTTATGGTCGGCGACGAGCTCATCAGCATCAATGGGCGCGAACCGAGCGACATCATTGAATACCAGCAACTCATTGACGGCAAGTCAGTCACACTGGTTGTTCAGCGCGAAGGCGAGCCACTCCAGCGCAAGGTAACCGTCACAAAAGACGAAGGGCAGCCTCTTGGACTTTCCATCGACTCTGCTGTCTTCGATCGAATTCGCACCTGTGACAATCACTGTTCGTTCTGTTTCATCTATCAATTGCCTAAGGGAATGCGTAAATCGCTCTATGTAAAGGACGATGATTTCCGACTTTCCTTCCTCTACGGCAATTACACAACGCTAACCAGATTCACTGAATTTGATTTAGAACGAGTAATCGAAGAAGGACTTTCACCTCTCTACGTTTCGATCCATTCAACTAATCCTGAACTTCGAGCTGAGATGCTTCGTAATCCTCGCGGTGCGACAAGCCTTAGATGGTTACGAGAGATTCTTCGCGCTGGAATCGAAGTTCACGCACAGGTAGTCGTGTGTCCCGGCGTCAATGATGCGGGTGAATTGGAGCGAACATTGCACGACGTGATTTCTCTCTATCCTGAGCTGCAATCTGTAGCACTCGTTCCAGTCGGCGTCTCGGCGTTTTCAATGGAAGAGACCATGCGTTCTCACACTGAAGCCGAGGCTCGTGAGGTTGTAAAGCTCGCGGACAAATTCCAACAGCTCACCAATGAAGTACTCGGAAGAGTTTCCGTGTTTGCTAGCGATGAGTTCTACCTCGTCGCCGGACTGACACCTCCATCAGCGACAAAGTTTGAAAGTTTGGACCAAGCAGAAAATGGAATCGGATTAGTAGCGGCGTTTTGTGACAGCTTTAATGAAAATTCGGAAATGGAGAAGCTTGGAACTGGTTTCTTCCAGTCAGTTGATGGTGCTCCAGCACTTGGATACCGAGCTCCGCGTGGTGGAAGCGACCAAATGTACAGCGGTGACAATGTGCTCATCATTACGGGCGAATATGCCAAGCCAATTCTCCGCATCCTTTGTGACGAAAATGGATTCGCTGATGTGGAAATAATGGCAGTGGAAAACGCCTATTTCGGTGGAAACATCAAAGTCGCTGGCCTACTGACAGGTCAAGATCTCATCAAGGCACTCGCCGATGTGCCTGAGACAACCGTGTGTTTATTGCCTGATGTTTGTCTTTCGGAGGGCAGGTTCCTAGATGGCCTTACACTGGAAGACCTTCCGCATCCAGTGATCACCGTTCGCACAACGGGTCAAGATCTGCGAAAGACACTTGAGCTGGTGCGCTCCAAAGGAATGGTCTCGTCATGAAAAAGCCCCAGGTAGTAATCGTTGGGCGACCAAACGTTGGTAAGTCCTCTCTCGTGAACCGACTCGCAGGAAAGCGTGTGGCCGTAGTTGAAGAACATCGCGGCGTTACTCGTGACCGAAAAGCAGTAGAAGTCGACTGGAATGGCGTCACCTTCGACGTTGTTGATACCGGTGGCTGGCTCGAAGTCGGCGACTCACTCGAATCCAAGGTATCTAAGCAAGCTGAAGCGGCGCTCAGCGAGGCTGATCTCGTTCTTCTCGTTGTAGACGTGACAACCGGGCTGGTTGATGAAGACGGACACGCTGCGAGGTGGGCACTGAAGAGTGGAAAGCAAGTTGCGCTGGTTGTTAACAAAGTTGATGATGAAATTCACGAAGCGGCTTCGTGGGACTTCATGCGCCTAGGCGCAGGGGAGCCACACACTGTTAGTGCGCAGCACGGACGTGGAACCGGAGACCTTTTGGACTTCATCGTTGCTGAACTTGGACAACAAATTGCAGTTGAAGAAGCCTCAGAAGCTGATGATGACGGTGCACTACGAGTTGCGATTGTCGGACGCCCGAACGTTGGTAAGTCAACACTGTTTAACCAGCTCATTGGTGAAGAGCGTTCAGTCGTTCACGACATGCCAGGCACTACTCGAGACGCCATTGACACTGTTGTGCAAACCGATGTTGGACTAATTCGATTCATCGATACTGCTGGTATGCGCCGACGCGCGAAGACTGAAGCCGGACTCGAGACGTATGCAGTCCTTCGAAGTCTCGATGCCCTAGACCGTGCCGACATAGCGATCCTCGTAATAGATGCAACCGTTGGAGCAACGGGACAGGACCAACGTCTGGCCGAGCGAATTTCTGCTGCTGGATGTCCTTCACTCGTTGTTCTCAACAAGTGGGAATTAATTCCCACAGAAGAGCGTGATTCAGTTCTGGAAACTGTTGGGATCAAGCTCGCATTCCTTGGTGACGCTCCGGTAATGAAGACCACAGCAGTTTCTGGAAAGGGCGTGCACCGCATTCTCCCTGCCCTTTCTATTGCAGCGGCTGACTACGTGAAGCGTGTTCCAACTGGAGCACTCAATCGTGCCATCCGTGACATTCAAATTAAGCAACCAGCTCCAACGGGCAAGATTCGCTACGCAGTTCAGGGCGCAATTGAACCACCAACATTCACACTTTTTGTTTCAGGAAAGATTCCCGCTACCTACATGAGGTACATCGAACGCTCACTAAGAGAACGTTTTGAACTCGGGAACCAGCCAATTCGTGTGCGAGTCCGTACTGAATAATGACGAAGTGGTGCGAAGACTGTGATCGACCTGTAGAAGGTGATTACTGTGAAATCTGCGGCAGTCGTATTGAGGAAGTAGCGAAGGAGCCAATTCCCTGGCGGTGGCGCTTCTTTATCTTCGCAACAGTTATTTACGTCATTTGGCGTATCTATCAATTAGTTTCTTGGCTAGCCCACTAGGAGGAACAATGCCGATTTACGCCCTTGGAGACCGAGTCCCAACTATTCATGAAGATGCCTACGTGCACCCAGAGGCAGTGATCATTGGTGACGTTCGAATTGGAAAAGACTCCACCATCTGGCCGGGAGCAGTGCTTCGTGGTGACTACGGAACAATCATTGTTGGTGAACGCACATCTATTCAAGACGGCAGCGTCATTCACGCAACTGCAGAACTTCAGACAACCGTTGGAGACGACTGCGTCATTGGCCACATAGTTCACCTAGAGGGATGCACGATTCACAACGGAGCTCTAGTAGGTAACGGTGCGAATGTACTCCACCGAGCTGTTGTTAACACTGGAGCAACTGTTGCCGCAGGTGCCGTTGTTAGAAACGATGCAGTAATCCCTGAGAATGCTCTAGCTGTTGGTGTCCCCGCAATAATTAAAGAGAACGCCAGTCACGCTCAGTACATAATTATGGGAGCTGCGCTCTACGTTGAAAATGGAAAACGTTACAAGAAAGATCTTCGAAAGCTTTAGCTATTCGAGATTTCAACAAGCTTTTCTAATGCAGTAGCTGCCTTGCCACTCATAACGCTCTGCTTCGCTAATTCGAATCCTTCTGCAATTGTCGATGCTTTTCCGGCAACAATCAGCGCGAGCCCCGCATTCGCACACACCACATCAAAGACTGGACCCTCGGAGCCACTCAGGAAATTACGAACAACTTCAACATTGGTAGCAACGTCTCCGCCTCGGATAGTGGCAACATCGTGTGAGATGCCGAGTTCTTTCGCTGCATCAATGCGCTTGGTTTCAATGTTGCTTCCTGTGACGTAGTGAAGCGTCGCTGTGGATCCGAGAGAAAGTTCATCTAGTCCGTCATCAGAATGAACGAGCACAGCAAATTCGATTCCTCGTGCACCAAGAACCGCAGCCATCTGCTCCATGATCTGATTCTGCGAGACACCGATTAGCGCTTTGGAAACGAGAGCTGGATTAGCGAGTGGCCCAAGAACATTGAACACAGTGCGAAATCCAAGGGCTCGTCGGATTGGAGTCAGGTATCCCAGTGCGTGGTGGAACGTCGGAGCGAAACAGAAACCTATTCCAGCTTCTTCAACACATGCTTTAACAATCTCTGCTGGAGCATCAAGGCGCACTCCCAGGGCTTCGAGAACATCAGCCGAGCCGACTGAAGAGGATGCTGCACGGTTTCCGTGCTTGGCAATCTTGACGCCACTTCCTGCGACCGCGAGAGAAGCCATGGTTGAAATGTTCACGGTGTGCAACTGATCGCCACCTGTTCCAACAATGTCCATGGCGCTTGAATCAACGCTGAAGGTGGTGGCCGAAGCAATCATCGCGTCAACGAATCCAGTCATTTCGGCGGCGGTTTCACCCTTGGCGGTGAGAGCAGTCAGGAAGCTCGCAATCAGAGGTGCTTCAATCTTGCCCTCAAGTATTTGTGCCAGGGCGTCACGTGCCTCAGTCCGCTCCAAATTCGTGCCGCGCACGAGGGGGTTCAGAACATCTAGGGAAAACGAAACGGCCATGAAGGTAGGTTATCCGCGGACCTTGCTTGAACGTTCTCCAAGTAGAATTGATGAATGGCGTCGACATATCTAGACAACATTGTCGAGTTTCACAGGCAACGAGTGTCTAAGGACGCCCGAAACTGGAAAGAGCGCGCCGAGTCACTCCGTTACTCTGGCCCTTCCTTCCGTGACGCACTAGGAGACAATCCAAATGTTGCGGTCATTGCAGAAGTCAAACGTCGATCTCCATCAAAGGGGTGGATCAACGAAGACCTTGATCCTGCCTCACTCGCAAAGAATTATGTCGCCGGGGGAGCAAGTGCGATTTCAGTTTTAACCGATGAGAAGCACTTCAGTGGGTCCGTTGCTGATTTAAGTGATGTTCGTGGCGCTGTAGGCGTTCCTATCCTTCGAAAAGACTTCACTCTCGGAGCCAACGATGTCCTTGACTGTATTGAAATCGGCGCATCAGCAGTGTTGTTAATTGTCGCAGCGTTAACCCAGATTGAATTGAAGACCTATTTCGATCTTGCTTCTAAAGTAGGACTCGATGCCCTAGTCGAAGTTCACGACGAAATTGAAGCTCAGAGGGCTATTGAAGTTGGAGCCACGATCATTGGAATCAATCAACGTGACCTACATTCCTTTGCTGTCGACACTGAACGTGCTGCAAGGGTTGCTGGTTCGCTCCCTTCAGGAGTGATTTCAATTTGTGAATCCGGACTCAAGGATTTGAATGATGTTGAGAACGCCAGCAGCGCTGGATTTGATGCAGTGCTCATTGGTGAGACCTTCGCATCGTCTCTTGATCCTGAAGGCGCCGTTAGGGCGTTGTCATCAGTAGCGAAAAGCTTCAATGGTTGAGCTCGATCTACTCCCTTCCTTTATCAAGATTTGTGGAATCACATCAGTCGAGGATGCATCATTCGCAGTCGATGCAGGAGCGACAGCGATTGGTCTCGTATTTGCACAATCCCCGCGAAAAATTGACGAAGTCAAAGGTCAAGAAATCTCGGATTATGCCAAAGACAAGATTTTGCGTGTTGGGGTCTTTAAGGATCAATCAGATTCTGAGGTTCTTTCATTCGTCAGACAAGTTGAGCTTGACTGTGTTCAGCTCCACTCTTTTTTCAGCGCGGAACTCGCTAGCGAGCTTCGAAAATTGAATGTTGCCGTCATCAAGGCAATGTCAGTGGGAACAGACGAGATTGAAGACTTCGATGAACATCGGGTCAACGCCGTGCTCATTGACGGCCCTGCGCCCGGCAGCGGTGAAGAGCATTCCTGGGCAGACGTGCAACAGAACCATTTCCAGCGCCCGATGATCGCAGCTGGCGGACTGAATAGTTCAAACGTTTTGCGCATAGTCTCGAATACGAGCGCTTGGGGAGTTGACGTTTCATCCGGTTGTGAATCTGCTCCCGGGAAAAAGGATCAGCTCAAAGTGCAAGAATTTGTAAGGAAAGCAAACAAGGCGTTTGTTCAACAGGAGGACTTCAATGACTGATGCAAAGACATTCATGCAAGCGCCTGACGAACGAGGACGATTTGGTGATTTCGGAGGTCGCTTCGTCCCCGAAGCTCTGATGCCAGCGTGCCTGGAACTAGAAATCGCATTCAAGGACGCCTGGTCAGACCCTGCATTCATTGAGGAGTACAACACAGTGCTCCGCCAATTTGCTGGGAGACCAACACCAGTAACTCCACTACTTCGACTTTCAGAAAAGCTTGGCATCAACGTTTATGCGAAACGTGAAGATCTTGCTCACACAGGATCGCACAAGATCAACAATGTGGTCGGACAGACTCTTTTAACCAAGCGAATGGGAAAGACTCGAGTTATTGCTGAGACCGGTGCCGGACAGCACGGAGTTGCTACGGCAACCGCTGCAGCACGACTCGGTCTTGAGTGCACCGTATACATGGGTGAAGTCGACACAGTTCGTCAATCTCTCAACGTCTTTCGTATGGAGCTTTTAGGCGCCACGGTTGTTCCAGTTACTTCAGGAAGCAGAACGCTCAAAGATGCTGTGAACGAGGCAATGCGTGAATGGGTCACCTGCGTTACCGATACGCACTACTGCCTCGGTTCTGTAATGGGACCCCATCCATTCCCATGGATGGTGCGTGAAATGCAAAGCATCATTGGACACGAATCCTCAAGGCAATTGATTGAACTTGGTGTTGCAACTCCAGACTTCGTTGTTGCCTGTGTTGGAGGTGGCTCAAACGCAGCGGGAATCTTCTCGGGATTCGCAAATACCTCAGCTCGACTCATCGGAGTTGAAGCCGCTGGGGGAGCCGCAGTCAAAAACGGTTCACCAGGTGTTCTGCACGGAATGCGCTCAATGCTCATCCAAAGTGAATTTGGACAAATCGAAGAAGCTCATTCAATTTCTGCGGGACTGGACTACCCGGGTATCGGCCCAGAGCATGCTCACCTCGCTGATGCAGGTCGTGCCGAGTACTACCCAATTGGTGATGAAGTAGTCCTCGATGCCCTTCAGCTATTGAGCGAACTCGAGGGAATTATTCCAGCACTGGAAACGGCTCATGCCGTTGCGTGGATTACACGTGAAGCAGGTAAGGCAATTCCAAAGGGATCATCTGTTCTCCTCAACCTCTCAGGAAGAGGCGACAAGGATGTTGCACAAGTTCGCTCACTACTTCGAGGCGAATAATGAAGTCTTTAGAGACGAAGCTTCGTGCCGTCAGAGATAGTGGTCGCAAGGCGCTTGTTCCGTATTTCATGGCTGGACTAACCCCTGACTGGACGCAACACGTAGAGGCTGCGGTGCACGCTGGAGCAGATGCAGTTGAAATTGGAATTCCTTTCAGCGATCCAATTATGGACGGCGTTGTTATTCAAGAAGCAGCGCTCACATCGCTTTCTCGAGGGACCAACCTTGATTCAATCGCGGCAGACCTGGCAAAGATGTCCGTTGATGTTCCGCTCATCACAATGACGTACTTCAATATTTTCCACCACTACGGCCTCGAGCGTTCGATTGGAAAGCTCGTCGAGTCGGGGATCGAAGGAGCAATCGTTCCGGATCTCTCACTGGAAGAGTCTGATCAGTGGGCAGCAATTTGCGACACACATGATTTGGCAAACATCTTTATTGTCGCCCCGTCCACAAGTACTGAGCGTGCCATAAAGCTTGCCCAGGCTTCTGAAGGCTTTTGTTATGCATCTGCTCGAATGGCTGTGACCGGAAAATCATCTGACGAGGGCGGAGCCGAAGAAGTCGTCGCAGGAATTCGCGCTGGAAGTGACATTCCCGCCTACGTAGGCATTGGGATCTCAACACCTGAGCAGGCAAGGCTCGCTTCGTTGGTTGGAGACGGAGTTATCGTTGGCTCAGCCTTGGTGCAGTTGCTGCTCAATGGAGCTGGTCCAGGCGAAGTGGAAGAATTCATAACCTCCTTTAGACGGGCAATCGACTGATTTTCGAGTCGCATGTTTAACATTCTCAAAAGTTTTTTTCTGCCTCACATCAGGCATGTCATGAAAAATCAGTAATCCCTTGGGTTACGCATAAGTAAGTGTTGCTTATATTTTTTCGTTACAAAACCGTAATGGAGGCAGCTCTTGGTGAAAACTTTTAGTGCGGAGAGAATTACAAACTAATTACCTTAAAAGGAGATTTAAATGTACGTATTAGGCGAATTTTTACTCTTGTCGGCGCTACTTGTAGCTGTTCTTTCAGTTTGGAACGGACTTACAGGAACACTAAAGCTCGATGGTCCAATCCGGATGATTCCAATCATTGGTTCACACCAAGACCTTGGAATGGCAATCCTTATGATTTGGGCCGTAGGCGTTCAACCAGCAGCTGGTTGGGGAATTACAACAAGCCACGCTTGGATGAACGTAGTTATTAACGGTGCCATCGTATTTGGCTTCATTCCACTTAAGGATGCAGTTGTCTCAATGGTTTCAAAGGGCCTGCGCGCCTAGTTACTTAAGTTTCAATAAAAACGCCCGCCAGTTATCTGGCGGGCGTTTTTGCTTCTCTATAGTCTTTCCATACAGAACAGCGAAAAGATTGGACTTTTGATGGCTGAATCGAAACTTGAAGCGTGGCTTGAAGAAACAAGGTCTTTTCCTCCTTCGCCTGAATTTGCTGCTCAAGCAAACGCCCAACCAGGCATCTACAACGAAGCCTCAACGGATCCCGTTGCATGGTGGCGAGAGCAAGCTAATCGGCTCCGCTGGGACGTCGCTCCTACGAAGACCCTTGAGTGGGACTTACCCTTTGCTCGCTGGTTCTCAGACGGCAAACTTAATGCGAGTGTTAGCTGCGTTGATCGACACGTTGATGAGGGCAGAGGCGGCAAAGTTGCCTACCACTGGATTGGTGATGCAGAAGGTGAAGAACGAACCATTACTTACAGCGATCTTTTGAAAATGGTTTCACAAACAGCAAACGCACTCAGTGAGCTTGGGGTTGAGAAGGGCGACCGAGTTGCTGTCTACATGCCAATGATTCCTGAAGCAGTGGTCGCCATGCTTGCAATCGTGCGCCTTGGTGCCGCACACTCGGTGGTCTTTGGTGGTTTCTCAGCAGACGCTTTATCGAGTCGAATTCTCGACTCAGATTGTCAGTTTGTCGTGACCGCCGACGGAGCATTTAGACGTGGGGCAGTGAGTCCTCTTAAACCCGCGATTGATGAGGCACTTCAATCATGCCCAAACGTTAAAGCTGTTTTGGTGGTTAAGCGCACTGGGCAAGAAGTCGAATGGGTTGAGGGAAGAGACCACTGGTGGCACAACATTGTTGAGCGTCAGTCTGAAACGCATATTCCAGAATCCTTCGATGCTGAACACACGATGTTCATCATGTACACCAGTGGAACCACCGGAAAGCCCAAAGGGATTTATCACACGACTGCTGGCTACCTTGTAGGAGCCGCCACTACGTACTTCAACGTCCTGGATGCGAAGCGTGACACTGACGTGAGCTGGACTGCTGCGGACATTGGATGGATCACCGGCCACAGTTACATTGTCTATGGGCCACTCATCAATGGAATGACACAGGTGATGTACGAAGGTCTCCCTGACTCAGGCGGAAAAGATCGCTGGTGGAAGATCATTGAGAAGTACAAAGTGACCGTTCTCTACACCGCACCAACCACAATTCGAATGTTGATGAAGTGGGGGGAAGAACTTCCAAAATCGAGAGACCTTTCCTCGCTTCGACTTCTTGGAACCGTTGGTGAACCCATTAACCCTGAAGCATGGATGTGGTACCGAGAGAACATCGGAGCCAACAAATGCCCAATCGTTGACACATGGTGGCAAACAGAAACTGGAACCATGATGATTGCGCCCCTGCCAGGAATTACAGCAACTAAGCCCGGAGCTGCAATGCGAGCGCTTCCTGGGATTGGAGTTGACGTGGTCGACAACGAAGGCAATTCAGTCGGAAACGGCGAAGGTGGCTACCTCGTTCTCACTACGCCTTGGCCATCAATGACTCGTGGAATCTACGGTGACCCTGAACGTTTTAAGTCAACCTATTGGTCGAGGTTTCCAGGCAAATACTTCGCTGGTGACGGAGCTAAGAAGGATGAGAACGGTGACTTGTGGCTACTGGGTCGTATTGATGATGTGATGAACATCTCAGGACACCGACTCTCAACCACCGAAGTTGAACACTCGCTCGTTGGCCACCATGCGGTTGCTGAGGCAGCAGTTGTTGGTGCATCAGATGAATTGACGGGACAAGCAATTGTTGCGTTCGTAACTTTGAAGCAATCAGTGCTTGATGGTGGCGATGATCAGTCAGAGATTGTTGAACAGTTACGTCAACATGTCTCTAAGACAATTAGTCCCATCGCCAAACCGCGCCAAATTATCTTGACACCGGAACTTCCGAAGACTCGCTCAGGCAAGATCATGCGCCGTCTGCTTTTAGACGTTGCAGAGCATCGTTCACTCGGTGACGTAACAACACTCACTGACCCAACGGTTGTGAACATGATCTCTGGGCTCATGGAGACGCACACCAGCGCTGACGATTAGTTGCTAGGAATCAAAGCCAAGGCCAAACAAGTCCATGGTCTTCAACCAGAGATTTCGCTTTCCTTCATTCTCATCGGCACGCTTAATTGACCATTTTGTAAGACTAATGAAGAACCATCTAAACGGTTCAGGAGGAAATGGCATCGGTTTTTTGCGGACCATTGTCAACTTTGTTCGTTCCGTATCCAGACCATCTAAAAGATCCAACATGGTGTTTGCACCAAAGCGAGTAGCTCCAACGCCAAGCCCGGTGTAACCCAGGACGTAGGCGACCTTCCCGCTGTGTGCAGTGCCCCAGAAGGGCGAGAATCTCGTGCACGTGTCGATGACCCCGCCCCAGGCGTGAGTGAATTTAATTCCTGCGAGCTGGGGGAACGTCTTTAGGAAGTGTTCAGCGAGCATTGCGTAGGTTTCCGCGTTGTATTCAGGCTCGCTCGTGACCTTGCCTCGGAAGTTATAGATCGCGTCATAGCCGCCCCACAAAATACAGTGGTCCTTTGTCAGTCGGTAATAGTGAAACTGATTTCCAGCGTCCGAAACTCCTTCATGACCATCCCACCCAATGCTCTCGAGTTGCTCTTCGTTCAGAGGTTCGGTTACAAGTTGAAAGTCATAGACCGGGACGACGTATTTACGAGCCTTTTTGACGAGGGAAGGAAAAACATTGGTGGCGAGTGCGACCTTCGCAGCGGTAACTGCACCATAAGGAGTGTGAACACGAACGGCGCCATCAAGGTCTTCGAGGCGTTCGACTTTTGAGTTCTCGAAAATTTTCACTCCGAGCGACAAGCACACCTTCTCGAGACCCCAAACCAGTCGTGCAGGATCCACTAGAGCTGTTCCGTCTACATCAAACAATGCACCCTCGTAGATGGGAGAGTGGATTCGCTTTTGAACTTCTTCCTTGGAGAGAACTTCTACATGATCTCCAAATTCATTTCGCAGCCGTGCATCTTCGGCCATGTCTTTGAACTGCCAAGGAGCAACGGCAACGCTTAATTCACCAGTTCGTTCCCAGTCACATTCAATGGCGTAGCGTTTTACGGTTGCCTCAATCTCATCGAGATTTTCACGGCCAAGTCGCTCAATTATTCGCATCTCGTCCGCGTACCGGTGCATTCCGTTTCCGAAACCATGGGTGAGTGAAGAAGAACAGAAGCCACCGTTGCGACCTGAAGCACCAGCACCAGTTTCGTATTGCTCGACAATAACTATTTCTCGACTGGGATCTCGCTCCTTGGCGAGCAGAGCGGTCCAGAGACCGGTGTAACCGGCGCCGACAATGCAGAGGTCTGCTCCAACATCACCAATCAGAGCAGAATGGGATTCAGGCTCAAGAGGGTCAGAGTCCAGCCACCAGAGATCCGGCTGCACATCGGAGAGGTGGCGTAAGACGAAGGGATCCTTCTTCTCCATTTGTGTCCAACCAACGGTTGGAATCACCCTCTCTAGGTACAGCGATTTCGCAACTACTTCTATTACGAACGCCAGTTTTCAAACCGGCCTACTCAACAATTGTATCTAAACATTGAGTAAAAACAGGTACGAGCATGTAGCAATCAGGTACTGAAAATAGTCCTAAACTGGCTAATCACGCATTGCCAACTAAAGGGACACATGAGACTCGCCAACGTTGCCGGCCGCACGACAATTATTTCTGAAGAAGGACTCATTGACGTCCAAACTGCTTCGGACGGAGCATTCTCGAGTTCCGTCGATAAGGCAATCAACAACCTCGATGCTCTCAAAAAGTGGTTCTACGACACTGATCCGGCACCGACCACAGTCGCAACCCTCGATGAAATAATGAGTCGCAACGACCTTGGCCCAGTGATTGAAAACCCGTCGCAAATTTTCGCCATTGGACTTAACTACCGCACCCACGCCGAAGAGATGAAGCTCGTCTTGCCAACTCGACCAATGGTCTTTACAAAATTTCAATCTTCAATCACGGGCGCAAACTCATCCTTCAAGATCCCCTCAGAAACAACGGACTGGGAAGCAGAGCTAGTAGTTGTTTTCGGAAAGCGCGCTCGAAACGTTTCGGTAGAAGATGCACTCAGCTACGTTGCTGGATACTGCACTGGAAACGACCTCAGTGACCGTGAACTTCAAATGGCAGGATCGCCAGCACAGTTCTCACTTGGAAAGTCTCACGAGAATTTCTCACCAATTGGTCCATGGCTCACAACAGCTGACGACATTGAAAATCCGAACGATCTTCGAATCAGCTGCAGTATTAATGGAACCAAGTATCAGAACTCAAACACGAGTGACATGGTTTTCACTGTTGCAGAACTTGTTTCCTACGTTTCATCGGTATGTGAGATCCGTCCAGGCGACATCATGTTCACTGGAAGCCCGCACGGTGTGGGTCAAGGTCAAACTCCAAAGATGTTCCTTAAGCCTGGCGATGTTGTTGAAACAACCATCGATGGACTTGGAACGCTTCGAAACAAGGGTATTTAAGTCCTGGTCGGGCTGGGGAGATTTGAACTCCCGATCTCTCGGCCCCCAGCCGAGCGCTCTAGACCAAACTAAGCCACAGCCCGCGAAGGGAAAATCCTACTGGCTTGAACGTTGCGAACCGTGAGCCTGATCAGGGTGCAGCAACCACGCACGAGCCTCGCAAAGATGCAAAACAATTTCACCTGGCAGCTTTGTCTTGATGGCTTCAGCAATTCGTTCATCGATTGCAGTTATTAGATCATTGTTAATTGTCATTTGTATAACTTTCTAGCCACCAGCAGCGGCAGTCACTATTTCAATTACATCACTGTCTTTCAGTGCTGTTGTGTTCCATGCAGATTTACTAATAATTTCGCCATTAATTGCTACCGCAACGCCACGAGGAGTGATCCCCTCATGAACGAGCAACTGCTCGATCGTTCCCTGGAAAGAAGACTGATTTCCGTTCAGAATCACTTTGCTCTCACATTCGCAAACTCAAGAGCCTGCTGGGCGGCCAGGGGAGCAAGTGTTATGCCATGGCGGTAGTGACCAGAACTCCAAGCCCAGTTAGGGGTCTTAAGTTCTTCGAAGAATGGTTCGTGATTTGGCGCAGCTGGCCTAAGACCAATTCGCGTTTCGACGATTTCGGCTGTTTCGAGTGCAGGGAAAACTTCAAGTGCATCACGGAGAAGACGTAGAAGTTCACCAGCTTCCACAACGGCGTTGCCGCTTTCATCAGAAGACGCGCCAACAACGTTGTAGCCACCGGGGCGGCTCACTAAGTAGATCTTTCTACCTCGAACAAAGGCTCGAACCATTGGCTCGGTGCTTCGGTCGAATCCTTGCATGCGAACAGTCATCCCTCGAACTGGACGAAGGGAATTTTCGCCACTGGTGAGAATTCCAGATGGAAGCGTCGATGAGCCAGTTGCGATTATTCCTGTAGAGGCTTGATGGGAGCCTGAAGCAGTTCGAACCTGAACTCCGTTTGATGAAGGGACAACCTCTTCAACAAAATCACTGCGTAGGTTGACCTGGAGCTTTTCTAGAGCGCGAAGTAGTGCTGTGATCGCTTGATCTGGGTCGAGCCAAGCATCATCTTGCAACAGAATGCCTTCATTGATCCGTGGAGAGATGTTTTCAAACATCGTTGGGTTGCTGTCTCTGTCAACACTCGAAACACGGGCCTGGAATTCTGTGGCGAGCTCAAGGTGCTGTTGTACAAGTCTCTTGTCTGCATTGTCCCAACCAACGAGAAGTGTCCCTACCTGGTGAATTTGAATCTTTTCACCGCAGAGGGATTCAATCTCACTCGATAAAAGTTGCCAAGCGGGCGTTGACCTCATTTGAACTGAATACTGAGACTGTTCTCCACTTGTAATTTCGCCACCAGGGGCCAGCATCCCAGCGGCCGCAAATGTCGCTCCTTTGGCAAGATGTGGATCGAATAAATCGACAGAAAAACCGGCCTGGGCAAGCCGGTAAGCGCTCAGCAGGCCAATTATTCCGCCACCAACGACAATCGAACTTTTACTCACCCCACCACAGTAGGCGTGGCACGGGTAATTGCAGATTCGTTATACTTATCTCGGGTCAGCGTTGTCCCACTAGACAACGAATATGACAAAAACTCTCTACGACCCCAATTTTGAGCACGATGCCTGTGGCGTTGGAATGGTTGCTGATCTCACAGCAACACCAACTCACAAGAACGTCTTGGACGCTCTAACCATTCTTGAAAACATGGAGCACCGTGGCGCCACTGGAGCCGATACGGGTTCAGGTGACGGCGCAGGTCTTCTCATTCAAATGCCGGACTCATTTATTCGTGAAGTCTTTGACAACGTGCCAGCTGCTGGTGACTACGGCGTTGCGTTCTGGATGATTCCAAAGCACTTAGTCATGAGTGACGTCCAGTCAACAATTGACAAGGCGCTCGCGAAGGTTTCTTTGAAGTCAGGTGGTTGGCGAGTGGTTCCGGTTGACTCTTCAATCCTTGGGCCAACATCATCAGCATCAGAACCGGTCTTTATCCAACAACTCATTACCAGCAACGGTGCTGAAAGCCTTGAGCGATCACTCTTTGCTGCTCGAAAGATGCTGGAACATGAGCTTCCGATCTATGCGTCTTCATGTTCGCCGAACGTACTTATTTACAAAGGAATGCTCAGTTCGCCACAACTACGCCAATACTTTGATGATCTTCGCGATGAGCGTCTGATTACTTCAATCGCAGTAGTACACAGTCGCTTTTCAACCAACGTGTTGCCGAGATGGGAACTTGCTCAGCCATTCCGTTACATCTCGCACAACGGTGAAATCAACACCGTTCGCGGTAACCGTAACTGGATGACTGCTCGAGAAACAACACTTAAAAGTGATCTGCTTCCGGTTGAAGTTTCTGATCTGTATCCAATCATTACTGACAACATGTCTGACTCTGCGAGTTTCGACGAAGTAGTTGAACTCCTCGTTCAGTCTGGAAGGTCACTTCCGCACGCAGTTCTCATGATGATTCCTGAGGCATGGGAAAAGTCAACATTCATGAGTACTGAGCGTCGTGATTTTTATCGCTACCACGCGGGACTCATGGAACCATGGGACGGACCGGCTTCAGTTACCTTCACCGATGGAAAAATTGTCGGAGCCGTGCTTGACCGAAACGGTCTCCGTCCAGCTCGTTACTGGGTCACCAAAGACAAGAGAGTCATCTTCGCTAGTGAAGTTGGAGTGGTTGATGTTGATCCAGCAAACATTGAACGAAAAGGTCGCTTGCAACCAGGACGAGTTTTCCTCGTAGACATCGAACAAGGTCGAATCATCGACGACGAAGAACTCAAGGGAACCCTCGCAGCAAAAGCTCCGTACGGCCAGTGGTTAAATGAACAGCAAATCTCACTAGATGAGATTGACGCTCGACCATGGCTCGCTCCAAGTCACGCTTCAGTAGTTAGACACCAGAAGAACTTTGGATATAGCGAAGAAGACCTTCGACTCATCATTAGACACATGGCACAAGTCGGTGAAGAGCCAATTGGTTCAATGGGTTCAGATGCGGCTTTGCCAGCACTTTCGACACAACCTCGTCCAATCTTTGACTACTTCACACAACTGTTTGCTCAGGTTACAAACCCACCGCTAGACGCAATTAGAGAAGAACTTGTCACTTCAACACGAGTGACAATTGGCGGCGAAGACAACCTGCTGACCGAGACCGACCGTCACGCTCACCAAATTGTTCTTCCATCACCTGTGCTCAGCATTGACGAATTCGCCAAGATTCGCTACATCGAAGAATCTGACAAGGCAGTAGGTTTTAAAACTTCAGTCGTCGAGGGATTGTTCCCCTCTAGTGGTGCTGGAACTGCAGGTGAGCGACTAGCTAAAGCAATCCAGGAAGTTACCAACGAAGTTGTTAAGGAAGTTCGCGCTGGAGCCAACATCATTCTTCTGTCTGACCGAAACGTCAACAAAGACTTCGCAGCTATTCCAAGTTTGCTTCTTACCTCTGCTGTTCATCACCGTCTAGTCGCTGAACACATCAGGACATCAGCGGCCCTGATTATTGAAGCTGGTGACGTTCGAGAAGTTCACCACGTTGCTTTGCTGCTCGGCTACGGAGCTTCAGCCGTTTGTCCATACCTCGCGTACGAGTCAATTGATGATCTCGTTGAAAAGGGCGAGCTGACCAGCGCCGCATCCGTTGACGCTAGATACCTATACGGCAAGGGACTCAACAAGGGAATTGTTAAGACCATGTCCAAGATGGGTGTGTCAACCGTCGCAAGTTACGTAGGATCCCAGCTTTTCGAAGCAGTAGGAGTTTCTGACGACATTCTGTCTCGCTACTTCCCAGGCATGAAGTCGCGAATGGGTGGAGTAACACTTGAGCGCGTTGCACAAGACGTTCTCACCTGGCACTCTGACGCATACACACCTGCTGAAGGTGAGCGAATCGAAATTCGTAACAAGGGCGAGTACCAGTGGCGCCGTGACGGAGAAATTCACCTCTTCAATCCACACACAGTACAAAAACTGCAACACGCCACTCGTGAAAAGCGTTACGACATTTTCAAGGAATACACCAAGATGGTTGACGAGCAAAACGACGCGAAAGTCACGCTTCGCGGACTCTTCAATCTGAAGCCAGCTGCAACGCCAACTCCTCTCGACCAAGTTGAGAGCGTTTCATCAATCATCAAGAGATTCTCAACCGGTGCAATGTCATACGGTTCGATTTCCGGTGAGGCGCATGAAACCCTCGCCATCGCTATGAACCGCATTGGTGGAAAATCAAACACCGGCGAAGGTGGAGAAGACGAAGAGCGTTTCGACACTTCTGACCCACGCTTCAACCGTCGATCTTCCATCAAACAAGTTGCTTCAGGACGTTTTGGTGTCACGAGCCGTTACCTAGTTAATGCAGACGACATTCAAATCAAGATGGCTCAAGGAGCCAAGCCAGGAGAGGGTGGACAGCTACCTGGATCGAAGGTCTATCCGTGGGTAGCAAAAACCAGACACTCCACACCAGGTGTTGGACTCATCTCACCACCACCTCACCACGACATTTATTCGATCGAAGACCTTAAGCAACTTATCTTCGACCTCAAGAATGCCAACGATCAAGCTCGAATTCACGTGAAGCTCGTGAGTGAACAAGGTGTTGGAACTATCGCTGCGGGTGTTGCTAAAGCGCACGCAGATGTAATCCTTATCTCGGGACACGACGGTGGAACAGGTGCTGCTCCGCTGACATCACTGAAGCACGCCGGAACGCCATGGGAGATTGGCCTCGCAGAAGCTCACCAGACTCTGGCAATGAACGGTCTACGTAATCGTGTTGTTGTCCAAGTGGACGGTCAATTAAAGACTGGTCGCGACGTCGTCATCGCTGCGCTACTAGGTGCCGAGGAGTATGGATTTGCAACTGCACCACTCGTTGTTTCTGGATGCATCATGATGCGCGTTTGTCACCTCGACACTTGCCCAGTGGGAATTGCAACCCAGAACCCGAAACTACGTGAGAGATTCAAGGGTCAACCTGAATTTGTTGAAAACTTTTTCGAGTTCATTGCAGAAGAAGTTCGTGAATACATTTCGCTGCTTGGGGCAAAAACTCTTGATGACATCATTGGCGATACTGACCGCATTGCGATTGACAGCAAGACTTCGGAACTTAGCGACTTCGATTTGAGTGCTCTTCTTGCTCCTGTCGATCACAACCAGCGTCGCCAAACAACCAAACAAGACCACGAAATGCACGATGCTCTCGACTGGACTTTCATCGATGAAGCAGTTCGTAGCGCCACCACTGGTGTGTCGACAACGATTGCATCAAAGATCAACAACATCAACAGAGCTGTAGGAACACTTACAGGAAGCGCCATTACTCGCGCACTCGGGGCTGACAAACTTCCTGACGATCACATTCAGATCAACCTGGAAGGATCCTCTGGTCAGTCGCTGGGAGCATTTATCCCTCAAGGATTGACACTTCGTCTGACTGGTGATGCGAATGACTACGCAGGTAAGGGCCTCTCGGGAGGACGCATCATCATTAAGGCGCCTTCGGCTTCAACTTTCGAGACTGATCAAAACATCATCGCTGGAAACGTGATTGGTTACGGGGCAACCTCTGGTGAGATCTTTATTAACGGAGTCGTTGGTGAGCGCTGTGCGGTAAGAAATTCTGGTGCAACAATTGTTGTTGAAGGAACTGGCGACCACGCGGGTGAGTACATGACTGGTGGAGTAGTAGCAATCCTCGGAGACATCGGACGCAACCTCGCAGCCGGAATGTCTGGTGGAACCATCTACTTGTATGACCCTAAGAAGACGATTCATGATCACTTAAGCGCAGGCGTCTACGAGATTGATCCACTCGAATTCGAAGATGACGAAAAACTCCTCGACATCATCACTCGTTTCGAAGCCGAAACGGGATCGAAGAAGGCCAAATCGCTACTGAGCGATTGGCGAACAGCTCGAATGGACTTCGTTCGCATTGAAACATCTGAATACCAGCGAGTCAGAGACGAGCTTCGAAATGGGTAAGATCACCGGATTTATGGAGTTTGATCGCGTAGGACCGAAGTATCGGCCCGTTCCAGTTCGCCTTCGAGACTGGAAAGAGGTGTACGAACCTCAAGACGAAAAAGAAGTCTCTGAGCAAGGGGCGCGCTGCATGGACTGCGGTATCGCATTCTGCATGCAAGGCTGCCCACTAGGAAACAGAATTCCAGTCTTCAATGATGCCGCCTATAAGCAGAACTGGGCTGAAGCTGCGGATCAGTTATTTTCTACTAATAATTTTCCAGAATTCACTGGACGACTTTGCCCAGCTCCATGCGAATCGGCCTGCGTCCTCGGAATTGCAGCTGACCCAGTAACCATCGAACGCATTGAGTACGAGGTTGTTGAGCACGCATTCGCGAATGGTTTTCCCGTAAGTAGAAGTACCTCAACACGAACTGGCAAGCATGTTTGCGTCGTTGGATCTGGTCCCGCTGGCCTCGCTGCCGCGGCACAGCTGAGAAGTGTTGGTCACGAGGTAACTGTGCTGGAGCGAAACGACCTCATTGGTGGGCTTCTTCGTTACGGCATACCAGAATTCAAAATGGAAAAAGCCGTTCTTGATCGTCGTATCAATGTTATGAAAGAGTCGGGCATCACATTTAAGACCGGTGTGAGTGTAGGAGATGATGGTGTCTCACTCGAATCACTTCGATCAGAGTACGACGCAGTTCTCCTCGCAATCGGCTCAACACGCCCACGCATGATCCCTGTGAATGGTGCAGAGCTGACAGGTGTCTACCCAGCTATGACTTACCTTGAGGCCTCAAATCGCGCCGTGAACACTTCGACAACATCAGAGATAGATGTGAAGGATAAGAACGTAATCATTCTTGGAGGTGGCGACACGGGAGCTGACTGTCTTGGCACAGCTCACCGACAAGGAGCAAAGAGCGTCATCCAGATTGAGATCATGGACCGTCCACCAGATGAGCGCCCAGCTGATCAACCGTGGCCAACGATGGCTCGACTTTTTAAGACGACTTCTGCTCACCAAGAAGGTGGCGAACGCATTTTTTCTTCTGAAACACTCGAATTCAAGGGTGATGGCAATTTGCAAGAAATTGTCCTGCGTGACAATTCATCAAATGAGATCGTCACCAAGGCTGTTGATTTCGTCTTCATCGCCGCTGGATTCGTTGGCCCTGAACTGGACCAAGTGGGCCTCAATCAGGACCAGTTCGTTACTAACCGTGCAACTCTTTCTGTGACCCCTGATTGGGCTGTAAAAGGCCTCGAAGGCAAGGGGCAAGTCTTCGCTTGTGGCGACGCAGTTCGTGGCCAGAGCCTCATTGTGTGGGCTATTGCCGAAGGCCGTTCTGCTGCCTCAGGCATTGACGCGTATTTGCAAGGCGAGCCAAGTTCGCTCCCAGCGCCAGTCGAGCCGTACAGTCTTTCTTGGTAGTTTCATAATCGCAACAAGATCACATTAAACAGCAGTGGGGGAATCATGAAAAGTACGATGCAAAACACACAGTTGCTAATCAGGGACCTGATTAAGCACGGAGAGTTCATCTACGCCGACAAAAAAGTCTTTACCGTCTCTCCAGATGGTGTTGAAGAAGCAACATTCCTGCAGATCTCCAAGCGAGCTGAACAATTAGCTGCTGCGCTTACGAAGCTTGGTGTGAAAAAGGGCGATCGCGTTGCATCGTTCATGTGGAACAACCAGGCTCACATGGAGGCCTACATTGCGATCCCTTGTATGGGTGCAGTGCTCCACACGCTCAACATTCGTCTCTTTCCAGAGCAACTCGCCTACATCATCAATCACGCTGACGACCAGGTGATCATCGTCGACAACACGCTTGCGCCACTGCTCGCAAAAGTACGTGATCAGATTCCAAACGTTAAGCACATCATCGTTCACGGTCCAGAATCGACCGGCATCCTTGGAGAGACACTCGACTACGAAACTGTTCTCGCTGCAGAGAAGCCAGGATTTGAGTGGCCAGATCTTGATGAGAATGACGCCGCAATCATGTGTTACACCTCTGGAACGACAGGCAACCCTAAGGGAGTTGTCTACTCACACCGTTCAACGTGGCTGCACTCAATAGCATCAACTTCTGCCAACTCAATCGGACTCAGTGAGCGTGACCGTTGTTTGCTGATTGTTCCGATGTTCCACGTAAATGCGTGGGGTTGTGCATACACCGCTTTCATGGCTGGTGTCGAGCTCATCATGCCTCAGATGCTCTTGCAGGGTGAACCAATCGTGAAGATGATTGAAGACTTGAAGCCAACCGTTTCACTCGGTGTTCCAACAATCTGGAATGACGTTCTGCGAGTTGCTGGAGAAAAGCCGGATGTGGACTTATCGAGTCTTCGCTACTTGTTAGCTGGTGGGTCAGCAGTACCGCGCGTGCTCATCGAAACATACCGAGACAAGTACAACGTTGACATCATTCAAGGATGGGGAATGACAGAAACAAGTCCTTTGGCGGCTATTTCAATTCCACCATTTGGAACACCTAAGGATCAGGAAATCGACTGGCGCGTTAAGGCAGGTCGAATCGTTGCTGGTGTGAAGATGAGAATCACCGCAGAGGATGGAACTGTCCTCGCAAACGATGGAAAGACTGTTGGTGAATTTGAAATCAGTGGTCCTTGGATTACTGGTTCCTACTTCGGCGTAGATGATCCAGAGAAGTTCCGCGACGGATGGCTTCGAACTGGCGACATCGGAACAATCGATGCATACGGTTACCTTGTGATCAGTGACCGCACGAAGGACGTAATCAAGTCTGGTGGTGAGTGGATTAGTTCTGTGGAGCTCGAAGGGTCTCTCATGGGACACCCAGCCGTCTTTGAAGCAGCTGTGATAGCCGTTCCTGACGAGAAGTGGCAGGAACGTCCAATGGCGTGCGTCGTGCTTCGCCCAGGAATGAGCGCAACTGCAGAAGAACTTCAGTCGTATCTCTCAGAGCGCGTTGCGAAGTGGTGGCTCCCTGAGCGCTGGACGTTCATTGAGAGCGTTCCAAAGACCAGCGTGGGCAAGTTCGACAAGAAAGTTCTTCGTTCGCAGTATGGCGACAATGAACTTGAAGTCATCACACTTGGTTAATGCAATCATTTGACGAATTAGCTGACGAAGTTTCCAGCATCGAATCGCGCGTATCTGACGCAATCTATGACGCTCTTAGGGCTCAGGTGAACGCGGATGAACCAGAGAATGCAAAGGATCTTGAGCGTCGGCTTTCTAAAGTTCGAAGAAGCTTGCAAAAAGCCGAGGCGCTGTTGCGTGGCGCCAGTGCTGACTAAGCCCAGGAATTTATTTCGTTAATTACGAGTCGAAGACCGACGTAGTTGCGTCCTTCAAAACTCGCAGTTATTGATGATCCTTGCTTAGTAAAAAGTGGGGTTTTGGATAATTGTGGCGTTACCTTTAGAAGACTTTGAACTTGCGAATCAGTTGGTTCGTTCAACAGATTGATCTGAACTTCGCCAGAACTGAAGCTGCAGTCGACGTAGTTCGAGTAGAACGTGAAGATTTCCTCTGCGGCGCTCTCAGCTGAAGTACAGAGCTTTACCAATGCAGAATCTGGCTGGCTGATATAGGCACCGCCGATGATTTCTGTTTCCAGGAAATCCAACCACTTGGACCAGAAGGTTCCACCTGGTGCGTCAATGAGCACCACAGGGGCTGGAGTGGACTTTCCGGTGTGAATCAGGGTCAGTACTTCGTAGAGTTCATCCAACGTTCCAAAGCCTCCTGGAAGGCATACAAACGCGTCTGCTTCACGGATCATTGAGACTTTGCGGGTAAAGAAATTCTTCACCGATACAACTTTGTTCGCTGCGTCAATGAAGGGATTCGCGTGCTGCTCAAAGGGGAGCTTTATGTTCACTCCTATGGTGTGATCATGTCCAGCGCCTTCACTTGTCGCCTCCATGATTCCGCCTCCGGCGCCAGTGATTGACATCCAGTCGGCCTTGGTCATGATTTGACCGAATTCTTTGGTGAGTTGATAAAGAGGGTTTTCTTTAGCGGTTCGTGCGGATCCGAAGACTAAAACTTTCTTTCGTGAGCGCCAGGGACCAAACAGTTTTGCAACTAAGAGAAGTTCATCAGAAGCTGTGTTGGCGATCAATTGATCTATTTCAAACATAAAACTAAGAAGTCAGTGATTTATAGAGCGTGGTGCGCTGCACCAAAGGTCGTCCGAGAGGTGCAACGAGGTCTCGTAATGTATCTGCGTTCATCTCTTGTCCGTGAACTGCGCCAGCAGCACGAGAGATGTTTTCGTCCATCAACGTTCCACCAAGGTCATTCGCTCCGGCTTGAAGAATTCTGCGAGATCCCTCTACACCCATTTTCACCCAACTGACTTGAATATTGTTGATCAGCGTTGCGTAGTGAAGCCTCGCAACCGAGTGCATCAACAGCGCTTCTCTAAACGTTGGCCCGCGACGTGACTTCCCGTTAATGAAGATCGGAGTAGCCATATGCACGAAGGGGAGCGGAACAAATTCAGTGAATCCGCCAGTTTCCTTCTGAAGATCTCTTGTGCGAATTAGGTGTGTGGCCCAACTGTCGACGCCTTCTACGGCACCGAACATGATGGTGATGTTTGAGTTGAGCCCGACACTGTGAGCAGTGCGGTGGACCTCTAGCCACTGATCAGAATTGATCTTGTCCGGACAAAGAATCTTTCTCACTTCGTCATCGAGAATTTCGGCGGCGGTCCCAGGAAGAGTCTTTAGACCAGCATCCTTCAGTCGTGTGAGGTAGGTCGCGAGGTCTTGTTCTGACCGGCGGGCACCTTCAAAGACTTCCAGAGCACTGAATGCGTGGATGTGAATCTTTGGAGACCCGGCACGAACAGCCGCGACTACGTCAATGTAGTAATCGCCATCGAACTTCGGATGAATTCCGCCCTGGAGACAGACTTCCGTTGCACCCTTGGCTTCGGCTTCGCGAACACGTTCGCTGACCTCGTCGAGAGTTAACAAATAAGGGTCACCACGAAGGTTGAGCGAAAGGGGACCCTTCGAGAAGGCGCAGAAGCGGCATTTAAAGGTGCAGACGTTTGTGTAGTTGATGTTTCTGTTAATTACGAAAGATATGTCATCGCCAACTAGTTGCTTTCTCACGTCATCAGCAAGTTCATTGATCGCAACCAGATCTGCGCCTCTGGCACTAAAGAGAGTAATGAGCTCTTCTCTAGAAAAGTCATAACCCGGCTCGTAACCACGAAGAATCGCAGCAACATCGCTTGTCTTTGAAGTAGCGAGAGGAAGTGAAGGCGGGGTGATGTCAGATCCAGAGAACCAAGAGTCATCACGAGCAAGCCCCGTGGCATCAGCATGAGCCAATACTTTTGTTCGAACCTTTGAATCAAGGAACTCTTGCTTCTGATCAATGAAATCTGGGTAGACGGTGAGGCGAGGAGTTAAATAGAAACCCTTGGCATCGCATTCGCTTGCGAGTGAGTCAACTGCTGGCCATGCTCGCTCTGGGTTCACATGGTCTGAAGTCACTGGAGAGATTCCGCCAAAGTCGTCAATACCGAAGGCCAGAAGTCGAGTTGGGTCATCGCTCAAATTAGGTGGTGCCTGCAAGTGGATGTCACCAGGCAGAATCAAACGAGCTGCGGCGATGGTCCAGTGAAACTCTTCGTCGCTCGCGGCTGGTTCATGTGCCATTGCAGTTCGTGGCTTAGGAAGGAAGTTCTGAACAATTACTTCTTGAATGTGGCCATATTCCTCATGGGCAAGTGCAATTGCTTCAAGAGTTGCGATCCGGTCTTCACGTGTTTCGCCAATACCAACGAGGAGTCCGGTGGTGAATGGAATATTCAATTGACCTGCGAAGCGCATTGTGTTTAGACGGCGCTGTGGATCCTTGTCAGGTGCAAGGCGGTGTGCGTCAAGTTCTGCGAGTGATTCCAGCATCATTCCTTGAGAAGCAGAAACTTCGCGAAGTTGTTCTAGCTCTGAGAAGTAGAGGGCGCCAGCGTTGGCGTGGGGAAGCAGTCCAGTTTCATCAAGCACTGCCTTCGCAGCTGCTGCAACGTAGTCAACAGTGGACTGGTATCCACGAGCAGCAAGCCACTTTGCCGCTTCGTCGTAGCGAAGCTCGGGGCGTTCACCAAGTGTGAAGAGGGCTTCTGTGCAACCAGCTGCTTTTCCAGCATTGGCTACTTCCAGAACTTCTTCAATTGACATGTACGGAGATGCAACGTGTGCTGGGGCCTGAGCAAACGTGCAATATCCACAACGATCACGACAAAGCTTGGTTAAAGGTATGAAGACCTTTGGAGAATAAGTGACGATCGACCCATGGCGCCGACGGGCCTTGGCAAATGCCTCAGATGCGAGAGAAGAGGCTGACTCATTTATGAGGTGCTGGTTGTTAAACCCTCGTGTAATAGTCATGCGAGCATCCTAGGACTAAAGAGCTAATAGCTGAGCCACTTCGCTCAGGTCATCAACGATTATTTGGGCTACATGACGGCCGCTGGTAATCATTGCCTTGAAGTCACTGATTGCCTGGGCCATGTGCAGATCTTGGAACGTCGACTCGGGCGTTGACCCTGGAATTGGCAAAGGCTTGGAGGTTGGTCGGATGACAATCTGGAGGGCCGCGATGTTTTTTGGACCGCCCTTATGGAGCTGGCCCGTTGAGTGCAAATACCTCGGTCCTAAGTTTGCAGTTGTAGTTCCATACTTTTTCTGAACACGTGATTGCAGGTCGCTTAGAGCCCCTGCAATGCTGAGAGGTCCATAGACCTGCAATGTTCGATAAGTCGCGGCATTGAAATCATGCTTCAAATCTTCCTCGTCAAATTCTGGAGGAGTCCATTCGATCTTGTTCTCGAGGAGCTCGAAAACTGAAGTCTTCACCGCGTCAACATTTGGCTGATTGAACGGATCGACACCAAGATGCCAGGCGAGAAGGGATGCAACCAAGTGATAGTGCATGATCTGAGATGGTTCATATTTTTTGGTGGTTGATTCGTAAATGGGTATGAAGCCGCGATCGTGCTTTCCAGTTGTTTCAGCAATCAACTGCTCAAGCCACATTGCACCACCAGATGTAACGGGATTGGCTGTGAGAGAAAAATTTCCGTGTCCGAAGTTCACGTCTGCAGCATGAATTGCCGCTTCCTCGAAAGCGTGACCAACAACATCAGCGTTCAAAAAAGATTCTGACAACTCACTGCGCAATGTTTCCGGAGTCCATCCGGCATACAGAGCTGGGACGAGACCAAACGGTGAGAGAGCTGAAAACCTTCCACCAGTATCAACGTCACCGTCGATCACAAGACAGCCAAGTTTTTCACCAACTGCAGCGAGTGCAGTTCCGGGGTCAGTGATGATGACGAGGTCTTCGGCGAGGAGTCCGCTTTCAAGTGCGTAGGACAGCAAACTCAATGTTTCGATTGTCGCGCCGGACTTCGATGCGGCAATAACTGTTGCATTTGAGAATTGCACGTCATTAATTGAATCCGGATTTGAAGTGTCTAGGACATGGAGCTTTGTAGCTTGTTTCGCTTCTGCGAAGAACAGACCAGGTCCTGACGAGCCACCGACACCAAGAAGGACAGTCATTTCATGGCGGCGAGGGAGCTTCTCTGCAATGTCATCAAGCCACTCTCCGAGATACATTTCGGGGTGACGTAACCATCCAAGTGAATTCTCTGCAGTCGAACCTTCAAAGAGCGAAGGATCTCCCTTCAGAACCCGCTGAATAATTTCCGAATTTGACATCAACTAGCCGTTTACTTTGTCGGCAACTGTTTTCAAAAGATCTGCGTAGGAGTCAATAAAGCTCTGCACTCCGTCGGCTTCAAGCTTGTCTGTCACAGCGCTAAGCGAGATGTCACTCGGAAGCTCATAGAGGAGTGAAGCTGCTTTGACAATGCTTGCAGCGTTCTGAAGCAGTGACGAAGAGAAGTTGCCATGATCTAGAACGCCTTCAAGTGTTGGATCCGGCATCGTGTTGACTGTCTCATTTGCTGCGATTGAGTCAACATAGAGAAGGTCGTAATACGTTGGATTCTTTGTTGCCGTTGATGCCCACAGTGGACGCTGCACCTGAGCACCATCAGCGATGAGAGCCTTGGCTCGTGAACCATTGATTCTCTCCAGATACAACGCATACGCAGCTGCAACTTGCGCATTGGCAGTTGTCCCACGCCGAGCGTCACCTTCAGGAAGTAGGGCATCAATTGCGGCATCAACACGAGAAACGAAGAAGGAGGCAACGCTTCCAATTGATGAGAGTTCGTGACCGTTTTTCTTGGCGAGCTCTAGGCCGTCCATCCAAGCATTGAGTACTTCTGAATAGCGTTCAACAGAGAAGATCAATGTGACGTTGACATTTATTCCAGCTCCAAGAACTTCTGTAATCGCTGGAAGACCTTCGTTGGTAGCTGGGATCTTGATCATTACGTTGCTTCGTCCAACTGCCTTGTTGAGCTTCAGCGCTGCAGCAATTGTTCCAGCAGTATCTCGAGCCAGACGAGGAGATACCTCTAGAGAAACAAAACCGTCACAGTAGCGATACTTCGTATCTTGAAAATCAGAAAATGACGCTTCGTGAACGCCCTTTAGGACGTCGCAAGCATCCCTGACATCGACCACAGCAAGCTCTTCGAACAGTTCTTCAACATCCTTGCCCTTCATTCCGTTTAGGAACTGGTCATAGGCGGAACTTGTTGCAAAAGCTTTAGCGAAAATTGCCGGGTTGGAGGTAACACCACGAACACCTTGTTCAACAAGACGAGCAAGTGTGCCGTCATTCAACCAGTCCCTGCGAATGTTGTCGATCCAAGGGCTCTGTCCGTAGTCGTTAAACAGTGAATTAAGTGTGGTCACTTTTTCTCTCCAAGAACTCTCTCGACGTGTGAGACAACTGTCTGTGCATTGATGTTGAAGTAATCAAACACGTACGAACCTGGTGCAGAGATTCCGAAGGTGTCAATACCAATCGCTTCATCTACATACTTAGACCAACCAAGAGTTGCCCCGGCTTCGAGTGAAACGGAGGGAATTGACCGACGAAGAACTGACTTCTTGTAGTCAGCAGACTGTTCTTCGAAACAGGTCCAACACGGCAATGCAACCACTCTGGTCGAAATGCCCTTTGCGAGCAGCTCCTCTTGAGCTTTAAGACAGTGCGAAACTTCAGATCCTGTAGCGACGAGCGTAAACACTGCATCATCACGTTCTCTCAGAACGTAGCCACCGTTACGAGCTCCAGCTGCTGAAGCGGCTGCATCGTCGCCACCAAGAACTGGCATGTCCTGGCGACTAAGGATGAGTGCCGTAACTACTGGCTTTTTGTCTGCAAGGTAGTGCTCGACAAGATTAAGAGTCTCATTCGCATCCGATGGACGCACAACGTGAATTGAAGGCATCACTCGAAGAGCCATCAAATGTTCAACCGGTTGGTGGGTAGGGCCATCTTCGCCAACACCAACAGAGTCATGAGTAAAGACGTACATAACTCCGGCATGGCTGAGTGCTGAGAGGCGAATGGCTGGGCGAACGTAGTCACTGAATACGAAGAATGTCGAACCGAGTGGGCGTATTCCACCGTGGAGGGCTTGACCCACCATCACTGCGCCCATTGCGAACTCGCGAATTCCGTAATAGATCTGACGTCCACCTGGGTTGTCGTGCGACTGAGCCGATGATGCATTTAACAAAACTCCGGTGTTGTCCGTCAGGTCAGCCGAGCCAGCCGTTAGACCCTTGGTCTGTGGAGCAAAGACATCCATTGCTCGCTGCATTGCTTTTCTAGTGGCGACGTTGCTTCCACCTTCATACAGATCAGGTTTGGCAGTAAAGACACCAGCTCCATTTGTCTTCAACTGCTCGAGGAAGGCAATACCTTTTTCGCCACTGGCAGCGATGCGTGCATCCCAAGCTGCACGAAGCGATCGATTTGCTTCAAGCGAAGCAACCATTTGTGAAGGGAGTTCTGAATCAAGATGGAAAGCAGCGTCTGGAACGCCAAGAAGAGCCTTCGCTTCGCTAATTACTTCTGCGCTAAAAATTGAACCGTGCGCATCGCGCTTGTCCATCATTGCGGGCGATGGGTATCCAATGTGAGAGCGAACAACAATCAGAGTTGGTCGTGACGTTTCAGCACTCGCAGCACGAGTTGCAGCTTCAAGAGCGTCAAGATCGTTAGCTTTCTCGCCAACGTTGATGACATGCCATCCGTATGAAGCAAATCTTGCCGGAGCATCGTCACGCATTGCAATTTCAGTTGGTCCGTCAATCGTGATGTGATTGTCATCGTAAAAAACTGTCAACTTGTCAAGGCCCAGCGAACCAGCGAGTGATGCAGCTTCGTGACTGATACCTTCTTCGAGGCATCCGTCACCCGCAATAACCCAGGTTCGATGATCGACGAAATCTGTTCCATGGTCAGCAGCAAGTATTCGTTCTGCAATTGCCATTCCCACGCCATTAGCAATGCCCTGACCGAGAGGACCGGTAGTTACTTCGACAGTGTCAGTAACGCCATTTTCTGGGTGGCCGGGGGTACGAGAGTGCGGCTGGCGGAAAGCCTTGAGATCTTCAATTTGAACGTCGTAGCCAAAGGCATGTGCGAGACCGTACTGCAGCATTGATGCGTGACCGCACGACAAGATAAATCGGTCTCGGTCACTCCACTTTGCATCGGTGGGGTCGTGTTTAAGAATTCGAGAGAACAGCATCACTCCGAGAGGGGCGAGTGCCATGGCGGTGCCACTGTGTCCTGATTTCGCTGCAGCGGGGGCGTCCATTGCCAAGGCTGCAATTTCTCTTATTGCACGACCTTCGAGTTCGGTTGCACCCTTAAATAATTCGTCAGTCATGCACTAGACAGTAGTGAATTTGGGCCTTCAGATTTGGGAGCCCTAACGGGTAGCCTTGTGTCATGGCCCTACAAATTCCACCTAATTGCGACCTGACGCTCGGACTTACCTGCGTTGACAAGAGCGTCCCTGGTCAGACAGTGTGGACAATGAAGGTTGACGAACGCTTTCTAAACCCTGCAGGGATTGTCCAGGGTGGTTTTATCGCCGCAATGCTCGACTCAGCGATGGGTGCGAGTGCCGTCACCGGGGCGGGGAAGAAGAACATCTCAGTTGCCAATACTGAAATGAAGGTGTCCTTTATGCGTCCGGCCAAGCTTGGATCAACACTGACCTGCACAGCACAAGTACTCAAGCCAGGAAGTGTCATTTCGTTTCTTGAAGCAAAGGTCACCGATGAATCAGGTCTTTTGATCGCTACTGCTAGTTCTTCCTATCTAATTAAAGAACGCTCTGAGTAGGATTAGTTAATGGAAAAGTCATCCTGGCGCAAGCTTCTTCGAGGAGCATCTCTTCAAAAAGACATTGAAGACATCAAAGATCTCGCCGTTCGCTACATCAAAGAAGAAACCGTAAAGCCAATCAAAGAGCTTGGTCGCTACATGATCTTTGGGGCAATCGGCAGCATCTTCGTTGGAACTGGAACAGCGCTTCTCCTCTTTGGGCTTCTTAGATTTCTCCAAACTCAGTTCCCAGTACTAAACGGAACACTTTCTTGGATCCCGTATCTAGTTGTTGCAGCCGCCAGTGCAATTGTTCTCGCACTCACTGCATGGAGAATCTCCAGTGGCGTTGCCAAGCGTCGACTTGAGAAATAAGTATGCGCGACAAATCAGAAACTCGTTTGGAATTAGAACGTTCAGTTCGTTCACTGTTGCCAGAAGATGTCTCCCTTGGTGAGAAAGCCGACGGAGAGACTCCCAACATCGCCGCAATCGGCCTTGGTGGACTTTTCACTGGCTACCTTTGGGGATTTCTTAGAGGGCGTAAATCGGGCAAGGCTCGGCGTTGATTCTTAAAAGATTATTTCGAGTACTTCTTGCTTCGTCCTTTGGTCGAGCTTGGGCACAGAAGTCACCAAAGTGGCTAAGCGTCGTCGCAGGAATTTTGTTGTTCAGATTCATTGATAAGCGCGCTGCAACTTCTGGTGCTCAAAAGAAAAAGGGAAAGCACGCATGAGTAAGGCAATTCTTCAGGCAGGCGAGCGCGTGATGCTCATTGACGCGAAAGATCGTCAGTATCTAATCACGCTGAAGCCAGACGCTGCGTTTCACACCCACGCCGGCATCATTCAACACAATGACGTAATTGGTGCCGTCGAGGGTTCACTCATCAAAGGCAACACTGAGCGAAGTTTCCTGGTGGTTCGCCCAACACTTTCTGAAGTTATCTTGAAGATGCCGCGCGGAGCTCAAGTTATCTATCCAAAAGACCTCGGAACAATTCTCATGCAGGCTGACATTGGACCCGGAATGCGCGTACTAGAAGCTGGTGTTGGCTCAGGTGCGCTGTCAATGACTCTTCTACGAGCCGGTGCTTTGATCACGGGATATGAAATCAGAGAAGACTTCGCTGAGCACGCGAAGAAAACTGTACGTGAGTATCTCGGTGAAGATGTTCACTATGACATTCACATACGTGACGTCACACTTGGCATCGATGAAGTAGACCTCGACCGCATCATTCTCGACATGCCCGAGCCGTCACTGGTTGTCGAACACGCAGAAAAGGCGCTTCGTCCAGGTGGAATTTTGCTGGCGTATCTTCCAACGATCAATCAGACGCAACTATTTCGCGAAACGCTCCGCAAATATCAATTTGGACTTGAAGAAACAGTCGAAATTTTCCGACGCACATGGCACATCGATGGAAGATCAGTTCGTCCAGATCACAGGATGGTTGGACACACAGGATTTCTTACTTCAGCACGCCGACTCGTAGGTCGACCACAAAAGGACTAGTCCTTTTCAATAAAGATGCATTCGCCAGGGCACTCTTCTGAGGCCTCAACAACTGCTTCTTCAAACTCTGCCGGAACAACAGCAAGCCCTTCGGCGCCACCGGGTGAGTCCTTCACTTGACCGTCTTGCTTAACGTAGGCCAGGCCATCGTCAAGGAGTGTGAAGACAGATGGGCAGATCTCTTCGCAGAGTCCGTCTCCTGTGCACAGATCTTGGTCGATCCAAACCTTCATTGCATGCCTCCGTGGCCTAAGTGATTCATTTACTTTAGCGGGAACTTCTGGGCCTCAATAACTTTGAAACCGGTCAAAAGTTCCCCTAGGGTAAAGAAATGGACCGCCACGATGAGATTCAGCCCGAAAACAATGAAGACCAGATTGTCGTCTTAGGCGCACAAGACTTCGTGCTCAACAACATCGAACAAGCCAATCACCGTATTGAGGTTCTTGAAGAGCAGCTTCTTGAAGCGAGAGGCCAGCTATCTCAAACTCGTTCGAACAACGAGAAGTTGACAATGACAATTCAACAAACTCGCGACCAGATTGCCATCTTGCGAGAAGAGGTTGAGAAGTTAACAATGCCGCCTGCGGTGTACGGAACATTCATTGCATTTAATGACGACAACACCGTAGACATCTACGCGCAGGGAAGAAAGATGCGCGTTTCAATTCTTCCGGGAATTACACCAAGTGATGTGAGACGTGGCGATGAAGTCATCCTTAACGAGTCATTCTCCGTAATTGCCGTTCGCGAATCTGACGGACAGGGTGAAGTTGTCACAGTGAAAGACGTTCTCGACGAACGTCGTGTGCTTGTTTATGGCAGAGCTGACGAAGAGCGTGTCGTTGAAATTGCAGAATCACTCAAAGAAACAAAGTTGCGTGCTGGCGATGCGTTGCTTTTTGACACCAGGTCAAACCTCTTGGTGGAAAAAATCGCTCGACCAGAGTCTGAAGAGCTTGTTCTTGAAGAGGTTCCAGACATCTCGTATGAGGACATTGGAGGACTTGACGCGCAAATTGAGTTAATTACTGACGCTGTTGAACTTCCTTATCTGCACCGAGCCCTATTCCAGGACTACGAGCTACCTGCACCAAAGGGAATCCTTCTCTATGGCCCTCCGGGATGTGGAAAGACTCTCATTGCCAAGGCCGTTGCCAATTCGCTATCAAAGAAAGTTGCCGAGCTCTCGGGAAACAAAAACGTTCGTTCGTACTTTCTGAACATCAAGGGACCTGAACTTCTGAACAAGTACGTTGGCGAGACAGAGCGCCAAATTCGACTGGTATTCCAGCGTGCACGAGAAAAGGCCGAAGAGGGAACACCAGTCATCATCTTCTTTGACGAAATGGACTCACTCTTTAGAACCAGAGGAACTGGAATTTCTTCAGACATGGAAAGCACCATTGTTCCCCAGTTGCTCGCTGAAATCGACGGTGTTGAATCACTCCGTGACGTCATCGTTATTGGAGCCACCAACAGAGAAGACCTCATTGACCCTGCGATTCTTCGCCCGGGTCGACTCGACGTCAAGATCAAGATCGAAAGACCAAACGAAGAAGCTGCTGCTCAAATATTTCATCGCTACCTGCACTCAGATCTCCCGATTGATGATGCAATCATCCAAGAACTTGGTGGCGGAGACCGCGATAAGGCAGTGCGTCTCATGATTGAGCAAACAGTCGAGAACATGTACTTGATAGACGACACCAACAGATTCCTTGAAGTCACCTATCAAGGTGGCGACAAAGAAATTCTGTACTTCAAAGACTTTGCAAGCGGAGCCATGATTGAAAACGTTGTGCGACGCGCCAAGAAACTCGCTGTGAAGCGTGAGATTGCCTCGAAGGGCAAAGGTGTACGCACCGAAGACCTCTTGGAATCAATTCGCCAAGAATTCCGCGAGAATGAGGATCTTCCGAACACAACAAATCCTGACGATTGGGCTCGCATCTCTGGGAAGAAGGGTGAGCGAATTATCTTCATTCGCACGCTCATCAATCGTGAGGAAACAGACGTCAAGGGTGGTCGCTCAATCCAGCACGTCGGTACCGGCCAGTACCTCTAAATCATGCAGGTTCCAAAAGTTCTCGGTATTGAGACTGAGTACGGCATCGCTGGTGGTCCTGAGCAAGATCCAATCCTGGCTTCCAGCATCATTGTTAATGCGTACGCCCTAGAGGGAAGAACTCGTATCAACTGGGACTTCGATAGTGAAAGTCCAAGCTCCGACTCAAGAGGTGTTTTAAATTTCACATCCTTCGCCCCAATCGTTGAGACGCATCTCGCCAATACCGTTCTTACGAATGGTGCGCGACTCTACGTCGATCATGCACACCCTGAGTACTCGTCACCAGAATGTCGAACGCCACTCGAAGCAACGCTGTTTGACGTAGCGGGTGAAGAAGTCATGCTTCGAGCAATGAATGTTTCTAATCAGTCTCTCGATCCGTCGATGCGCATGACACTGTATAAAAACAATTGCGACGGCAAGGGCAATTCATACGGAACACATGAGAACTACCTACTGAGCAGGAACCTGGAATTCAAAGAAGTGGTAGCTGCAGTCGTTCCACACTTCGTCTCCAGGCAAATCATCTTCGGCGCCGGCAAGGTTGGGGCTGAGACTGAAGATGGCCTCGAAGTCAATCCCTCCTTTCAAATAAGTCAGCGTGCTGAGTTCTTCGAAGAAGTTGTCGGCCTCGAGACAACGCTCAAGCGCCCGATCGTTAACACCCGAGATGAACCACATAGCGATGCGGAGCGCTACCGGAGACTGCACGTCATTATTGGCGACGCCAATATGAGTCAAGTGGCAACATTTGTAAAGCTCGGTTCAACTTCACTACTGCTCTCACTGTTAGAAGCCGAGGGGGCCAGAGTCTTTCCAAGCATGCCAGTGCATCCAGTACAAAGCGTTCGATCATTCGCAATAGACACTTCGCTGACACATGCAGTGCTCTGCGAGGACGGTAAGAAAAGAACCGCCTGGGATTTCCAAGATGAGTTGTGGAATCTTGCTGATTCATTTGTGCAGAGGACCGGCGCACCAGATGTTGCTAGCGAAGATGAAGTATCTCTGATTATGAAACAGTGGCGAGAGATGCTCGATGGCGTCAGAGATAATCCTGCTTCGGTTGCAGACCGTGTTGACTGGGTTGCCAAACTTCGAATCATTGAAGGACTGAAGGATCGATACAACCTTCTTGATAACGACGCCAAGCTGCGAGCTGTTGATTTGCAATATCACGATTTACGCAAAGATAAGTCCCTAGCTAAGAGAGTCGGACTGGTGGAACTGTTCACATCTGCGCAAGTTAGTGAAGCCGTTCACAACCCACCAAAGACGACCAGGGCCTATTTCCGCGGGCAATGCGTCGCTCGCTTTCCAGAGCAAATTGTGGCTGCTAACTGGGATTCACTGGTCTTTGACCTGGGTGAAGGACCACTTCAGAGGGTTCCAATGCTTGATCCTTTGAGAGGTACAGCAGAGCTCACTCAAGACTTGCTAGAAAAGAATCCAACAGCAAGTGCACTCCTTAAGGCAATGAACGGGTAGAAAAGAACTATGAGCGAACAAGAACGAATCCAAAAACAAAAGACCGAGCGAGCCAGCACCGAACAAGCCGTAGTAAACGTCGACACCACCAAGAGTGACCAGTTGAAGAACGACATTGATGACCTTCTCGACGAAATTGATGAAGTCCTAGAAGAGAACGCTGAGGAGTTCGTTCGTAATTACGTTCAAAAGGGCGGGGAGTAGTAATGGGTCTTCCGCTGTTTAGTGCGCAGGACGATCCAGGTCCCGACTTCTATCGATTCGCGAAAACCACGGGGCTCAGTGCTCCACAGTCTTCTGAGGCAATAGATCTTCCACACGCAACCACTGTTATTGCCGTTCGTTACATCGGTGGAGTTGTCATGGTGGGAGACCGCCAAGCAACTGGTCACTACATTGCGAGTCGAGACATCAGAAAGATTGAAGCGGCAGATCGTTTCACAGCAATTGCAATCTCTGGCTCGGCGGCACGCGGCATTGAGTTCATCAAGCTTGCGCAACTTTCGTTCGAGCACTACGAGAAGATGACCGATACATCACTCAGTCTTGAAGGTAAAGCGAACTACCTCTCGCCAATTATTCAGAACAACAACCTCACAACTCCTCTCACCGTCATGCCGTTGCTCGCAGGATGGGATACCAGTCACAAAGTAGGACGCATCTTTGAGTTCGACGGAGCTGGTGGTTGTTACGAGAGGTCCGACTTTGCGACAATTGGATCGGGTTCTCCATTCGCAGAGAGCGCACTGCGCCTTGGATTCAGAAGCGACCTAGACCTTGAAGCTGCCCTTGAACTCGGTGCACTTGCTCTTTACGAAGCGGGCGACAACGACCCAAGCACTGGTGGGCCTGATTTCGTACGCGGGCTGTTTCCAATGATGGTGATCATCAATGAGGACGGCTTCCAAGAAGTAGCGGTTGATACAGTTGCTGCTCGTTTCAAAACCATTAATGACCGTCGAACTACTTCAGGTGGCATAGCTGGAGGAACACTTCGATGAGTAATTACTTCTACGTCAATCCAGAGCAGTTAACGAAAGACCGTGCTGAGTTTGCCCAAAAGGGAATTGCCAGAGGTCGTTCAATTGTTGCGGCGATATACGAAACCGGCGTCGTTATGGTTGCTGAGAATCCTTCGGCGTCACTTAACAAGATTTCCGAAGTGTATGACCGCCTGGCTTTCGCTGGAGTTGGCAAATACAACGAATTCGACCGCTTGAAAGAGGCCGGTATCCGCTGGGCCGATGGAACTGGATACACCTACTCACGTGAGGATGTCGATGCACGAGCACTCGCAAACTACTTTGCGCAGTATCTCGGTCAAGTCTTTTCTGAAGGTCAAAAACCCCTCGAGGTTGAGGTTCTGGTTGCCCAACTAGGCAACAACATTCGTCCAACCAAGTTGTACCGAGTCGGCTACGAAGGAACCATCACTGATGAGCCGATGTTTGCAGTGCTTGGTGGTGACGCCGAGACCATCAAGGGTCGATTTGCAGCCAGCGAAACTGAACTGAAACCACTGTCTCAAACACTGAAGGACTGCGTCAGTGCAATTTCTGGCCCTGAGCGAACAATTCCAGTATCAGACCTAGAAGCGTGCATTCTTGAAGATCGTGGTGCGCGTCGAACCTTTATACGACTTAATGATGAACAAGTGAGCGAACTCCTCAGCTAATAGAACAGCGAGAGAGGACACCGCATGCTTCGACGAATCTATGGAATTGAAACTGAGTTCGGTGTCACTTTCACGCTTCGTGGCCAGCGACGACTCAGCCCTGATGAAGTATCGAGATTCCTGTTTAGAAAAGTCGTGGCATGGGGGAGATCTTCCAACGTCTTTCTTGAGAACGGAAGTCGTCTTTACCTAGACGTCGGATCGCACCCGGAGTTTGCCAGTGCCGAGTGTGATTCACTTCACGATGTTGTTGCCCAAGATAAAGCGGGAGAAATGATTCTCCGAGAGCTTGTCGACTATGCCCAGCAACAACTCGACGACGAAGGCATCCGTGGAGAGATCTTTCTTTTTAAAAACAACACAGATTCCACGGGTAACTCCTATGGATGTCACGAGAACTACTGCATTGAAAGAATCGAAGATCTAACTCGCCTCGAACAGGTTTTTATTCCGTATTTGATTAGCCGTCAAATCTTCACTGGCGCTGGCAAAGTTGTCACCAACGCCAAGGGCTCGAGGTACTCAATGAGTCAGCGGGCCGAGCATATCTGGGAAGCAATTTCTTCTGCGACCACCAGAAGTCGTCCAATAATCAACACTAGGGATGAGCCCCATGCAGATGCGGAGCGTTTTCGTCGACTTCACGTGATTGTTGGCGACTCCAACATGAGTGAGTTCGCTACGTATCTAAAGGTTGGAACTGCAGCTGTCGTGCTCGCGATGATTGAAGATAAGCAGACGGTGCTTCGTGATTACAACATGGCTTCTCCAATCAACGCCCTGAGAGACATCTCCTATGACCTATGGAGCAAAGAGCCAGTGAAGCTGGTTAATGGTCGAGACATGACGGCACTCGAGATCCAAGAAGATCTTTGCGAGCGAGCAGAGGCTTTCGTACAGAGCCATGATGAACTTCCGGAAGATCAAAAGTACGCTGTTCAACTTTGGCGTGAAGTGATTGAGCAATATCGAAGCGACCCAATGCAGTTGAGTGACCGTGTTGACTGGATTGCGAAGCTTCAAATCATCGAGCGCGAGCAAGAACGTTCGCTCATCCAGCTCGATGATCCCAAGATTGCTCTGATTGATCTTCTCTATCACGACACGAATGTTGAAAAAGGCCTGTACTACCGCCGCCAGGCCAGAGATCACTTCACACGCATGGTGAGCGATGACGACATCAAAGCTGCCACAACGACACCACCAGCGACAACGCGTGCTCACATGAGAGGAACGTTCATTAAAGCTGCAAAAGAGTGGCGTCGTGACTACACGGTTGACTGGGTTCATTTGAAGTTAAATGACGAGATGCAGAGAACAGTGCTTTTGAAGGATCCCTTCAAGAGCACTGACGATCGGTTCAGGAAACTGATTTCCTCACTGGAGCGTCACGACTAACCTTGTCATGTGACTGACGAGGACAACTCAAACAAAGAAGTCGACATCAACGATTTCGACTGGTCACCTTACGTTTCGTCCTTCGCTGATGAATACACCGGTATGGGCTTCATGCAGTCTGAAGAAGACCTCAAACGCCAGAAGAGGGCTAGAGGGAGACGCCGGAGACGAAGGGCCGGCATCGAATGGATCGTAATTATTTCAATTGCGCTTCTCGTTTCCGCTTTTGCTCGTGTGTTCATTTTCCAGACCTATTACATTCCTTCAGCATCAATGGAGCCAACTCTCCTCATTGGAGATCGCATCATCGTTGACAAACTGAGCGTGAGTCTCGGAACTGTAAATACGGGCGACATAATCGTTTTTAAGGCGCCAGCGACCGTTGCAACGGAGTGTGGTGATGCGGTTTCTGATCTTGTCAAGCGAGTTGTGGCTGTGCCCGGGGACAAGGTGTCTTCAAAAGGAGACACCATTCTTGTGAACGGAGTTGCCTTAAAAGAAAACTGGCCGCACAATGAGCCACTCGGGGCACGCGTTATCGAAAAGCAAGTCGTGCCAGCAAATTCATATTTTGTGATTGGTGATAACCACCCGAACTCTTGTGACAGCCGCTACTGGGGCTATGTGCCGCGTGCAAACATAATTGGCAAAGTATTTGTAAGAATTTGGCCATTTTCACGTCTCCACTGGTTCTAGGAGATGGGCGAGCCCATCGCCCTACAATGGCTAGGTGTTCGATTTAAGCCCAATCAAAATCATTGTCATTATTGCTGTGGCACTTCTATTGCTGGGGCCGGACAAACTACCTGAAGTAGCTGCAAAGCTCGGCTCTGCTTGGTCGTCACTCAAAAACATCCAGCGAAAGATTGAATCCGAAGTTAGAGAAGTTGTGCCCGACCTTCCTAGCGCCGGCGACATCGCACGAATCGCAAGAAACCCTGTGAACATGCTCAACAAGCTTGCTGAACAGTCTGACGAAAAAGAAATTACAGCAAAAATTGTCGCTGACCTAGAGGCAAAACAAGCCGCAGGAGAAGAAGTTGCTCCACTCGTTGAAGCTCTGCCAATCGTTCCGACAGACCTAGCACCAGCTCCTGACACGACGCTTGTTGAAAATACTCCGCAAACTAACGATCCGTCGATGAACTAAGTATGGGACGTTTTAGTAAAGCCGCAACAGGAATGTCTCTAGCCGAGCACTTGGCCGAGATGCGTCATCGCTTTTTCGTGGTGACAATTAGTGTCTTCGTTTTCGGTGTTGTTTCTTTCCTCTTGTATGCACCAATTCTTAAGTGGTTGCAACATCCTTACTGTTCTGTGAGCATTAGCAATTGCAAGTTTCTGATCACGAATCCATTGGATGGATTATCTCTTCGTATCAAAATCTCTGTTTACGGTGGAATGATCTTCTCTCTACCAGTTATCTTTTGGCAGGCTTGGCGTTTTATTAACCCTGGATTAAAGAAGAATGAAAAGAAGTACATAATTCCATTCGTAATCGCTGCCGTTATTTTCTTCGTAATTGGAATGGTTGTTGCGTATCTCAGTTTCGGTCACGCTCTTGCATTCCTCCAAGCGGTTGGTGGAAACACCTTGATCACGCAGTACAACCCGAATCAGTACCTATCGCTGATCACGCTGATGTTGTTCGCATTCGGACTCACATTCGAGTTTCCAGTGGTTCTGGTTGCACTCCAGCTGGCGGGTGCTGTTACACCTAAAACACTTATTCACAACTGGCGTTATGCCTGCATTGGCATCACCATTGCCTCAGCTGTATTCACTCCTAGCGGAGACCCTCTCTCGATGTGCGCTCTAGCTGTTCCACTGGTTGTTTTCTACTTTGGTTCAATAGGTGTTGGAAAACTATTTAGAAAATGAGCACCGGCGATTACCGGAGCAGGTTCATCGATGGACTTGGCTTTGGACCAGACCACTTTCAACTGAACGCGATCGAAGCGATTGACCAGAACGTCAATGTCCTCGTTAGTGCGCCAACTGGTGCTGGAAAGACCCTGATTGCTAACTACGCAATTGGGAAAGTTCTCGAAAAAGGCGAACGTGCCTTCTACACAACACCACTTAAGGCTCTCTCGAACCAGAAGTTTCACGAGCTCTCCAAGCTCTTCGGAAAAGACCGCGTAGGACTCCTTACTGGCGACACCTCGATCAACCGCAATGCCGACATTATTGTCATGACCACAGAAGTCCTTAGAAACATGTTGCTCACTGAGTCGACGCAGATCATGACCCTTGGCCTGGTGGTACTCGATGAAGTTCACTACCTACAAGACCAGTTCCGTGGAGGAGTTTGGGAGGAAGTAATTATCCTGACCCCGCAACCCGTTCGTTTCGTCGCCCTGTCTGCCACAATCGGCAACGCAGCTTTCGTAGGCGAGTGGTTTGAATCGGTTAGAGGACCAACCTCAGTGATCATCGAAAAGACCCGACCAATTGAGCTCCACAATCACTTCGCGATTGTTCGCCGTGGTCAGCCCTATGCCGAGATCTCGGATCTTCTCAACGAAGGCAAGCTCTCTGACGAGGCGAAAAAAGTTGACAACATGATGAAGAACACTCGTCGCTTTCGACCAGGGCCTAAGTGGAAGGGTCCAAAATCATCGGCACCGCCGCCACCATTCAGAGCTCCACGCCGCAGTGAGTTACTTCAGACTCTTGAACTCGAAGGTTTGCTTCCGGTGATTGTGTTCATTTTCTCCAGAGCTGCCTGTGACGATGCGGTTAGTCAAATCAGACGCGATGGGCTCTTATTTACGACACCAGATCAACGCCGTGAAATAGAAGACATCGCTCGAGCACGACTCTTGAATTTCAGTGAAGACGACCTAAAGGCACTCGACTACGACGAGTTTGTCGACTGTCTTCGACGAGGCATAAGCGCTCACCACGCAGGTATGGTTCCAGCATTCCGAGAAATCGTTGAAAAGTGCTTCGAAGAAGGACTTCTCGCCGTCGTGTTCGCTACTGAAACACTGGCGCTCGGCGTGAACATGCCAGCACGCTCAGTTGCTCTCGAAAGATTCACTAAGTACTCAGACTCGGGTCGCAAATTCCTCACCAGTGGAGAGTTCTCTCAGATGACTGGACGAGCAGGAAGACGTGGACTCGACGACGAAGGACACGCAATTGTGTGCTTCACCAACGAGGTTGAGTTTCATGACGTTGGAAGGGTTGCACTTGCTCCGCCTTCAGATCTTCACTCTTCATTCAGACCCACGTACAACTTCACGGCAAACCTCATCAATCACTTTGAGTTCGAAACCGCTCTAGAAGTCGTGCAGTGTTCGTACGCTCAGTTCGAAACCGATCGCCGAGCAACGCCGTCCAAGAGGCCACTGGGCGACCAGATGGTTGCACGACACAAGGTGCTGGAAGAGCTTGGCTATACCGATGGCTGGAAACTCAATGCTCAAGGACAATTGCTGCGTTCGATCTATCACGAGTGCGACCTTCTCATTGCCGAGTCAATTACGAGTGGAGTCTTTGAAGACTTAGAGCCGGCTCAACTCGCCGGACTTCTTTCTTGCTTCGTGTTTGAGTCGAAGCGTTCAACCAGGGCACCTCACGCCGGTAAGAACGTAACAACTAAGAAGAAAAACATTAATGACCGCCTTGGCAGCGAACGCCGAGCCAACATAACTGACCGACTCCACGAAATTCAGACAACGAATGCACTGATCAGAGAAGTGGAGGAGCGTTACAAGGTTCCTCACACCAAGGAGCCAGACGGCAAGTTTGCGACGACGATCACAGCGTGGGCGAGAGGTTCATCACTCAGCGTTGTACTTGACCTTGCCGACGCCGAAATTGGTCAAACTTCACCTGGTGACTTCGTCAGAAACGCCAAGCAGGTAGCTGATCTTTGCGAGCAGTTGGCCCGCATGAGCAACCTCACGGCAGTGGCTGATGTGGCCGCCGAAGCCCGTGATTATGTGCTCAGAAGCGTTGTTGCCGGCGCTTCTAGCGTCCACCCTTAAGGGGACTTTGCGCTCTAATCTTTTCTATCCATGCACTCTTATGCCGTTGAGGAATTCACAGAAGAAGAAGCCACAATCCTTCGTCGGTATTTCACGAATCTTGAGTCTCCGGTCTTTGCTCTTGTAAACCTCCCAGAGGTTGTTAAAGGTGCCTTATTCGCTCGTTATTCACGCAGTACAAAGAGTCTTCGTAGATTATTCCTCGACGAGTTCATTGGCGATTTAGACCTCACCGGCGACATTGGCATTGATGCCACCATTGGACTTGATAAGGCTGAAAGTCTTTACGAGAAGATCTTCTTTGAATACGGTGACGACTCTGTTGCACAACTTGGTGGAGTTCACCTCGCATGCGAGCAAGCAAGCAATGTTTTGACGAAGGTTCTTGAATGGGGACGGCTCATGAGCTACCTCGAACAATCGACCCGTTACCTCGGTTATGACAAGCGTCTCAGCAACGGTCATTACCGTTACTACCGCGACCACGATGTCACCATGTCGTCCTTTGGGGCTCGCTACGTAGGTGAGATGGACCGAATGTTCGACACCTACGCCGAATTGCTCCCACAGCTGGTTGAGTTTCTAACTAAAAAATTCCCAAAGACTGCAGAAGACACCGACTTTGTTTACCGACAAGCAATTCGTGCAAAAGCACTTGACGCTGTTCGAGGACTTCTTCCAGCGTCAGCTATTTCAAACCTCGGAATCTACGCATCAGGACAGGCATACGAATCGCTACTACTTCGAATGAGAGCTCATCCGCTTCCAGAAGTTCGTGACTACTCAAAGCTCATGATGGATGAACTCGTAAAGGTAATTCCTTCATTCCTGAAGAGAGTGAACATTGCAGAACGTGGAGTTGCCTGGACGACCTACTTGGCAGAAACCAAGGGTGCAACCAAAGATCTCATTGCTTCTATGTGGAATGACATCGAAGCAGAACCAGGCGAACATGTTCGTCTTGCTGCTTACGACAAGGATGGCGAATCAAAGATTCTGGAAGCAATCGTCTTCGCGAACTCGACAATGTCCCAAGAAGAAGCATCTAAGCGCGTTGGTACAATGAATTCTGGCGATCGCTCAAAATTGATCGCAACCTACGCAGGTGATCGCAAGAACCGTCGTCACCGCCCAGGTCGTGCCTTCGAGTCAACGATGTACCGATTCGAGCTAGTTACTGACTACGGCGCCTTCAGAGATCTCCAGCGTCACCGACTGCTCACCATTGAATGGCAACCCCTCACGGTTGAGCTCGGTTTCGATGTTCCAGACATAATTGAGGAAGCGGGGCTCACAGAACCCTTTGTAGCGTCCCTAGAACGCTCAGCAAGCCTCTACTACGACATGCGAGAGCAGTTCCCGGAACAAGCGCAGTACTGCGTCGCATTGGCTTTCAGAATCAGATACGTCATGGAAATGAACGCCAGAGAAGCAATGCACCTCATTGAGCTTCGCTCCGGACCCCAGGGTCACCCGAGCTACCGCAGAGTTGCTCACGAGATGGCAAGGCTCATTCGTGAAGAGGCGGGACACGCTGCAATTGCAGACTCAATGAGTTACGTAGATTTCTCTGATACTGACCTAGAACGACTTGAAGCAGAGCGAAATGCAGAAAGAAAACGCTCAAATTCCTAAAAAATCCAAGTATTAGGGATTTTTAAGCGAATTGACATGTAATCAGCACTTTTACGACCTACACTGCCAACGCTACAAATAAAGAGTAATAAAGGGAATTTATGTCCGATGACGGAGAAGATGAAGTATTCGACGAAGGCGAACTAGCCGACGGTTTCGAAGAAGAAATCATCGAAGAAGGTGCTGAAATCGAGGACGGCGATGTCCTTGCAGTCGACGAAGACTCAGACGAAGAAGACGAAGCTGTAATCGAAGAGGAGAGTGCGGTTCCGGCTGTCCCTGAGGAAATTGAAGATGTCGCTGACGAAGCAGATGTCGAACTAGCTCTTGACGAAGTTCTCGCTGAAACCATTCGCCGAGACACCACACCTGAAGACGACGACGAGGCACCAACCGCTGAGGTTGATCCGACGCTGGACCCGAGTGAAATCCTGCTTCCAAAGCAAGATGACGAATTCCGCTGCAAGTCATGTCGACTTCTGAAGAAGATGTCTCAGTTGGCTGACAAGCAGAAGACTCTTTGCCGCGACTGCGTCTGATCGAGATTGCATGTCGGTCGCTCTGAGTTCAACCGTGACTCCAGAGATTGAAACACTTTGGAGCGAATGCCTCGAGGGCATCGAAGACGCCAGGGGTGCTGTCGAGCTCATGGCTCAAATTGGCAACGGACTAAGTAGTAGCGAACTGCTCAAGCTCAGCGTTGCTAGTGGTGAACTATGGCTCGAAGAATCTGGAGCTGGTTTTGCGCTTTGTCGTGATTCGGTGATTCTTGGAATCTACGTTCGACCAGCTAATCGCAGAAACGGAATTGCAAAGCAGATGATTACTGAGATGATCAGTCGCGCTGGAGCTGTTGATGGCTTCGCACTTCCAGGAGATAGGGCGACTAAGTCGCTCTACGAATCGATTGGCTGGAAAGCTCGTTTACTTACGATGCGCGGCGATTAGCCGGACGTCGTGGCGCGCGTGATGGCGGTGGTGGTGGAGGAACAGGCATTCCGAGAAGCTTCGCTAGCTCAGGAATAGCACCAGCGTTCTTAATCGCCAGAGCCTTGCTCATCTCGTTTGCTGGAATTCCAACTGGCTTGATGTTGCGACGAATTGAAGTGTCAACGGCAAGCGTCACGATTTCATTCCATGCGGCTGGGTCAAGTTCAGCAGTAAGGGCTTCAGAAGTCATGGTGACAACCTTCGCGGCCATTTCCGCCGTAACGCGAGTTGACATGTCTGGTGGGCGAGCAACCAAGCGAAGTGTCTCAGCAACATTCTTGGAGTTAAGAGCAGTTTCTAGCTTTTCGTTCCAAACAGTGCGAAGGTGATCGACTTTTGAAGTGAGAGCAGTCTGAAGTTCCTTCAACTGCAGGCGACCTTCGTCATCAAGTGAAACAGTCTTTGCTGAAGTAACAACGGCACGAAGGTCACGAAGACGTAGTTCACGCCCTGCTCCAATAGCGCCAGCTGCTTTGTCCTTCCAGAGAGCAAGGTTTGTCTTGCCAAGAAGTTCTTCTGCAATGCGGTCAATAGTCTCAGGATCAATTGTTGGGCGTCCCTGCGCTGTGGCGTTCTTGTTCTGTTCTGCAACAGCAGACCTCACGGCAGGCATTCCACCACGAAGCAATTGCTCAGCAACTGGAAGTTGCTCAGGTGAAAGGGTCGCTAGAAGTGCGTTTCGATAAATAGTTGTAATCGGGGCTTCAACAGGTCCACCGGTGCGAGCACCAGATGGGCGAGCTGGACGAGCAGAGCGAGCTGGTCGCTCTGTACGCGGTCCGCGCTCAGACTTTTCACCAGTTGGTGCGCCACCGCGGTCTTTTGAACCAGGACGGCTTGAAGAGCGCTTCGAATCCTTGCGGTCACCTTCACGACGTTCACCGTCACGACGTCCTCCGCGACCTTTCGGTGCGTAGGTAACAACAACGTCAGGACCGGTATTTTCTTTAGCGATTATTTCAAGACGTTCTTTGCGTGGGTCGAGTGGGGAAGCAGTCTTAGGAGGAAGCACGGCAATAACTTCAATGCCGTCCATGTAATTTTCCACGTCGGCACGGTAGACGTTGCCTACAACGGCGCCACCTTGAACCAAAGCTGCGCTGAGCGTGCCCTTAGGGAGTTTTGCCCCAGCAGCACGCCATGTTGCTACGTCACCATTAAGGCTCGTAATTTCGATCTCTATACGTCTTGACACAGAGATAAATCTTAGTCGCTCCAAGGGGCATCAATTTTTCAACCGGGATTTATTCATTTATTAATCTTTCGTCCTAAGGTGGAACCCATGAGCGACGAGACTCCAAGCCAGCAACCAGACGAGCGCACCCTCGCTGAAATTCTGAGGGATGTTGTTGAGAAGTCAGCAACCGAACCAGTCCTCAGCCAACCACCGGCTACTCCAACGCCTGCACCGGTAGAAGCAAAGGTCATTGTCGATGAGGTCCCACTCGCTTCACAAAAGGCTGGTCCGAAGTCGATTCTGTCTAGTCGAATAGGTCTGCTCCTCGTCGCAGCTCTTATTGGTGGTCTCGCTGGTCACTACGCATCGGGAAGTTCATCTTCTGTAAACGGCCTCACTATTCAGTCCGTTACCAATTCCCCCGGTGCAGCAATTCTTCCCAACGGACAAAGCATTCCAAAACTGGTTCAACGACTACTTCCGAGTGTCGTTTCAATCGATGTTCAAGGCAACGGAGGCGAGGATCAAGGGACCGGGATGATTATCTCTTCCAATGGGCTCGTCATGACCAACAATCACGTGATTGCTGCGGCAACGTTTGGTGGTTCAATCACAGTGACTCGTTCTGGTTCTACCAAGAAGCTTCCAGCCACGCTCATAGGAACGAATCCAATAAATGATGTTGCACTGATTCGCATCAACAACATTTCTGGGCTGCCTGCAGTTTCTTTCGGCAATTCTAAAAAACTAAGTGTCGGTGATGCAGTTGTTGCGATTGGAAACGCTCTGGGACTTGCAGCGGGCACTCCTACTGTGACTACAGGAATCGTTTCAGCGCTGGGGCGTACCGTTACTGCCTCATCGTCAATGTCAACCGAAACGCTTAACGACATGATCCAAACTGATGCCGCAATCAATCCAGGCAACTCTGGAGGACCGCTTCTTGATGCTTCTGGAAACGTTATTGGAATGAACACTGCGGTCGCTGGCACCCTTGCAGATGGTTCATCAGCTCAGAACATTGGCTTCGCAATACCTGCGGCCACAATTCAGTCACTCCTTAAGTCGTTGCTGGCCGGACAGACTGTCGTAAATCATGGTGCCTACATGGGTATTGAAATGGAATCGCTAACTCCATCGCTCCAGCAGCAATATGGATTCTCCGTAGCGAGTGGTGCCGTCATCATGAGTGTTATTTCTGGAACCCCCGCAGCATCTGCAGGACTCTTGCAAGGCGACATCATTGTTGGTATCAACGGCACCACAATTGGTGGGGGAGCGGACGTCCAGCAAGTAATTTCGTCTCATCACCCAGGCGACGTGATCACGATTTCGATTGTTCGTGGCACCAAGCACCTCAGCATCAAACTAACGCTCGGAACTAAGCCAATCAATTAAGCGGTAGTAGCGATTCCGCCGTCAACAGGAATGATTGCTCCAGTTATGTAACTTGATGCTTTCGATGACAGGAAGATTGCTGTCCCTGCCATATCAGAAGGTTGTCCGATTCGCTTCATTGGTGCGTTGCCAGCAATCTGATCACCGAAAGCCTTCAGCGTTGCCGCCATCATCTTTGACTCAAATGGGCCAGGTGCGATTGCATTCACTGTGACGTTTGGCGCCATGGCCTTTGCGAGGTGGCGAGTCATTTGATGAACTGCAGCCTTTGATGCGGAGTATGCGAATGTCTCCATGATTGGAACATGAATTCCGTCAATCGATCCAATGTTGATGATGCGAGCAGGTGACCCCGGCTTCGCAGCCTTTTCAAGAAGAGGTCGGAGAAACTTCGAAAGGTGAAAGACACCCTTCACGTTGATTGAGAGAACTCGCTCGAACGATGCTTCATCAGTTTCAGCCATTGGAGCGCCCCAGGTGGCACCAGCGTTGTTTACGAGTACATCCAAGTGGTCCTCGCGCTTGGCAATCTCTTCAGCGAGACGCTTGCACTCTTCTTCAGAGGAGAGGTCGGCGGGAATAGAGATGCATGTACCGATTTTTGAAAGTTCTGCCGCGAGGTCGTCGCACGCCTGCGCCTTACGAGCTGAGATGTACACCTTCGCTCCAGCATTAATAAAACCGGTTGCGATCATTTCGCCAATGCCGCGAGATCCGCCAGTTACGAGTACAACCTTGCCTGAGACATCAAAAAGATTTTCCATAGGCTCAGTGTAGAGGGGAGTGACCACCTACTTTTGAGAACGATTGGTAGGCTCTGAATCATGAAGAAATCTCTAAAAGCGGTCATGGCGAGTGTGGCACTGGCACCACTTCTAGTTTCAGTTATCGGAACTGGGGTAGAGGCGGCAATGTACAACCCACCAGCAAGCAACGTCACTGCGACGCAGATCTGCATCACCAAAATTGACCCAGCAACGGGTACACCGACCCCAGCGAACAAGTGCCTCTATTTCAATGTCAAGTTGACCTGGTCAGCGCCGAAGGGATATTCGGGTATCAGCGGCTATCAAATCTTCTTTGAAAAGAAAGGTCAGTCACTCGCTCCGATTCAGGTTGGCAAAGTTCTGACGTATACGGTCACTCACGTAGCTATCGGAACCTACATAGCCAACATCAGCGCCCGTGGCACCAAGGGAACGAGCATGCCGCCAATGGCTTCTATGGGTACAGCAACAATCACTGTGCATCCATGGATGTAACTGAGGCCAAAATCGCCACTCGAGGTCTAGGGAGTTCAGGTCGAAGTTCGCTGGCAATCACGAGGGCTTCATCTGGATCAAACGCCATAACGAGCTCTTGAAACATTCCTTTGTAGAAGTCACCCCAGATGACTCGAAAGAGGACGCGTTCAGCACTAGACATGGAACAACAGTATCTGACGTATTTGGGTATAAAGCCGATAATGTACGTTATGTAAAGTTATAAATGCACTGAAACAATAAGACATTCAGACCTTTTTACATAACGCTTCCCTGACTTGTCGCCAAGTAGTTTTAGAACGCAATGAATACTCGACGCGCAGTTACACCGAAGATGTTTTTCACTTCGATTTCTGTCGTGGCTCTTGGCGGATTCGTCGGAACAATTATTCGAGACGTTTTAATGAAGCTCCAGCCAGCTGCCAACCAGTCAACGTGGGTCTCACATATCCCCTGGGTTCTCGCCGCCATCAATCTCTCTGGGATCTACCTAGCCACCAGACTGCTCGTTGGACCACTTAGAGACAATCATTTTGATAATCCCATGCGATTATTGCTAATCACTGGACTACTGGGTGGGTACACGTCCTATTCGGCGATTTTCGTCACTTTGTCAGGAATCTGGCACCTGAGTGTGCCAGCCGCATTTTTAACCTTCTCCTGCCTGTTCGTTTTGAGCCTTTTTTCTGGATGGCTCGGACTTAAGGGGGCGAGGGAATGATTCTTCTTCTCGTCGGAGTTTTTGGAGCCCTCGGATGCGTGGTTCGCTTCCTAATGGAGTTCGCAGTTCGCCTACGTCATCCGACGCAGCGTCCAATTGGAACGGTAGCGGCGAATGTCATCGGAACTGGAATTGCCGGATGGGCAACCTACAAGCTGACTGGAACGTCGGATGCTCACATCCACCAAGTCATTGTTTCGGGATTTTGTGGGGGGTTGACGACTGCCTCGTCAGCGTTCGCAATTCCGGTTATCCTCGCTCGTACGCACCATTGGAAGTATTCAATGGTGCTACTCATCACTACCCCCGTGGTGGGATCAATTTGTTTTGTCGTAGGTATGTCACTCGCCCATTAAGGAGAAGAAGATGGAATTAAAAGACAAGGTAGCCGTCATCACTGGCGCAGCATCTGGAATCGGACTCGCCACCACCAAGCGTTTTCTCGCTGAAGGTATGAGCGTTGTCATGGTTGACATCGAAGAACCAGTCCTTATGCGTGAAGCAAACGAACTCATCACCGCTGGCGAAAAAGTGACTGCAATTGTTTGTGACGTAGCTGACGCCTCAGCAGTATTCAAGATGCGCGACGAAGTTCTCGCTAAGTACGGAACAGTCCATGTCATCTTCGCTAACGCAGGTGTTGCATCAGGAAAGCCAATCAAGGCTGAACGTCCTACTGGTTGGGACTGGGTTATTGGAGTGAACGTCCTCGGCGTTGGCTACACCATCTCCGCATTTATTCAAAACCTCATTGACCAAGATGAAGGTCACGTTGTTGTCACGGCTTCTGAAGCCGGACTCACCTCTTCTCCAATGCTTGGTAGCTACCACGTGTCTAAGTACGCAATGGTCGGTCTCTCTGAGTCACTATCAATGGAGCTTGAAGGCACCAATGTGAATGTCACTTGCCTCTGTCCTGAGTTTGTAGACACCCAGATCTTCAACTCAACACGTAATGCTCCGGCCGTTGCAGAGATGCCACCGCCAGCCGGCACCGACATGAAGGACATTGCCAAGATGCTCAATTCCTACGCCATGAATCCAGCAGACGTTGCTGGACGAATTGTGTACGCGATTAACGCAAATCAGTTCTGGATTCTGACCCACCAGTCAACCCAGCGAAAGATGATGGGTCGAAACCGCTACTTGGAGAACTTCACTACCCCAAAATTGCAGGGATAGACCACTCCCCTGCTCGCCTATGACTCGTTCAGCCAAGACAAAAAACGGGTTTGACCCCAAAATCTGTGTCAATTGTCAGCTCGAATTTGAATGGCGAAAGAAGTGGGCCAAGAACTGGGATCAAGTGAAGTTCTGTAGCGAGCGCTGTCGGAAGAGCAAATGAAGCGGATTATCTACGTTCCTTTTGATCAACTCCACCGCCACTATGGGGGCCTTAAAAGCGCCGACATCCAGAACGATGTAATTGTGTTCGTTGAGAGCACCGGGATGATCTCAGGAAGAAATTGGCACAAAGAGCGCCTGTTCTTCATCATTTCTAGTGCTCGCCATTTTGCTCAATCACTCACCGACGAAGGATTCACTGTTGAGTACGAGAAGGCCGAGTCAATCACCGCTGGTCTTTCTCGAATACAGAA